>REAP01000153.1 GCA_004294385.1 Oscillatoriales cyanobacterium | reverse complement strand
CTCAAGAGTCATCTTGAGACTACGCTGAAACAGGAAATAAACACCAAAGTCCAAAGGTTTTAATCAATGGGTAGCTTTGGGTAAGTTTTATAGAGCGGTTGTTGTTTGGTATCGCAATGTCGTCACCCAAAAAACCTTTTAGTCCTCTTTGAGAGGACTTTCGCTTTGAGACGGGGGTTTCAACCCCCGGCGGACTCGTGGGGAAGCGGTTAAATTTCGACTGGCGCTCTGATTTGTTTTAGTTTTGGTATCATAGTTTGTCGATTTTTATTGGATTTGAAGTATAAAATAATTTAATTTAATATATCTTAACAATTCAGGACTGACGCGGAATAGATGTGAGAGATTAAATTTATTCAAAGCTATCATGGACACCCAGTTGCGGGATCCTTTCCTTCAGCAGTTCTCATTCCTCCTAGGATAGTTTCGACAAATACACACTTTTTAGGACCGCCAACAACACCGCCAAAAACAGGAGAAACTGTGACTACAAATGCCTTACTCTTTGTTGAATCTGATGTATCTGTGGGAAGTTTTTTCACGTTTCCCTGATAGTCAAAAACGATCGAGTTTGCAGGAACACCAGTATCAACAGGAGTAGTAGCTGCATTAGTTAAAAGTGCAATAGTGCCGGATTTGATTTCACCTCCGGCGTTGAAAGTCTCTACTCGTAATGGTTGTGGTTGTCCTGACAAATTGAGGCTGGGTGGAATGGTATCTATCGTAGCTGTTGGCGGATCGACAGGTGTGGCAGAAAATGTAATTATGATATCGCGTTTAGTTCGCTTTGCTTCGCTTTGTGCACTTCGTAGTGATTGCAAAACGCGATCGTTGACTGTGCGAACTCTTTGATTGTTGATGAATGCTAGCCAACTCGGAGCTGCGATCGAGCTTAGTATACCTAATACTAAAACTGTCACGATCAATTCTAGAAGCGTGAACCCCTGATCGCCTTTTCTGGATCTAGTATTTGGGAAATTGGGGGTTGCTTTGGTGTGACAACTCTGCAAAAGTTTTAATAATATTGGGATTTTCATGTTATTCTCCTGTTTTATCTGCTAGTGGCGCGATTCGGAAATGTGTTTTGGGCGATCGGTTATTTTCCTAAACCACTGAGACCTTTTACTTGCACGCTTGCTGTTGGAAAAAATGGTGATTGTGGGTTTTTGAGGTCGTATTTAGCATCGGCTTGAAGGCGACGCAGGCTATTTCCTCTGATTGTAACTCTGGCTATGTTTTTCTCTGTATCGACACAAGCGTAGAAGCTATTAGTATTTGTTGTTTTATCAGTTACTTTTAGAGTGTCTTCTGAGATTGGTGTTGTAGTTTTTGGGTCGGTAGGATTACCAAGAGCCGTCCGACATTCAGTGAGTGGCAATGTCGGCCCTGGATTGTGGTCGATGTAATTAACCAATACTTCAGGGTTTGTCGAACCTCCCGTTGGCAATTTTTCTGTGGGGTTACTAAAGCTAAACTCTGGATTAAAAATACCAGTGCCTTGTTGACTATCACTTAAGTCTGCCGGGTCATAATAAGGTTTTTCAGCATTTTCTGTATAGGGATTTCTAATTGGCTCCCTAATTTCATAGCGAGCAATACGGGTAGGACAAGTGTCTCCTGAAGGCTGACACCAAATACTTTTTTGGTCGTTTTCTTTGATCTGGTAGTAGGCAACTAATGATAGTACATAAGTGTCGTTACAATTAATACCAGCATTATCGCATTGTCTTGGTTTTACATTTTCATTAATTACCTTATTAATAGGAAGAGAGTTTTTCATCTGCTGTCGCTTCCAGAATACTAAAATTGGAGTACCAGTAGTATTTGCAGGGGAAGGAGGAAGTTTAGTAGTGGTTTTTTGAATATCCTTGATGCCCTCCTGATCGTAAATATAAATAGCTTGGCTCAAATCTTGGGAGATGAAATCAACGGCCGTCTGAAGGTCTTGCTCGGTATTTGATTTGACTTGTTCCCTCCTGTCGGTATTCAGCATATCGACTACAAAACCGAGCATCGGCGTGATGATGAGAAATGCCATAATCGAGCCGACTAATAGCTCGACTAGAGTCATGCCCTTTTCTGTTTGAGTTAGCCTAGAGCGGTTTCGCTGGTGCTGAGTTTTTAGAAGCAACCTGAGTAAAGTTTTCATTTTGAATATTTCCTTTGTCAAATGGGGAATCGATTTTAATTTAATAACGGGGACTTTGATTATTGCTTACAGCCATCGGGAATACGATCGCAAAAACTGTTGTAAGCACCTTGTCGATCAGTGGCACCTATTTCTGTTCTGATTTCTACCAAAGGCGCTTTGAGATTTCCCAGCCCAGCACTGCTAATTCCTTGCTGTACTTGTATATTTTGATCTGCTTGCTTTTTCTGAGTTGTCAGTGTCCCGCCATCCTTAAAAGCACCAGCCCTGTAAACACGAACTATTAAGCTGTAACCTGTTCTTGTCGGATCTGTAGTAGCTGGTGATTTGTTAAAGTAATAGCCCTGAACTAGAAGGCCTTGATTGCTGTCAGACGTACAGTTCTTCCCGTCATTGTCTATGCAGTAAAGGGCGTTGCTGTTGGCTGGAGCGGGGGTGTTTTCTAATTGATTGTTGGTTGTGTACTGAGTGGGAAACCCCTGAGTACCTTGTTTTAGCGCCTCAGATCTGAGCGCCTCAATATAGGTTTTGGCGGCTTGAGTTGCCATTTCTATCCGTTTGGCTTGGACACGAGTGGCTACTGAGTAAGCCATCACAGGGGCGATCGCAATCATCAGCACCGAAACCACGATCATCGCTACCAATGACTCGATAATCGTGTAGCCGGCTTCTTGAGATTTGTCTAAACTTTGTATCTGTTGGCGTTTGATCATCGTAAGCACTCCGTATTTAGAACTCAGGAATGTGAGCGTTTAGCCAAGTTTAGGGCAGGTTTTTATTGGGGGTTTTGTATCATCGCTGTCATTGGCAGCATAGTTACCAGAGAGAGTGCGATCATCTTTCAATTTTTCAGCGCACAGTAAAGATTTCACCCAGTCATCATCCCTGCTAATTTCTCTGAAGTATTCGTCAGGTTTTTTCTGAGAAGCAGGGAGAGTGAATTTTTGGGCGAACAAGTCGGCGGGCTGTGAAAGCAAACCTACATCAAATCCCCAGTTCCGATTGGGTGCAACGAAATAGCCGATCGCACCACCTGCGTTTTGAACTCTGTAGGTGGTGGGGGTACTATCGGTGTCGAAGAGTTTGGTATTATACGGAGCAGCCGGAGCAGTGGAAGCATTAAGAACTGATTGGTAGGGAGCAGTTGCGTAAGCACTGCGCTTGAATTGGATAAACGAACCTGCGATCGAGGTAGTTAGATCTTTCCAATTTTCCATAAAGCGGGGTAAGTTTTGCATACCACCATTGGTTTCGCCAAGGGTAGGAGTCAGAGCCCGTGAAGGAACATCATTTGACGCGACTATGAGGTTAAACTCCGTAGTTCGTGCTTTTTGCATCCATCGAGTTCCGTCATTGGCGTTGGGGCCTTGTCCTGGGAGCGGACCAGCCGCAGGATTAGAATTTGTGGCCCGAATCTGCAAAGTAGGTCTTAGCTGTGGCTGCTCAACTGTATTAGCAACTCCGCCAGTACCTGTTGGTAATTTGGCGTAAAACAGAGGTTTATCATTGCCATAGTCAATTCCTCCCGTTGGAGTGGTTGGAGTCGTGGTTGTCGCATACCAGAGAGCGTTATCTGCTAGCTGAGGCCGATCAGAGGTAAGATTCTTAGTAGTTATCTTGGGATCTGGTGTCCTCCCGTCAACAGACACATCACCTCCCGTAGCATAGAAAGCTACTTTGTCAGCATTAATTCCCAGGGCGACAGGGATAGTGCCATCCAGCACCAGCTTATTTTGCTTAGTAGCACCTGAGATGTGTCGGACAAAAGCTACGCGACGGGGATATCTGCCATCAGCTCGATCTAGAGCTGGTTTAGCTGTTGTACCTGATAAAAGTTGAGTAACAGGTGTACCTGCTGGGAGAGCGCTTGCCCGCTGATCTTCACCAGAATCAAGTTGCTGATTGGCATTTGCGTCAATACCAACTACCCAGTCATTAGGCCCGCAAGCTGAAACAGGCAACTTCCGGCAGATTTCCATGACATACTCTGGAAATTTAATGTCCTTATTAGCCCGTCGCTGAACTGGGGTAATAAAATTGTTGAAGTATGAACTGTTGGGAGCGGGAAGATCAACTTTGTCAGTGCGGTAGTTTTCGTCTTTTGGTGAAGGTAGAACGGTAGTCCCCGAAGTTTCCCCATACTTTTCTTCCTTGATAATGTTAAAAGCAGCACCGCTACTCAGACCGTTAGTAACGTAGTTGTTAGCACCAAAACCGTTAATCCTCCTCGCGGCTTTAGCCGTTACTTCCGCCCCTGGAACGCCCGTATCGTTAATCAGATTCCCATCTGCATTTGCATCTCTGCCATTTAGGTCAAAGCCGAAGTCCAATTCATTAGCTGTGTCAGCAGCAGTAATATTGCCATCGCCATTGAAGTCATAGCCCACTACTGTGCTGCCTGCATTATTTCTCAGGTCAAAATCTCCCTGATTGCGGACACCGTAGCGGAATCCTGCATCAAAGTTATCTTGTTCTGGCTTAGAGAGAAGTGTTATCGCATCCGAGATCACTGTTGCTGCTCGCCAATTATCGCTCCCTGAGCATTTGCCTGGGTATCGGGAATCGCCATTTCGACAAGCAAAATTAGGATCCAGGTCGTCACCCTTGCGGCCGTAGAAATCGGTGGGAGTCCAACTAAAAGCCCCTGTAAATTCCTTCTTCGTATGTTTGTTAAATTCGCCTTGGATATACACCGGCAGGTTAGAAGTCAACAGCAAACCCTTCTCTTTGAATACGTCTGGCAAGGTTTTTACAGTTGTTGGCCGACCCAATTCAGATCCGTTAATCAGCATAATCCCGTGAGGACGACGGCTGGGGTCAAGCCTAGAATCTGTTGAGCTGCTTAGTTTGCTGCGAGTTGCATCAATGCCAGTGCCAGCACTATTGGGACTACGATCGCTGCGATCGGGTGCTGCATCGTCACGGCTCGCATAAATGATGCCGCTGTAGGGTAGCATATACTCTGGATTAATGCTGCTGATAGGGGGAGTTCGCTTGTAGGGGATGGTTTTCTTTCTGAGCACATTAATATCTAATTGTGTGACCCGAATTTCTAAGGGTTCCCGTTCTGCTAGGGGAAGATCGTAATTTCCTGTTAGCTGTGCGCGCTGAGTTCCAGCCATCAAGCCCGTACCAGTGGAAGAACTTAACGGACTGCTGAGGCTATAAGTCTCGTCCACCGCAGTAGCTGAGTTGTCCTGGTCGATCGCCTTAACTTCCCTAGGATTGAGAAAAGCAACTTCTCGAATTGTCCCGTGAGCCAGATAGGTATTATCAAAGCCTGAAGTCGGATTTGCCAAAATTTTAAAAGAGCAAAGAGTAGAGTCGATCGCAGCTTTTTCCGATAAGGTGCGCTCTGCGTCAGCCTTCTGCAAAGCCTTCCTTAAGGTCTCGTTGACAAACCGACCATCGGGGAAAACGATACTGCCTTGATAATTCAAGCGTTCGTCTGTTGTTCCTGCTGGCTTCAGATCCACTAATGGGTTAGTCGGGAAATTGGATACCATAGTTGCACCTGGTGGTCTCGCTGCGGGAGGGCCATAGACGATGCCATTGTTGGATTTACCATTTGGGTTGCTTGCCGATGGCAAACCTGGACGATTGAGACTGGAATCAAATAAAGTCGTACCTATGCTGTATCGGTAGCTAGGATCGTAATAGCTGCTCACACAAGCCAGGGGTGAATCTGCTAATTTAGCGTTTTCAGTTTGATCGCTTATGTTGTCTGCGTAGTGATAGATTACAGTGGCGCGCATCCGCAAGTCGCCCTTAGCCCACTGGCGAGTTGTAGGGTCAATTGTGCCTGCCAGAGTTCCGTTAGTGGGTAAAGCCTCCCAAGCGGTCGTCGTCAAAGGAGTCCAGCCGACAGGACCAGCAGTAGAATTGTTATACACTTGAGAATTCGGGCCGGGTGACATCGGCATGGAATCTGGCCAAACAACCGGGAACTTTTCTACATTAGTAGGTCCCGTAGTTGTGGGATCGTCGTAGTATTCCGATACTGAATTAGAAGCAGGATTGAAGACTCTGGGGGGTGGCAGAAAAGAGTTGGTGCGCTCGTAAACGCCGGCACCTGTGATTACCCGCAGTCCACCAATGCCATCAACTGCTGTTTTAGGTAGTTGGGCAGAACTTTTTTCCCAGAAGCCATCCCGCTCCGCCCCCCCTACATCAGCGAACTGCTTGACCTGGGGTTCCCGATACCGATCTTCTGTATCATCCAGCCACTTAACTCCTGTTAATTTTTCTCTTCCTTCCTGACCCTCACCCACAAATTTTGTCAGATTAGTATCCCATCTTAGTGCTGGCAGGTTGTTGCCTACGACTATGCGATCGCCTAACTCGGATTCTTTATTATTTTTCTCTACATTCTCTGGCTTGTTGGCTTGCAACCTGACACTTGTTGTATCGAGTTTAGTGTTGCCATCCAAAGGCATAACCCAGAGATCCACCGGTCGCAGTGCCTCCCCTGTACCGCCGAAGGGAGATGCAGGGTCAACGCCAGCCCATGAGTTTACACTAGCAGGCGTCACTTCTGCAAACGGCACTTTCCGCGTCCGCAATCTAAAGTAAGATTCCAGCTTTTGTTCTCGAATCTCTTTTTTGCGCTCGTCGCTGGGAGCCGTGGGGTCTGTTTCCTCTAGAACCTGTTTGGCAATGGCAGTCGTAACTTCCTTGGGATCGACAGTAGTCTTTTTTATTTGTTCGGAAACTAACAGGCCGATGCGATCGGAATAAGCCTTGTTGTTGTAAATGACACCCAAAGCACCATCTTTGTAAGCTACAGATTGAGCGCTTGGGCCTTTGATTGCTTTTGTTATAACTGGATCGGTAGCTTCTTTCCCAAATAGATGAACACCGATATCTTTGGAAATGTTGTCAGCACCTCCAGAAAAGCCGTTCACCACATTACCACTAATAACTATTTTGCTATTTTCTAGGTTGTAGAAACAAGACTCTTTGCTGCTAACGAGATAAAAAGTCACCGGGCCTGTGTTCGTGTGGGTGACAACAAAGTTACTATTAGTAAATATCCGTCCGTTCAGACGCAGATCCGGGCCTGGAGATACTTCTAAATCATCTTCATAAACCACCGCATTATTTTGTAGTGGAATGCGTTTTTGGTCTTGTTGATACTCCAAAGCTGAGAAACTTGGAGTTCCTTTAAATGTGTCGTATTTTGCGGTGTCGAGTCCCGCAATATTAGTAATCGGCACGTTCACCGTGTAAACAAAGAAGCTTTTTTTGAGAACACCTTCTGCTTTGTACCAGTCTGAACTGCCTACCAAGCTAGAGCTAGTACCTGCTGCTGCCTTGCATATCGCGCTGCCAGATTGTGATATCGACATGGGAGGGGTTCTGGCTTCTAAAGTTTTTCTGGATCTATTAAACTCTCCTGTCTCCTTATCGCGAGTAGGGCTGCGAAAATATATCCCGTATAGAGTGTATGTATCAAATTTCCCGTTGTTGTCGGTATCAACCGGGAACCTCCAAGCGGTATTTATTCTCTCATTTTCATTTAGTTTAGTTAGATCTGTAGAATTAATTACTTTTGAATTATCAAGATCAAACTTAATCTGTAGGGCATTCTCATCTCCAAATTTAAAGCGATCTGAATCCATCGCTTGATAAACGCTCAAGTCTGATGGTGTCTCAAGTGTTCCGCTTCCTTGAGCAGATAACGCATACTGAATTTTCGCTTTCGCCCGATCGATCGCAGGAGTCGCCGCCGCCAATACTTGCTGATTCACCCGCACGTTGCGAGCAGTATTAGCCCGATCGAACGATCGCAGAGTAATCGCAATAGTCAACAAAATAACTACCAGCAACACCATCGTCACAGTGGGCAACACAAACCCCGCCACTGGCAAATTTGCCCGTCGGCCCATTGCCATGAGCGATCGCAACATTGCTCTCATTAATCGGTTTGCGCCCGATCGCGTCACACCAGCAATCCGCCGCAGCAGCGATACGATAACTTTAGATAATTTGCTCTTATACATTTATGCCTTCCTGAATAGTTTCAGAGATGGTATTGCAGGTAGTTACTGCTCGACAGTACGATCCCACACTTATCATTCCCATTTTACCCAACTTTCATAACAACCCCTTGCACAAATTCACAAAATGTGTTATCTGGCTGAAAAATAAAATTTCCGAACCCACAACCCAGTTAACCGCCGATATATTTTCCCCCAAAAGATTTGCCCCGCAAGGATTTGGGCCTAGGGAACTTCACTCTAGCTTACTTAAATCCGATTGTCAGCACCGCGATCGAGTGTGAGTTCGATCGCACCAGATGCTGTAGGGGCTCGATCGCATTTCCCTGATGCGTCAACGTGCGATCGGATTTGGGATTTCTCTCCCAGCCCGCCGGGGGTTGAAAACCCCCGTCTCATAGCTAAAGTCCTCTCAAGAGGACTAATGAAATATTAAGATGTTGACACTCCCCGCCGTAAACGGCTAGGATTCTTCATTCACAGGGAGATGCCTTGTAAAAGCAGTGCCTTTACTCGGTCTTACTCTCCCTCCTGAAGCAGTAACGGTATGCCCTACCGCCAAAATT
>REAP01000152.1 GCA_004294385.1 Oscillatoriales cyanobacterium | reverse complement strand
TGTTGCTAAATAGGTAATTGTATTGTGGAACAGGCATCTTGCCTGTTGCTAAATAGGTAATTGTATTGTGGAACAGGCATCTTGCCTGTTGCTAAATAGCTAATCAACAATGATCCAAAATCTCAGTTGACACCTATTCAGTTAATATTAAAACCAAATCGTACATTTTAAATTGTTAATTGCTCATGCCATTTCGTTACATTCTCTTTTACAAACCCTACGATGTTTTAACTCAATTCACTGATAACTCAGGGGAAGTTAAACGCAGAACTCTGAAAGATTATATTCCAATTCCTGATGTTTATGCGGTGGGAAGGCTCGATCGCGATAGTGAAGGTTTGTTGCTGCTAACGGATGATGGACAAATGCAGCATCGACTTAGTGATCCGAAATTCGCTCATCCCCGTACTTACTGGGTACAAGTGGAAGGGATTCCTGATGCAGGTGCGATCGCAGCTTTGCAGACTGGTGTCACAATTCAAGATTATCGGACTCGATCGGCAAAAGTGCAATTATTATCAGCGGAACCCCTTTTACCACCAAGGGAACCGCCGATTCGATTTCGCAAAAGCATACCGACAGCATGGCTGGAAATGACGCTGACAGAAGGCCGCAACCGCCAAGTTCGCAGAATGACCGCAGCAGTAGGGTTTCCGACTTTGCGGTTGGTTAGAAGTGCGATCGGGCATTTGACTCTCGAAAGCCTCAAACCCGGTGAGTGGCGGGAACTCAGTCAAAAGGATTTTAGATTTTAGATTTGGGATTTTCGATTGAAAAATTGAGGAATTGCAGTCAACAATCGAGACAGTTAGGACCCAATAGCAGTACCCTGAGCGTAGTCGAAGGGTATTCTTCCTTCTTCCTGAAGCGTTCCCTGAGCGTAGTCGAAGGGCTCAGGGTAAACGCAGTCGTTGGGTATTCTTCCTTCTTCCTTCTTCCTTCTTCCTTCTTCCTTCGACTTACTTTCGAGTCGGCAAAATAAAACTCTCCTTTCCATCCTTATCCTTTTGCACCTGAGCTCCCAACTTTACCAGAGCTTGTTTCGCCCTCATCCGCACAAAGTTGTCCTTGGTTTGAGCATAAACCGAGCTCCAAGCCACAAACCGCACTTGGACGCTATCGGGATCTCGACGCAAAAACTCCGCAGTAGCGCGAAAAATCGGCGCTAATTGCTTCCCTTGTGGGGTTCCTTCCACCCAGTCAGCAGCCATTTCGTGCGATCGAATTGACCCAGGAATGTCACCCAGCAGCAACAATTCATCGAGAGCTTTATTTCGCCAGACTGTCCACGCTTGCGGGTCAATTTGTGGCGACAGGGCGCTAGTACCGCGTTCCATTAACTGCACGGCAATTTCGGGTTTTGCTTGGTAAAAAGAAATAGCAACTGACAGAAACGGATAAATTTCTACTCGCCGGGGGTCGCGTTGCGTGATGATGTCAAAATAATCAGGACTCAGGCTGTAACCTGTGGCGTCTCGCGCTTCGTCATCGCCAAAATATTGCAAAAATTTGAGAAATGCCCAATCTGCAACTAAATTGTCAAACCCAAAACTAGGAAGAGCTTTAAGCATTTTCAGCCGCAGAGCTTCTTGCTGTTCGGATTGTTTGAAACTGGCAGCAGAGATTGCAGGTGCGGGCTTTGACCCCTCAGTTTCCATCGCACTAATTCCACCTAATTGCCGATTGGACTGTATGGTAACGACCCCTGCTAAGGCTGCTGTGGCAATAATTCCACTGACGAGCAGACTCAACCACTTTTGCGAAAATAGTTCGATTTTAGCTTTCACGGCACTATTAAATCCAAGTTTAAAATTAAGTTTATTAAAATAGAGTAATGATTGGTTGGCGATCGACTATCAAGGTCGTTAAACTATAAAAAAGGATGGTGTAACCTCCATAACATAGTTTAAGTAGAGATTTTAGTTTTTCTAATGCTCTAAAATCTCCAATCAAAAATCTAAAATAAAATTGAGCAAAATTCAATGAATGTAGCCCGCAGACGCTTTTCTAAGTTACAGGCAGCCCTGTTCAGTGGGGCGATCGCCACAACCGCTTCCATATCTTTACTTGTGCCCGGTCTGAGTCAATCAGTCCGCGCTGAGCTTCAAGATAGCCCCAAAGCTGTTCTAGACGAAGCTTGGCAAATTGTCAACCGAGAGTATGTTGATGGAAGCTTTAACAAGACTGACTGGCAAATCGCCCGCCAAGAGTTGCTGAGCAAAGATTATACCTCTCGCGAAGCTGCTTACACCGCCCTCCGCAAAGCCTTAGAGAAATTACAAGACCCCTACACGCGCTTCATGGATCCAAAGCAATATGAAGCACTAACCAGTCAAACCTCTGGGGAACTGACAGGGGTAGGGATGAGACTGGAAGCGGACGAGAAAACCAAGGATATTACAGTTGTTGAGCCGATGGAAAATTCCCCGGCCATCAAGGCTGGGATTCAAGCGGGCGATCGCATTTTGGTAATTGATGGCAAACCTACCAAAGGCATGACTGTCGCCGATGCAGCTCAAATAATTCGGGGCGCTGAAGGCACGAAAGTCACCCTGCGGATGGCTCGTCAGGGCAAAAGTGAGTTTGACATCACCCTGACTAGGGCAAGAATTGAGGTAGCAGCAGTCCGCTACAGCCTCAAGAATGAAGCGGGTAAAAAAGTCGGTTACATCCGTTTACAAGAGTTTAGCTCCCACGCAGGCGAACAAATGCAGGCGGCGATTAAAAAGCTCTCGGATCAGAAAGCTGATGCTTTTGTGTTGGATTTGCGCGGCAATCCCGGTGGGCTGCTGCGAGTCAGCATTGATATCGCTCGGATGTGGATGAATACAGGCGCGATCGTCCGTACAGTCGATCGCGCCGGAGATTCTCAGGAAATGAAAGCAAATCGCACTGCGATTACTGACAAGCCTGTGGTGGTGCTTGTAGACGACAACTCCGCCAGCGCTAGCGAGATTTTGGCAGGTGCTCTCAAGGACAACAAGCGCGCTACCGTGATGGGCGGTCAAACTTTTGGCAAAGCCTTAGTACAGTCGGTGCATCCTTTGTCCGACGGTTCCGGCTTAGCAGTGACGATCGCACACTACTATACTCCCAACGGTACTGATATCAGCCACAAGGGCGTTACTCCCGATGTCAAAGTCGAAGTAACCGACGAACAAAAGCTGAAATTAGCCAACAAACCGACGTTAGTTGCTACTAAAGACGATCCTGTCTACGCCCAGGCGATCGCACTTTTGAAAACTACCGCTTCCTCGCCCCGTCCCGTCGCTGCTAATGAAGCTCTTGTTCCTCAGAAGTAGATAAAATTGGCAGTAATTAACAATTAGCTTTAAGATAAAACCCGCCGACGCGGGTTTTATTTAATTCCGTTAGCATTGGAATTATTAATCTCTCTCTTCTCTTCCTTTGCGTCCTTTGCGCCTTCGCGGTTAAATCATTCCGATGCAACCGGAAACGATATAAGTCCCTACAATTAATCACGGTAGGGACTTAGGCAAAGCCGTGTCCTCTATATCATTCCGGCACTATTGTCAACGTTCCTGACTTGACAGATTTTTAAATTCCCGACTTCCCTGATAGCCAGATAAATCAGCTAACTCCTTCAATGATTTTTTCCCTGCGTAAAACTTACCGTTAATTTCCCAAGCAGGAGTAGCCTCAATCTTCGCAGCTTGACAAAGATCAGGCCTCGCATTTTTCCCTTGAGGATTACACTCGATATAATTGAAAATGCGAGATGCCTCTTTGCCAAAACTGTTCTTCTGCATCTGACAATGAGAGCAGGTAAAAGAGCCATACATTTTAGCTCCCACTCTTTTTAAATGCTGCGCTAAAGCAATTTCCGAAGCACCAGAAGATGTTGTAGTATTCATGCTAGTCTCCCTAGCAGTACCGAGATTATTCACATCAGCATAAAGAGCCAAAGAAGAAATCAGCACTAACATAGATACCAGAATTCCAATAAAAAATAGTTGTCCAATATCATCCCAATCGCGACCGATTAATGCTAAGACAAACAAGCTAGTTGCAAACAAAGCAGAAGCAATACAGTAAATACAAGTTGCTTTGATATCAACAGTCAATACATACATCAGATAGCCACTGAAAATCATCATTGCTGTGCCACCAGCAAACAGAAATAGTCCCGTCCAAGACTCTAACTTAGAGCGGAGACTTTTCTGTTCAGAGGGATTGATAAATAGGGGAGCTACTGCAAAAATGATCATGCTCAAATAGCCCAAAAAACCAAAGAGAGAAAGAGGCAAACCAAAGACATAGGCATAGGGACTCGAAAGCACGATATCGCAGCCAGCTATGGGACAAGTTACCGCTCCTTGCGATAACTTGACAGCGGTTAGATAGGCAGTTACCGCAGCCCCTATCGAGGCAATTCCTGCCATAATCGAGCGGGAATAGCGGTGAATCCAAGGCAGAGAACGTTGACGACGCATAAGATTGTTAACCTCAGAATGTATGTCTCAATTGTGGGGGAAGGTGAGAAATATTCACCCTACGAAAACTCTATTTCAAAACTCTAGTGGCATTGAAAATAGCTGCTAGAGCCACGCCAACATCTGCAAAAACCGCCTCCCACATTGTCGCTAAACCAAAAGCACCCAAAGCAATAAATATGCCTTTGACTGACATGGCAAAAATGATATTTTGCCAAACAATATTGTGAGTTTTTCGGGCAATCTGGATGGCTTCAGCCACCTTGGACGGTGCATCTGACATAATTACAACATCGGCAGTTTCGATCGCCGCATCGGAACCCAAACCCCCCATTGCTATGCCCACATCAGCTCTAGCCAGCACGGGTGCGTCATTAATTCCGTCCCCGACAAAGATAATTTTATCGCCTTTTTTCGATTCGCCGATCAGTTTTTCGATCGCCTCAACTTTTCCTTCGGGCAATAACTCAGCTAAGTAGGAATCTAAACCGAGCTTTTTGGCAACACTATCGGCTACAGCTTGATTATCTCCTGTGAGCATCACGATTCGCTCAACACCCAATTTCTTGAGGTCGCGAATCGCCTGTACTGCATCTTCCTTAATCTCGTCAGCAATCAAAATATAGCCAGCGTAGCGGTTGTCTACTGCTAAATGTACGATCGTACCGCCCGCATTGCAGACATCGTGAGCAATATTTTCTCGGTGCAGTAAACGGTCATTTCCCGCCAGCACAATTTGATTATTTACTTTGGCTCGAATGCCGTGTCCGGCTATTTCTTCGTAATCTGTCACATCCGATGAATCTATCTTGCCACCGTAAGCTTCCACGATCGATTTCGCCACTGGGTGATTTGATTGAGATTCTACTTGAGCGGCTATTTCCATTAACTCTGTTTGGGAAAAACCATTTTTAGGCACAATTTGTGCTACTTTGAAAACTCCTTTGGTCAAAGTTCCTGTTTTGTCCAAAACAACTGTCTTGACTGCTGTTAGGGTATCGAGAAAAGTCGATCCTTTAACCAAAATACCGCGCTTGGCTGCACCGCCAATTCCCCCAAAGTATCCCAGAGGAATGCTAATCACCAATCCGCAAGGGCAGGAAATAACTAATAAGACTAGGGCGCGGTAAACCCATAAAAATCTGTCTGCATTAGTTACTTCTGAAATGAACAAAGGCGGAATTAATGCCACTGCTAGTGATGCAAATACTACAAAAGGCGTGTAGTAACTGGCAAATTTACTGATAAATTTCTCAGTTTCAGCTTTTTTGCTTCTGGCATTTTCTACTAATTCCAGAATTCGGGATATTGAAGATTCACCAAAGACTTTGGTAACTTTGACAGTAAGAACTCCTGTCTGGTTAATTGTTCCTGCTAAAACTGTTTCTCCAACTTTCACGGTTCGAGGTACTGATTCTCCAGTGAGTGCAGATGTGTCAATCTGAGAATTTCCGTCGATAATTTCACCGTCTAAGGGGATTTTTTCTCCTGGTTTGACAAGGATGATATCGCCGACGGCTACTGTTTGTGGTGCAACTTTTTTGATGTCGCCATTTTGCTTGAGGTTGGCGCTGTCTGGGCGAATTTCTAAGAGCGATCGGATCGATTTACGCGATCGCCCGTTAGCGAAGCCCTCGAAGAGGATCGCAAATTCTTGAAAAAGTTCTCCGATTTTGAAAAACAACATCACCCCGACTGCTTCAGGGAGTTTGTGAATGGCTACAGCGCCGACTGTTGCTATAGTCATTAAGAAGTTTTCATCAAATACTCTGCCTCGCAGAATGTTGCGGCCGGCAATAGTTAAAACATTCCATCCACTCAAAAGATAGGCTGGGATGAAAACCAGATACTCACCTATAGAATAGGGTGTGTTGTGCAGTTGTTCTTCAAAAATTAAACCTCCGACAAATAGTAGAACAACTGATATTACAGGAATCAATTCTTGCTTTAAGTTAAAATCTCCGTTCCCGTGGTCATGGTCATGTTCATGGTCGCGATCGTGGTCGTGCCCGTGGTCGTGTCCGTGGTCGTGGTCATGGTTATGATTCTCATTGCTGTGATTGTGGTCGTCGTGACTGCAACTAGAGCAGCCGGAATCGCTAGATTTGGCTTTTTGCATGGTGTTTTCTGGGTTTTTGTTTATGCCTGATAGTATGAATAGATGTTCATATTATAGGTTAAAAAGATAATTTACTAGATTTTGATTTCAAAATCTAGCTATTTTTTAGAAAAATATTGTTGAGTTTGTAGTGACGGTGAGAACTAATTAATAATAATAACTGTTCTCAATTGCGGGCAAGTAATTACATGGCTGATACACAAAGCTCAAGAAACCGGGTTTTTCAGCGAGATTGAGGGTGTTTGGCGAGTATTTTGGTGTAAAAACCCGGTTTCTGTCTACCCATTTTTTTAAGTATTGTTAAGATAACATAATCTGTGCTAATCGTCACAGGCAGAAAACATGAAAAAAGGTTTTTGTTGTGAAATAGACATAAAAAAAAGTCAAAAAGCCTGCCGTACCAGGGCAGAAAGATTCATCACCATAAAAGTTATGGCGATGGTTGTTTCAGAAGTATTAGAAAGTTTAGCCATGACTCTACCAAGGCTGAATCTTCTTTTAGCTTCTCCAAATTTTCTGACAAATTGAGTTACGAATTCTCTCGTCTGACGCTCGCTTGTTTCTTCCTTGACTTGCTAATATTTTTTGGGGTCTTCCTACAGGAACGCCACTCATCCTAATTCCTCTTTATTTGCACCAAGCTCGATTTTCCTGCGTTCGATATAGCAAAATCACTTCACCCCTGACAATATTTCGGTCAAAACCGTTTTCTTCTTCATCCAAGGAAAAGGTTCTTCTAATATAGGTAAATTGAAAAATGGACAGAGCTTTTCCCATCCTTCGCCATCACAAACATCAATAATTAACAAAGATTCTGGACGGTCTTTAAAATATTCAACTACATTTCTATAATGTAAATCATAAACATAAGACATTCTATCTTCATTAAACGCATAAGTACCATAAACAGCCGCTCTTAATAATCTTCTGATCTGCATCTTAGTCTCATTACTAGGAGCGAAATCAAACGCAGGCCTCTTTGACCAGTGAGCTTCTAAAGACTTTAACCAACATAATTTATTACGCACGGTTAAGATAAACTTACTATCAGGAAATAATTTATCTAACTGAGAATAAAAAGGAGCTACCGTTATATCTGTAATCCCATCATAATCATTGAGAATCGAAAAGTCATACTTAGCAGCCATCAGGTCTTGTAAAATTGTCTCATCATCAGGATAATGAACAACATTAATCCCTAGCATATTTAATGCCATTGTTAAGCTTTTAGTTCCCGTGCGACTCAAACCAATTCCAAAAACTTTCATCTTTTTACTTATCATGGGTCTTTGAATAATAATTTTACTTGAAAATTCTATAGTTTCGGCTAACGTCAAAGGAGCTTTTTCCAAAATATTCATTTGCTTAAGTTCGCGGAGAGCAATATTTGGTAAGTTTTCAATAAACCTAGCAATTTCGGGCTGACTTGCCTGCTTGGAAATATATTTTCTTGCATAATTTACACCATATTTAGCAACCAAAAAATCTAAATCTTTTTCTTGTCTTCCCCACTCTTCCTGACAAATAGTTAATTTAGCTTGATGATAATCTTGGCGACTTCTCAGTTCTCTCAAAGCACATTTGGCAAAAATATGGTGATAGAATTGAAAAAAATCATGGATAATGTTAAATTTCTTAAATGCTTTTTTTAGCTTCAGTTCTTTTAGTGCCAGTCCACGAGTTCTTGATTCAGGTCTTAACACATATTTAGCATCATTATCAGGTACTTTAATTGCTTGCATTTCTCTGATTACATCAATTCTAGTAATATGTACACCACAATGAATATGACCTCTGAATTTATCAAGAACATAACAGTCTACGTAGGGCAAACTATTGCTGGTAAGGAAAGGAGACATATCCTCCATAATTAAACAATCAGCATCCATGAAGACAACAAAATCACAATCGTAATTCATCTTCAGCATTTGCTGAACAGCGTGGGCAAAAGGTTTAACATTTTCAATAATATGAACTTGACGAGGCTGAATATTTTTGATAGCTAGGTCTAAGGCTATTTGGGATGTTCTTTCGCCAACAGTTCTAAAAACTAAATCGATTTTTTTCATGGTATTTTAATTCCAAGCCTGAGTTTTTAACTTGGAAAGCTGATAAATTACATTATCACCATAAAAATCAGAAGTCAAGTGCTTGACTTTTCTGTAAATTTATGATAGTGGTGCGAACTTGTACCAATTCTTAAAAGTTATGTAACAAGCGACATATTAGACCTCTTGCATAAGTCTTTTTAATCAAATAGTCCTGAATTAAATCCGATTGAAAGATTGTGGGAACATACAAAAAAAGACCTAAAGTGGGAAAATTATTCGAGTTTAGATAAACTTAAAGAACAGGTAGATATAATATCAAATCTCTCACGAATGAAGAAGTTTTATCTCTCTGTGGTTGGGACTATATCCTTGAAGCTATATTAAGTGCAGATTCATAGTGAATTGCTATGAGCCGCTTCCTTGTGGAGGGTAAACGCTTAATAGCAGAATTTTCATGGCAAATTTACAATACTCCGAACAATTTTGAGTTGAGAAGAGGTCTGAGAAAAATCAAAAGTTGGTTCGATGCTACACCTCCCATTTCAATTCTTCGTTTTCTTGATCGGCAATTTCTTCAAATAAACGCTCCACAGTAGGGTCAAGTTCTTGATGCCAACGCAAATCTAAAGTAATTTCTAAACCATGATTTTGGTAATAATCTGAGCAACGCTTTGATACCTTAGGTAAAAATTCTTCTGTATTTTTGTGTTGAGCCTTTACTATTAAAAACTTCGTTCCGTTGTTTCCTCCTACTGGATGATGTTCGTGCTGGTAATATTTAACCATTTGGGGTTGATAGTCTATTTCCAAAAACTCGCAAAGGGTTCTGATGACACTTTCTACATTTGTGGCAAGATGTTCATATTTTATCTTAATTTTATTACCCTTAAAATGACGGTACAATTCTTGGGTTTCATTAATGAGTTCCTTCCAATCATTAATTATTTCTTTGACATTTTTTTGAGGATATTTTCTGGTGCGGGAATTGATAACTGCCCGCCCATCTCTTTGGAGAAATATCAAAAAAGGTTGGGAAGATGTTTTTTGAATAGTGGCTATTTGTTCTTCTAGCCAAGAAGTGTTTTTTGTAGAATCAATTACAATTGGCTTTTGTGTTTTGAGCGATATTTGTTCGTATAAGTCTAGGTGAGTGCTAGTAATAAAATCTTTCCAAACTGGACAATTGATACCACAAAGGTTGCAAGTTCTTTTTATGGGGTAGTTTGTATTTTGCATGAATCTGGCTTTCCTTGCCTCTCCCGAGTAGAAACAATCCTGATGACTTCCCAGTATAAGTCCTAGAAGCGTAGAGCCAGAGTGACCAGCGCCACAGATAAAACAAACCTTTTGATTGATTCTTGATCCAGAATTTAGCACCATATCGCTGTAAGAAATAAATTGCTTTGGGAAAATATTTTAGAACTTTAATTAACACACAATTTCACTGACGGAATATCAAAACACTGAGTTGTTAATCCTTCACACTGCTGTTTTGACCATTACGGCATCAATTGGCCAAGCTTGTAGTCATACTCAGGAGGCTCAAATTTTCCCATGCCAGAACTAGGATTAAGGGTTAGCTCACCAAAGATATGACGGCCAATATCCTAAAAATCGACGCGTAAAAATGGCTGCTCGCCTGCTAAGGTTTCAGCCATATCAATTATAACAGTAAAGTTTGTAGGTTTCATCAGTTCTCCCCGATAAAAGTAGAGGAGATCCAATATGGCCAACAAATTTCAGGTAGAAATCCAGGAAACGGTTGAGGAACTAGAGCATCGACTCGAACGGGCTATAACCGCAGTAAGTAAAGAAAAATTACTGCTATTATACTTGATTGCCACCCAAAAAATCGGTGTTGCTTAATCATGGTATGAAAAAAATAAGTTGAAAATCCAAACGCTTTGTGAATACTGGTTTCTATGACGGGCATATTTAGCCTTTCATACCGTAAATCAGCAACGCCCATTATTCCTTCTACTGAAGTTATTGGTTAATTGATATCCGGATTAAACCAGATTAGTGGGATTGGGATTTTTTAACCGCAGATATCAGCAGATGAACAAAGATGCACGCTGATGGGATTTCTGAAGTGTTTCAACTCTGACTTAATTAGCTATTCATCCGCCGGATAAACTCTAAGGGTAAACCGTCAGTATCGGCAATAAAAGCTACTTCGTAAACATTTTGCCCGATCGCCTGTTGAGTCGGTTCTAATAGAACTTTCAATGGCTGAAACTGGCTTGGTTCCTCAGAAGTTGCTTCCTCAAACCGCTCTTTCAGAGACTGCAACCAACTAGGCAAATCAGTTGTCGCCTCAGTTAAATCAAAAGATAAGTGATAGTATCCAACATAATGTTCATCACCGAAAGCATCAGGCGCGGGTTTTGGTTCTGGGATTTGAATTAGTTCGATGCGTCCGTTGAGGCCTTCCATCCAACAGGCTAGAGTGTAACCAGTGGTAAAGCGATCGCTGACAGTAAATCCTAACTGTTCGTAAAAGGCGATCGCGCGGTGAATATTAGCAGTACGAATCGAAGCATGGTGCATTCTATTTTAGATTTTGGATTGGGGAATTGGGGAATTGGGAATGGGGCATTGGGCATAGGGCATTGGGCATTGGGCATTGGGCATTGCTAATTGGTAACTGGAACCAACAAATGACTAATGACTAATGACTAATGACTAATGACAAATGACTAATGACTAATGACTAATGACTATTCAAACAACCGAAAATAGGGATATCGAATTGGAACTCCAGGCTCTTTTTCCAAATCAAAATTAATCACATCCCAACAACTTTCCTCCTGGGATTCCGGGCTAAAATCCACAGGTAAACCGTAAAGCTTCGGCATCAGCGATTCCGATTCACCCCGCGAAGATGTGGTACGTTCTAAATAAGTGCTGATTAATTCCCGATAGCGTTGGGCAATGATGATGCGAGTTGCTTTATAGCCTTGAGTATAAAGTCGATCGAGCGCTTCGTGAATTTCAAACCGAATTCCATCGGGATGAGTGTGCTGGCGATACCACTCATCCTCCCAGTGCCGCCAGTGTCGCCCAGACTGAAGGTGAACTAAATCCCCCGTTTTTGGATCTGCCTCAAATACCCCATGACGCGGACACAAATAGGCATCCGTGAGGGTTAGAGCCGGAATCGTTTGGCGACAGTGGGGACACTGAATCTCCGGGCCAAACATCGGGTATTGCAAGGCTACTTCGATCATGTAGTGCGTCCCTAAATTTTTTCTCTGCAAAAGTCGTTAGAGTCGATAGGGGCATTTCTACCCCTACCTATCATTCA
The DNA here is from genome assembly GCA_004294385.1 of Oscillatoriales cyanobacterium. Lineage (GTDB taxonomy): Bacteria > Cyanobacteriota > Cyanobacteriia > Cyanobacteriales > Microcoleaceae > Microcoleus. The sequence goes on along the minus strand of REAP01000152.1, from coordinate 166 downwards.
GAACGGAACGTGAAACTTTCGCTTCATTCCGCTCCTTGGTATCTCCATCCTTTGTTAAGGGTTCAATTCAAAACGGGTGTTATACTGGTTCTTGTTAGGGAGCCGTCATTTTCCGTTTTTATGTCGTGACAGTGTTTATGCAGAAGTTGGAGGTTTTTGTACTCAT
>REAP01000151.1 GCA_004294385.1 Oscillatoriales cyanobacterium | reverse complement strand
ACAACCTAAACACTCAATGAACTCCTTGAGATTGATTTCATTGTTGCCAAGTTTGCTTTCCAACGCCGTGAATTCATTCTTCACAACATACGAGTTGATATCACGCTCAAAAATTTGACGGTAAACAGCTTGAATTAAAGTTTTCAAAGCTACCTTATCCGAAGTTGTTGTCAGTTTGAACACCTTAGTTTGCTCGCGGCGCTTGCTCACACCTTGAGCAATTCGAGTTTGCAACTGAAGATCTCCAGCATCACTCGCAGTACCCAATTCGATAAACCGAGGAGTTTCAGGAGTTGGCTCAACATTAGCCTTCTTCTCACCAAAGGAACCCGATCGCATCGTCCGCATCGACAAACCAGCCGGAGTCAGATAGCGCTCATAAGGCACTGTATCTTCCCCGAAAGCCTCGTTGTACTCCAGAGAATCCATGATGCTATCGACCAGCGCGTAGAAACCCTTCTTAGCGCAAATGTCAAAGTAAGCATTCATTTCCTGGCGGCCGTAGGTAGGGCGTCCCAGGAGTCGGCGGTGGATGTACTCGATCGCCTTACAAACGTAAAACTTACTCCAGTACATATTGCGGAACACATCCGACTTCGCCAACATCCGAATAAACTCACGCATCGGAATATCGCCGTTTTCCAGCTTAATTTCCGCCACCTTTTGGCGTTGGCCATCAAACACATCGCGACCAAACACTTGCAGGTAAGCAGCCCGAATCACCGCTTGAGTCGAACTTTCGGTAAATTTGACACTGGAAGCATTGCTGTAGCTGCTAGAAACACCACGGGCAGTTTTCTTAGAAGCCACATAGTTGCTGGGTAACTGGTCTAATTTAAAGACCTTGGGGCCAAGAGAACCAGGAGAATTACCACGAGCACCCGGATTGCTCAATTGATTATCAATCCCCGCACCTTGACGAATCAAGATCCGGCGAGTGTCCTTACCAAAAGGAGCCGGACGGTTCTTAGGATTACGAGTTTCTTTCGGGAAAATCGCCCCGAACTGAATTTCCAGCGGATCATTACCAATACCGTAAACGTGCTGGTCTGGCAGAGGCTGAGTGTAGCCTGCGAACAAAGTGATGAACTGAGGAACCTTGCGGAAAGGAGCGCTGAAATTGAACAAATCAATTTGTGGCCCCCAGTTGCGACATTCCTGAGCTTCTTGGCCCAAACCACGCAGGTAAGGCACGGTTTCTTCACCGAAGTAATCGGCATATTCCTGAGAATAGACCATCGCGTCTACCAGGGCTGCTAGGCCGCCTTTCGTGACGATCGCAAAATACTTGCTAAACTCCTCCCGCGAGCTCAAACCACGGCCAAGGAAGTGACGAGCAGCCAATTCTACAGCACGGCTGTTGACAAACGGCTCGAAAAATTGCTGACGATACAGAGGAGATTTGCCAAGGCGACGAATAAACTCTTTCATCGAGATTTCGCCATTTTTGACCTTGGATTCCAAGTCAGAAATGCTTTGGCTGTAAGCGCGAGTAATATCACGCTCAAAAACTTGGCGGTAAGCTGCTTTGATTACTTCAATCTTTTCAGCCGAAGACAGACCAGTCTTCATCACGAATTTCGCCCGATTTTCCGCTGCGTTGAAGTAGATTTGAGGAAGTTGCAGCCCTTGCTGGTCATTGCTTTCGCGCTGACGCACCTTGGGTGAAGGTGTCGGAGCTTTGAATTCGGTAATAGCTACATCAAAATATTGTCCAACGATCGCAGTAGCTTCAGCATCCTTTTTGAAATAACTCAAAGATGCCGCCTTCATTTCCTGCATTGCGACAATTGTCGCCGCCGACGAACAAGCATTTTCGATAATTTCCCGCAATCCGCGCACGTTCACCGAAATAATGTTCGGATCGCCAGCAACGATCGCATATGTGATATAACGCAAAAACCAGCTCAAGTCGCGCAGGGATTTGGTCATATTTCCCGGGCCGTAGCGCGAGACATTAATCGGCTGAAATCCTGCGGGGATTGGGCCGCTGCCATTACCGCCACCAGAAAACAGATTTCCCAAACCCAAGAATCCGCCACCACCGCTGCTCTTACCAGCACGGCCTTCGACGTAGGTGACAGTTCCCAGTTTCATGCCTTCAGCGACATTTCCTGAACCGCCACGAGTCGCACCAGCCATAGCCATCACAGGTTCTGCTGGTCTTTCCAAGAATGCCAGCGGGGAACCACCGGTAAAAATCCGGTTGGCCGCGCGGGACACAATCAGTTCCGAGTTTTGGGTCAGCGTCGCAGAGATATCGATCCGCAGAGCGCCTGAGCTGAAATAAGTCGCCAGTTCGCTGAGTTCGCCCCGTTGTAGGAAGCGGTCTTGCTGTTCTGCTTGCGAAATCGTTGCGACAGGTACAGTTTGATATAGTTGCGGACGCGCAACTGAACTTCCGCCACTTGCTTTTACAGTCATTGGATTTGCTTGCTCCCTATCTGAAATCTTTACAGCGTTTGCTCAGACTAATTTTGCCTTTCCCTAGCTTGAGGTTCCGGCCTACTTACTTTCTCAGATTAAAATGTTTTGGGGTTCATAACCCGAATTTGTTAAAAAGCCTGTCGAAACTTATTGTATAGATTTAAGGGGCCCTATATGAGAAATAATGATAAGTTTTATTACAAGGAAGTTCGGCAACGGATTCTGTAACGGATGTAGCGGATGTAACGGATGTAACTGAGATCTTGCACCATTCTCAATAAGCTTTTTCTGAACAGGCAAGATGCCTGTTCCACAAGAAAACTCACTCTTTGTGGAACAGGCATCTTGCCTGTTGCTGACAATGGTGCAAGATCTCAGATGTAACGGTTTAATTCTACTGAGCCGATAATTGTAGGTGTCGCTAATTGACTATACTTTACTTTGAATAAAAAAATTCTCTAACCGATGGAAACTTCCCCTGATATAAGTGCTGCCGTTCGTCGGCTTTACGATACTTTCCCTTTCCCGCCGGATCCTTTGAGTGACGAACCACCACCGGGATACAACTGGCGCTGGAGTTGGCCAGATGCTTACAATTTTTGCACGGGCCAAAAGCCACAAAAACTGGATATTCGGATTTTGGATGCTGGCTGTGGCACGGGTTCGAGTACGGATTATTTGATTCACCTGAATCCTGAAGCGTCGGTGACGGCGATCGACCTTAGTTCCGGTGCTTTGAAGGTAGCACAAGAACGCTGTCGGCGCTCTGGTGCGCGAGAAGCAGATTTTCGCCACCTCAGCTTGTACGATGTCGCCGAGTTAGAGGGCGAGTTTGATTTGATCAACTGCGTCGGCGTGCTGCACCACTTACCCGATCCGATTAGGGGCATTCAAGCGCTGGCGGCGAAGTTGGCGGCGGGCGGTTTGATGCACATTTTTGTGTATGCTGAGCTCGGACGCTGGGAAATTCAATTGATGCAAAGGGCGATCGGACTTCTGCAAGGCAACAAAAAAGGCGACTATCCCGATGGTGTGAAAGTCGGCCGTCAAATCTTTGCTTCTTTACCAGAAAACAACCGCCTTGTCAAGTACGAAAAACAGCGCTGGGCCGGAGAAAATCACCGAGACGAATGTTTTGCGGATATGTACGTTCACCCGCAGGAAATTGACTACAATATCGAGACATTGTTTGAGTTGATAGACGCTTCTGGATTGGAATTTATCGGTTTCTCAAATCCGGGGTATTGGCAATTAGAAAGACTTTTAGGTAAAGCACCGGAATTGATGGAAAGAGCTCAAGGTTTGACGGAACGGGAGCTTTATCGATTAATTGAATTGTTGGATACGGAAATCACTCATTACGAGTTTTTCTTGGGCAAAAAGCCTGTAGTTAAGATTGATTGGTCGGACGATAAGGCACTTTTGGCGGCAATTCCAGAGTTGAGTGTTTGTATGCACGGTTGGCCGAGTCAACAATTGTTTGATTGCAACTACCAATTGGTCAATTTGTCAAGTGCTGAGTTTGAGTTTTTGCAAGGTTGTTCACCCCCCCCAGACAGGGCGGGCACGGGGGCACCGCCCCTACAAGGTGGTGGGAAGACAGTGGGGGAGATTTTGGTGGATGTTGAGGTGGGATTGGATGAAGTGCGATCGATCTTATCAAAACAGCTCATATTGCTAACACCGTCCGATCGGATATAACAATCGACAACAGGGGAATTGAGGACACGGCAATGCCGTTTCCCTACCCCAAAATAATCGATCGATCCCCCTCGCAACAGATGTAACCATCGCCAGATTAACTGTAGGGAAACGGCAATGCCGTGTCCTGATTGTGGGTAACTTCCCGTAAAATCCGAAATCCCAAATGGATTGACACAGGCCCCCGTCTGCGGCTACGCTTTGAAATTAGAGGTTGCTTTGCTTGTAGAGGAAGTAGCCCGCGTCGCCCAAAAATCTAGTTGCACTGCCCAAAGCTGTTGGTAGCAGCAATGGACAGCATAACCGCCAAACTGGTAGTAGCAGTCTGGAGGCTAACGGAGTATCTTAACATCCTCTGTAGCCGCCCTGCTATGCGTTGAAATGCGGGGCGGCTGGGTTTTTGGGTTTTTCTAGAAAACCCAAAACCAGGAGAACATATTATGTCACAGGAATTCTTGCCTGACGATAACGAATCCGATCAGCCAAATGACGACTCAGCAGCATCTGAACAGGATGTGGTGTGTGTAACAATCACAGGTTCGCCCCAGGCTGTCAGGGAAACCATACTCACCTTGTACCGCCTGGGATTTGCGGAAGTCGGCGATTGGAGTCCCGTACAACGTGCAGCGAATCCGAAGCAAGTGATGAGTGTGCTGATTCGCCGTCGGAAGCGCAAAGCGTAGAAAGTAGGCGATTGCTCGTTCCCAGTTAAAATATGTCATTGCGAGCGTAGCGAAGCAATCGCAGAGACTAGGCGATTGCTTCGCTAAGAGCTCGCAATGACAAAAAATACCACACTGGACACCTTGCGCTGTCTTGGGTGTACAATGTAGGTCTCCCCACTCGTTGGGGAAACTAATTGAATGGAAACAGTATTCCAGCCATAGGCGTATGAAGCAATATCTCACCCAGAAATCCAAGCCACAGAGGCCGAACCAGTCGCTTCAGAGAACGACCATGTCGGCATGGTTTGCAATTGAAGCAACTAGACTGGTCGTCTCTGATCTCTGACGTTAGGCAGAAATATAATATGAAAACAATACACGTTATCCATAAAATTGATTCGTCTAATCAGCCCAAAAAGGTGGCCGGAAAACTGGATACATTCACTAGCGGAAATTGGGTCATAAATCTCCCTCGCGCAGAAAGCCTGGAGGACAATAAGATATATCTACATCGGTCAAGATCCAGCCCATCATTCATGGGTGGAAAGATTGCCAGGGCAACCGAATTCGAACCCCACAACGGTCGCATCCGCGTTGTATTTGAATTTACGGCCGAAAAAGGCAGCATAGGAGTGATGGCATCTGCTGACGGTTGGAGAAATGAATACAAAATCACAGAATAAAAGTCCCCACTCGCTGGGGAAACTAATTGAATGGAAACTCGATCGCGGTGATTAGGATTGTTACCTGAGTGTCGGCCATTTAGACTCCCCACTCGCTGGGGAAACTAATTGAATAAAAACTCATCGACCCTGGCTACTTTTAACGTCAGGGTTATTTTTTACCCCTACTTGCTCAAACCTGAAATCCTGACCTAAACAAACCAGGATTATTTGCAGCTATAATTGCGATTATTAGTACCAAATATTGCTTTATGGACTACCACGACATCATCACAATTGAACCGGGAAAACGCAGTGGCAAACCATGTATCCGGGGAATGCGAATCACCGTCTACGACATCTTAGAATATCTCGCAGGTGGCATGACGGAAGCAGAAATTCTCGAAGATTTTTCAGAACTAACTTCGGCAGACATCAAAGCCTGCCTTGCTTTTGCGGGCCTGTAGGGTGCGTCAGCTCGATCGCCCCTTCATGCTAAGGTAAACGGTGTGGGCTGACGCACCCTACAATACTGCGGCCGCCACTTCCCTCGGATGTGTAAACATTTTAATAACAATAGCAATCCTGGAAGGTAAAAGATGACACAAGCCCACAAACAGAAACTTACCTTTGAAGAGTACCTCACCTATGAGGACGACACCGACAACCGCTACGAATTAATTGATGGAGAGTTAGTAACATTGCCACCCGAATCGGGCCCCAACAATTTCATTGCTAACTATCTACTATTCACTCTGGCTAGTAGCGGGTTCATCCCACTGAGGCTGATCAGAACACATATGTGCGAAATCCAAGTTCCGATCCTGCGGGAGGGCGACGCAGGTAACCGCTACCCAGATTTGGTGCCTCCTCAGTTGGTTGTCGAGGTTGTTAGTCCAGGTAGAGTTGGGCGCGATCGCGATTACATTAGTAAACGAGCTCAATATGCAGCGCGGGGTATCCCTGAATATTGGATTGTTGACCCTCAAGAGCAGATAGTAGCGGTACTACGACTAGAATCAGGTGAGTATGTCGAAGTTGGGGTTTTTCAAGGGGAACAAGCGCTGATATCGCCGACTTTTCCGCAGTTGAACTTGACGGCCCAACAAGTCTTGGAAGGGGAGTTTTAGTTGTAGAATGCGCCAAATTGCATAATTTTCACCTAAGCTACCTTGGGGCAAATTTCGACTTTGACAGTCATACCTACTTTATTGAGCATTGCAATCAGACTGTCAACGGAAAACTGCCCTATTTTACCTTGAGTTAGAGCTTTGATTCGATCGTTGGACTGTTGGAGATGTTGAGCCGTTTGATCGAGAGTCCAACCGCGCTCTTTAATCTGATGAGTCAGGGCGAGAATTAGTTGCGATCGGATTAGTAAGTTATCAGCTTCTTCAGATGAGAATCCGAGGTCTAGAAAGATATTATCGGCTGCTTGGGTAATAGTCTTTTCGCTCATTGTTCCGGTTCTCTTGAGTTTAAACGATTTTGTAACAACTCTTGGTAGCGTTTCTGCCCAACTTCGATATTTTTCTTGGCTGTTTTCTGAGTTTTCTTTTGGAAGGCGTGGAGCACATAAATAGCTTCTTCAAATCTAGCAATATAGAAAACCCGATAGGCATTTTCTGTCCGAATCCGAATTTCTTCAACGCCTTTACCTACGATCGACATCGGTTTAAAGTCTGGTGGTTGTATGCCCTGCTGGAGAGTCCAAAGTGAAAAACCGGAGAATCGAATACTGTGACAATTATACTCAAGTATTGCCTTAAGTATTTTATGTCTTCAGCGCTCTATGTCGGTTAGTTCAGCCGCCGATTTGAGACATGGTGCGGCTATAATTTCCTTGAGTAGTTCCCGAATCTCGCTGCTTGAAATTAATCTCCGGTTTAATCTCCAATATTTGCTGCACTCGATCGCGCAATTCGCCCGTAGACACCCCATTCCGCAGAGCCGTTTTCAAATCAATTTGCCCCGTTTCGTTCAGCAGACAAGGCCGCAGCCACCCGTCAGCAGACAAACGCATCCGATTGCACCGATCGCAAAAACACTCTGACATTTGGCTAATAAACCCTAAAGTACCCTTCGCCCCCGGAATTTGAAACACATCCGCCGGCCCATTTCCCCGCACTCCCGACTCGGCTAAACCATATTTGTCGCTAATTTGTTGCCGCAAATCTGCCGATGCTACCCAACCTTTATCGCCAAATAAATCGCCATTCCCGATCGGCATAAACTCAATAAAACGCACGTGCCAATTCCGGTTAATTGTTAATGCAGCCAAATCCAATATTTCGCCGTCGTTAACACCGGGAATCACCACCACATTCAACTTCAGCGGATCGAATCCAACTTCATAAGCTGCTTGAATTCCCTGCCAAACCTGCATCCAGCGCGATCGCCCGCGACTGCCAATTATCTTATCAAAAGTCTCCGGTTCCAGCGAATCCAAACTAATATTAATCCGGCGCAAACCAGCATTGTAGAGATTTTCCGCCATTCCCGCCAGCAAAAAGCCGTTAGTTGTCATTGACAAATCTCGCGTTTCCGGCAAAGATGCGATCGCCCCAACCAACTCCACCACCCCAGGGCGCAACAGCGGTTCCCCACCAGTCAACCGAAACTTAGTAAATCCCACAGGTATGAAAACTTCCCGTAGCAAAGTTAGCAATTCCGAGTGAGTTAGCAACTGCTGCTGCAATACATAGTCCAAGTCGCTACCTTCTGGCATACAGTAGAGACAGCGGAAATTGCAGCGGTCTATCAAACTAATCCGAAGGTAGTCTACGGGATTCATGTCAATAATGTGTAATATTACTTAAGTATAAATCCTGATTCAATTTTCTGCAATTAATATGAACGGGCAAGATGCCCGTTCCACAGTAGAGAAGGTTTATGCTTGTGGAACAGGCATCTTGCCTGTTGCAGATTTGCCACAGTAGAGAAGGTTTAATATTAGTGGAACAGGCATCTTGCCTGTTGCCAAAAAATCAATGTATAATATGATATTATTCAATAAGTATCAATTTAATATTTAAGCTTTTTACCTATGTTCTTTGCATTTGAAGCTGACTTTGTAGAAGCCCTGCGCTGCATTCCAATGCAAGTACGCCTCAAGTTAGATACTTGCGGCATTAAACTCAAGTTGCAAGATTGGAATCATTTTACTCAAACAGAACGCCAAACACTTGTAGAACTTCCTTGTTTGACAAGTCCAGAAATTATCGAATATCGAGAACAGCTAAACCAAGTATTAATCAAACATACTGGGAAATGTGGAACTGATTTAGCGATCGATCCAAATCCGCCCTGGATGGATGCTGCAACCATACCAGAATCTGTCACAGCCAAAGCCCAAGAGTTTGATGTGACTATTACTTTGGCACAATGGATGGCTTTGGGGGCGATCGAGCGATTTGCTTTAATCAAACTTAGTCGATCGAGCCACGAGAATAAAAACTTTCTCCCGGCGGTTAAAGAGTTTGGCATGATTGAATAAGCAACCCAACTTTTACTCATTATCCAGGCGAGGCAGAGCCTCTAGACATCGGTTCCTAGGCTCTGCCTAGGAACCAGTAAACCCACGGTTTTGTAGGGTCGTGCCCCCGTGCCGACCCCTCTTGGTTTTGTAGGGGTCGTGCCCCCGTGCCGACCCCTCTTGGTTTTGTAGGGGTCGTGCCCCCGTGCCGACCCTCCCCATCCACGAGAAAGAGAGGGCAACCACGGGGGGATTGCCCCTACAGGTGTTTCACTCTCTTGGGATAGCCACTATACACTGCCCCTACAACAGAATCAAACAGCCCTGCCACTCTCTCCCTCTCTCCCCAAAAGATTTCTGACTCCCTCGACACCAAAACCTAAAAATATTATTAATTTAATTTTAAGTATTGTTACCAGAGCGTGGTAATATTTTTCTGAGCTTGCAAAGCATACGCCTGCTACCTGCATTAGTTTCTGAGCTTCGTGAACACGCAAAACACACCCACCCAACCCGCACCAGCAACCGAGGATCTTCCTCAGACTGGCACTGTCTCGACAGTCTCGTCAGAGACAGATAATTCCATGCAAGACTTCTATCACCTTCAACAAGAGTTGTTGGTTTACACCCTTGCTTTTACGGCGATAATTACGATCGCCGTTTGGATCTTTTACTCGCTCAATATTGCCCTGAATTATTTGCTTGGGGCGAGCACAGGTGTGGTTTACTTAAAGATGTTGGCTAGAGATGTTGAGCGAATCGGTAGCCAAAATCAGAAAATTAGTAAGACAAGGCTGGCTCTGCTTATTGGGTTGATGATAGTAGCAACTCGGTTAGACCAGTTACAGATTTTACCAATATTTTTGGGATTTCTGACTTATAAACTTTCGCTGATGATTTACGTGTTGCGAAGTGCATTAGCACCAGACTACAGGTAGGTCAGGCAATCTAGCAATACTCAACTCATAGATTTGGGGAAACCCGTTGAATGGCAATGCTTGACGTTCTAAACACCTTTAATCGTTTCCCCCTTGCAAAATTAGAAGTTGGCCAGCAGTTGTACTGGCAACTGGGCAATCTAAAAGTGCATGGGCAGGTTTTTATAACCTCGTGGTTTGTAATTGCCGTTTTAGTCATAGTTTCGCTTTTAGGAAGCAGCAAAATCCAACGAATTCCCAGCGGAATGCAGAATTTAATGGAGTATGCGCTGGAATTTATTCGGGACTTGGCTAAAAACCAAATTGGGGAAAAAGAATATCGCCCCTGGGTACCATTTATTGGTACGTTATTTTTGTTCATTTTTGTGTCAAACTGGTCGGGGGCTCTAATTCCTTGGAAGCTGATTAAGCTGCCATCGGGAGAACTCGGAGCACCTACGGCTGACATCAACACGACGATCGCATTTGCACTGCTGACTTCTCTAGCATATTTTTATGCAGGTCTCAGCAAAAGCGGCTTGGGCTATTTCGCCCACTATGTAGAACCGGTTCCTTTCATGTTGCCGTTCAAAATCATAGAAGATTTTACTAAGCCTCTTTCCCTAAGTTTCCGTTTGTTTGGCAACATCCTAGCTGACGAATTGGTTGTAGGAGTGTTGGTGTTGCTAGTGCCTCTATTTGTGCCTTTGCCAGTAATGGTTCTGGGACTATTTACAAGTGCTATTCAAGCTTTGATTTTTGCTACCCTAGCAGCAGCCTATATTGGTGAAGCTCTAGAGGGCGGTCACGGCGAAGAAGAACACCATTAATTAACGATAAACGGCCAGAATGAGGGAGGAAAATTAAATTTCTGAACTTAATCTTTCTGTCGTGAAATCGGACAATCTCGTAGAATTTCTGTTCTCAATTTTGTACTTTACATAAGGAAAATCATCATGAACCCAACAGTTGCCGCCGCTTCCGTAATTGCCGCCGCTTTGGCAGTAGGTTTAGCCGCAATCGGCCCTGGTATCGGTCAAGGTAATGCCGCAGCCAGTGCTGTAGAAGGGATTGCCCGTCAGCCTGAAGCAGAAGGTAAAATTCGTGGCACCTTGCTGTTGAGTTTGGCGTTCATGGAAGCGCTGACAATTTACGGTTTGGTCGTAGCCCTAGTGCTATTGTTTGCCAACCCATTCGCATAATAATTTGGGGTCCGATCGATTTTGGATTTTGGATGGTAATTAGATTCCAAAATCCAAAGTCGAAAATCTCAGATCGAATTAGGTGGGAGCCGTCAAAAAAACATGATGCACTGGACAGTATTACTAGCAGTTGAAGAAGCAGCAAAAGAAGGCGGACTTTTTGATATTGATGCTACTCTGCCTCTGATGGCGGTGCAGTTTTTGATTTTAGTCGCAGTCTTGAATGTAATTTTTTACAAGCCGCTCACCAAGTCTATTGAGGAACGGGCAGATTACATTCGTAACACTCAAGTTGCAGCGAAAGAACGCTTGGCTAAAGCTCAGCAACTAGCGCAGGAGTATGAGCAAAAACTGGGAGATACTCGCAGAGAATCTCAAAAGGTGATTGCTATTGCTCAAGCAGAAGCTCAAAAAAGTGCTTCGGCGAAAGTAGCTGAGGCTCAAAAAGAAGCTCAAGTCGCGCGAGAAAAAGCAGGACAAGAGATTGAGCAGCAAAAGCAAGATGCAATGCGATCGCTAGAACAAGAAGTGGACTCCCTGAGCCGCCAAATTCTAGAGAAGCTATTAGGGCCGGAGCTGGTCAAATAGTGAAATTGAATAGTTTTAGATTTTGGACTCAATCTAAAATCTAAAATTGGTTCAGCCAACCTGCACGCGCAATTATGGAAGACTATCATGGGGACTGTTTTATTGCTAGCCACAGAAGCTAGCCGGGAAGGTGGTTTCGGTTTCAATTTTGATATTTTAGAAACCAATCTGATTAACCTGGTCATTATTATTGCAGTGCTGTTTTATTTCGGGCGCGGCTTTTTGGGAAACATCCTGAATGAGCGGCGCACGGGCATCCAAGAGGCGATTCTCGAAGCAGAAAAACGCCAAAAAGATGCCGCAGCAGCTCTAGCAGAGCAACAGCAAAAATTGACTCAAGCACAAGCAGAAGCTGAACGAATTCGTACTGCTTCTGAGGAAACTGCGAAGAAAGCTAAAGAAGCAATTCTAGCTCAAGCGGCGCAGGACGTTGAACGCATGAAAGCAACAGCAGGTCAAGAGTTGGAATCGGAGCGTGAAAGAGCGATCGCCCAACTGCGATCGGCTGTTGTATCTATGGCATTAGCAAAGGTGGAAAGCCAGCTAAAAACTAGCTTGGACGAAAACGCTCAACACCAATTAATCGATCGCAGCATTGCGTTACTGGGAGGCTAAAACGTGAGTAAAGTCAACACACAAGTTTTACAGCCTTACGCATCCGCTTTGATGTCATTGGCTAAGTCTAACAATCTTTCAGAGGAGTTCGGCACTGAAATTCGTTCTTTGCTGGGTCTGCTAGAAAGTTCTGAGGATTTGCGTCAATTTTTAGGCAATCCTCTGATTAAACCAGATGCTAAAAAAGCTGTGATTAAGCAAATAGCAGGGGAAGATATGAACCCCTTGATGCGAAGCTTTTTGAGCCTGTTAATAGACAAAGGAAGGATTCTTTTTTTAGAAGGCATTGGTAAACAATACTTGACCCAACTCCGAGAACTCAACCAAACTGTATTGGCTGAAGTTACTTCGGCTGTACCGCTTTCAGATGCTCAACAGCAAACTGTTCGCGAGAAAGTGCAGGCGATGACGAGTGCGCGGCAAGTGGAAATTGAAACCAAAATTGACGCAGATTTAATCGGCGGTGTTGTGATTAAAGTAGGCTCTCAAGTGATTGATGCCAGCCTGCGAGGACAATTGCGCCGTCTGGGAATTCGCTTAAGTTCTTGATAGAAGTTCGGCAACGGATTCTGTAACGGATGTAACGGATGTCAGGAAGTTCGGCAGCGGATTCTGTAACGGATGTAACGGATATAAGGAAGTTCGGCAACGGATTCTGTAACGGATGTAACTGATAGAAGAAAGTTCGGCAACGGATTCTGTAACGGATGTAACTGATAGAAGAAAGTTCGGCAACGGATTCTGTAATCGACTGACAACTGACAACTAACAACTGACAACTGACACATAATAATTGACATGGCAGCAATCAGACCAGACGAAATTAGTAACATTATTCGCCAGCAAATTGAACAGTACGACCAAGATGTCAAAACATCTAACGTCGGTACTGTTTTGCAAGTAGGCGACGGCATTGCGCGGATTTATGGCTTGGATAAAGCGATGTCCGGTGAATTGCTAGAATTTGCCGACGGCACCGTTGGTATTGCATTGAACTTGGAAGAAGATAACGTCGGCGCAGTGCTGATGGGCCAAGGTTTGGGAATTGAAGAAGGTTCGGCAGTTATTGCTACTGGCAGAATTGCTGAAGTCCCCGTGGGAGATGCCATGTTGGGACGGGTAGTTGATGCTTTGGCCCGTCCGATTGACGGCAAAGGAGAAATTAAAACTACTGAAACTCGCTTGATTGAATCTCCGGCACCGGGGATTGTTTCTCGCCGTTCTGTTTACGAACCGATGCAAACAGGGATTACCGCTATTGATGCGATGATTCCAGTTGGTAGAGGACAACGGGAACTGATTATTGGTGACAGACAAACTGGTAAGACTGCGATCGCGATCGACACGATTATCAACCAAAAGTCTGAGAATGTAATTTGCGTTTATGTGGCGATCGGACAAAAAGCTTCTACAGTAGCTAACATTGTCAACGTGCTGCAAGAAAAAGGCGCAATGGACTACACAATTGTAGTCGCAGCCAATGCTAGTGACCCTGCAACACTGCAATATTTGGCTCCTTACACAGGTGCTAGCTTAGCCGAGTATTTCATGTACAAAGGCAAGCACACTTTGGTTATCTATGATGACCTTTCCAAACAAGCACAGGCTTACCGCCAAATGTCTCTGTTGCTACGTCGTCCTCCCGGTCGCGAAGCATACCCAGGAGACGTGTTCTATCTGCACTCTCGCTTGCTAGAACGCGCTGCTAAATTGAGCGATGATTTGGGCGAAGGTAGCATGACAGCTTTGCCAATTATCGAAACTCAAGCTGGTGACGTTTCTGCTTACATTCCTACCAACGTAATTTCGATTACCGACGGTCAAATCTTCCTTTCTTCTGACTTGTTCAACGCTGGTTTGCGTCCAGCAGTAAACCCTGGTATTTCGGTATCGCGGGTAGGTTCTGCGGCTCAAACTAAGGCGATGAAAAAAGTAGCCGGTAAGGTGAAATTGGAATTGGCACAGTTTGAAGAATTGGCAGCATTTTCTCAGTTTGCTTCGGACTTGGATAAGTCTACTCAAAACCAATTGGCCCGTGGTCAGCGGTTGCGCGAACTGTTGAAACAGGCACAAAGTTCTCCTCTGCCGATGAACGAACAAGTTGCGATTATCTATGCTGGGATTAATGGCTACATGGATGAAATTCCAGTAGATCAGGTCAGCAAGTTTACTGTTGGTTTACGTGATTATTTGCGGACTAGCAAGCCGAAGTACGGCGAAATTGTTCAAGGTGGTGCTAAGGCCTTGACTGAAGAAGCTGAGAAGTTGCTGAAAGAAGGCATTACTGAATTCAAGCAAAGTTTCTTAGTTTCTGCGTAGATAAGTAGGAGTTTTTAACCGCAGATGAACGCGGATAAACGCAGATTATCTGATGTTCATTTGCGTTTATCTGCGTTTATTTGTGTTTATCTGCGGTTTGAATTAAGAAGATGCGGGCAAGGATGTAAGGAGAAATTTATGGCAAATCTGAAAACTATTCGCGATCGCATTAAGTCGGTCAAGAACACTAAAAAGATTACAGAAGCAATGCGCTTGGTGGCTGCTGCAAAGGTGCGCCGGGCTCAAGAACAGGTGACTGCAACTCGGCCTTTTGCCGATCGCCTCGCAGAAGTATTGTACGGTTTGGCGGAACGGTTGCAATTTGAAAACCTGGATTTGCCGCTGTTGAAGAAACGCGAAGTTAAGACTGTGGGACTTTTGGTCGTTTCGGGCGATCGGGGTTTGTGTGGCGGTTACAATAGCGGTATCATCAAATACGCCGAAAATCGCGCTAAGGAATTGAAAGCTGAAGGTGTAGAGTTCAAATATATCTTGGTAGGACGGAAAGCTAGTCAGTATTTCCAGCGCCGGGAACAACCAATTGATGCGACTTACACTAACTTGGAACAAATTCCAACAGCACCGGAAGCAGCGATGATTGCTGACGAATTGTTGTCGCTATTCCTGTCAGGAACTGTGGACAGAATTGAGTTGGTTTATACCAAGTTTGTGTCGCTAATTAGTTCTCGTCCAGTGATTCAAACTTTGCTGCCCCTAGACCCCCAAGGTTTTGAAGTGCAAGACGATGAAATCTTCCGCTTGACTACGAAAGGCGGAGAGTTTCAAGTATCGCGCGAAAAGGTTTCTGCACCTACTAAGAAGAGTTTGCCCCGCGACATGATTTTCGAGCAAGATCCAGCGCAAATTTTGGATGCTCTTTTACCATTGTATTTGAACAACCAATTGCTGCGGGCTTTGCAAGAGTCTGCTGCGAGTGAGTTGGCTGCGCGGATGACTGCGATGAATAATGCTAGTGAGAATGCTAGTGATTTGATTGGTAGTTTGACGCTGACTTATAACAAGGCGCGGCAAGCGGCAATTACTCAGGAAATCCTGGAAGTTTGCGGCGGTGCTGAGGCTTTGAATGGTTAGGTTAGGGTTGACAATTTGTTGATTTTATGCTAAGTGTCTGGGGGAACTCAGGCGCTTTTTTTTGATGTTATATCAATTCCGGTGCAACTGGAATTATTAGTACCTTATAAGAAATTAGGAGACGGCACTGCCCATTAGTGTCAACTTAAGTTAAAACCCATAGTCCGACAGGGGTTGAAACCCAGGGCTGTTTCATTCTCGAATTTTAGCACAGCTAAAATTCTGAATGAAAAAATTCACATCCTCATCGGAAACTCA
>REAP01000150.1 GCA_004294385.1 Oscillatoriales cyanobacterium | reverse complement strand
GCATTCAGGAAACTAATTAAAATATCTTGGCTTTGATCCGAACCAAAGATTTTTTTAAAGGCATAGTCTGTTTTGGGGTTAATAAATTTCATGGTGTTAAGTAGAAGGAAGAATGAACGGCTTGAAAACTAAAGATGCGTATGCTAGATACGATCTATCTTATTAAATTAAATACTAGCACCAACAACCTCCCACCTTTCACCTAACACCTCCGTTCGTTCAATCGGCGTTCGTAGGCGGTGACTAATTCTACTGCTTGATTCATCGGAGTAGGGCGGCTGTAAAGGACTTGTTTGGCGCGGGTTGCTAATTCCGAAAGTTCTCCATCTTCGGCTTTTCCTTTCGCCAAGGCTTTGGCTTTGAGGGCATCCAGTCGTCCCCGCAATTCTTGACGGAGTTGCAGGTGGTGTTGGCTAGTACCGATCGCACTTTCGGCTGTTGCGATCGCACTTTCGGCTTGTTTTTGCCAATTACCCAAACCAATTCCCACTGCATTCCTAGCCGCATCGGAGACTTCCTCTACTGCTTTGATTTGCAATCGTTCTAGCCATTTTGCCAGCACCTCGATGGTGTCCTGATTCAAGGCAGGTAGCACGACTGTGGGTTCTAGAATTTTGGTGTGAAACTCTGCCACGGCGGTGGTTGCTTGGATTTGAAGCTGTTTGAGATGGGCGAGGCGATCGCGTGCGGATTGCAATCGATCGCGCAAATGTACTTGTTGGGCGGCGGTTTGTTCCAGGTGGGTCTTGATTTTGGCGATCGCCTGCACCCAATTTTCCCCAATCGCAGTTGTTCCCAGCGGATCGGAGTCTATCTGCTGTTGCATTTGCTGGAGTTTTGCTTCCAGATGGGTGAGTTCGGGAATGGATAGTTCCAGTGCGATCGCCTGCTGTTGGATCGATCGCAGTTCCGCACCCCATTGCAGCAGGTTGGGTTCCCATTGAGTCCAGGCTGTATCGACTGCCAACACGACATCTCGCGCCCAATCGAAGGCTAGAACCATCGTCGCTAACAGTTGACTGGGGGTGAGGTGATCGCAAGTTTCGGTGGCACTGAGTAAGTTGCGCTGGGCTAGCGGGATTTGGACGCTAGGTAAGACAATGGATGAGGTATTGAGTAAGCGATCGATTTCCTGGAGTTGGTCTTCCGCACCCAACCAGCGCGGCAATTGCTTGCGGAGGGCGATCGCCTGTTGAATGGTCTGATTCAACAAATCGAAGTCCCGAAACACGTCTGTCAGTGCGGCAAGGGCGGGTAATACCTGTTGTTGAGTCGTACCTTTCAGTGCGGTTTTGGGAAATCCACCGGCCCCGACTAGGCGTTGATAAGTCGAGAGATCGTATAAATCGAGTAAATTTTGACTAACGAGATCGAGATGCTGCTGCCACTGGGCTAACTGCTGGTCAATGCGATCGAGCATACTGTAACTGTTTCCTCCGTGTCTTATAGTTACATAGGGCGATCGGTGTTTTTCGGAAAAAGATGTGGTTGGCGAAAGATTGAAATTGTTGGTTTTAGGGAATTATTGTCGGTAACGAGAGTCCTTGTAGGATGCGTCGCTATCAGATTTGTCAGATTCCCAAGTAGATGATTGATGGCGACGCACCCTACGATATCTATTCTTAGAAACAGGCAAGATGCCTGTTCCACAAAGAGTTAAATAGCCATAAACAGGCAAGATGCCTGTTCCACAAAGAGTTAATTTGATTGTGGGGTGGGCCGGAGAGCCCGCCCGTATTTAATAAACTTACCGCAACGGGACAAAGTTATAACCAGAACTTCCTCCAAGTTTAACTTGTACTAAAATTGGCGAACCCGCCCGATCGCCCGTTGGCAAAAACTTCACATCCTCACTAGCTCCCGGTGTCGAGAAACTGGTACTTTTCAGTGCTTCTTGTAACCCTTGCCGCGTAGTGCTTTTCCGCAATCCCGCGATCACAGCTTGAGTCGCATCAAAACTGGTTGCGGTGCGCCAATTTACGACTCCTCCCCATAACTGAGTGGCATTCTTAGGGAAAGTGTTACTGGGATTAGTTTCAGGATGCCAGGGAACAGGCAAAACAAGCCCGTCAACGCTCTTTTGACCATCTTTTAAGGTTTGAAAGGTATACATTGTCGTACTGCCGTAGAGTGGCAATTTGCCTTGATTGGTGCGTGCCAGAAAAATTGCGCGATCGATGCGATCGATGTGAGGTGCTAGCATCAATCCTTGTGCGCCTTTACTGACTGCATCGGCGATCGCACTTTCGGGATTAAAAGAAGGGGTTGAAAAGTCGCAAACAGTGGGAACTAATTTGCCTCCAGCAGCAGTTAGAGCAGCCACAAATTCATCTTTAAATGATATGTTATCGGGTGCTTGGGAGTCATAACAAATAGCAATATTAGTTTTGCCTGCTTTGACTGCATATTCTGCTAAGGGAGCCGCCATGATGCTAATATTGGGGACAGTCCGAAAGATGTAACTGCCAAATCCAGAGAGATTATTAGCAAAGCTTGTCGGTGTCACCATTACCAGTTTTTCTTGCTGATAGATCGGAGCAGCTTCGAGAGAGGCGTTGCTAGCATTGTGTCCAATTACTGCTAGTATAGTCGCATCTTTTGTTAATGCGTTTGCAACTTCTTTGACAATTGCTGGATCGTTGTCATCGTTGACAATTTGTACTTGTAGTTTGGCACCATTAATGCCACCGCTACTATTGACTTCAGATTGAGCTTGAGCGACACCCCGGAGAATTTCTTGGGCGACATTAGGGTTACTACCAATGGGAACGCTGACAGCAATTTTTAAGGGAGAACCACTGCTGGCTGTGGAATTATTCAAATAAATAACGCTTTCTGGATCGTTGCGAGTTTGTTTCAGTGAAGCCTGAAATTTCTGAATCGCAGTTGAGAAATCTCCGCTCTTAAAAGCTTCAATACCTGCTTGTTTATCTGGTGTGGTTTGGGATGTCACCAATAGCTGATTTCCTAAACTGATGCGAGTTGCGATCGGACCCGATGTAGGTGTAGCTCCAGGTGTAGCTGTAGATGTATCTGAACTTTTGGATGCGAATAAACCGGGAAGGAATTTGAATGCACCAAACGCAACTAAGAAAAAGGCAATAATAAAAAAGATGGGTGGCGGGCTTTTTTTGTTATCTTGGGACATAGTTTTTATTCTTATATGATTTCTGCTGAAAAGTTGTTAGCTACAATCATTATTCAAGAGATTTCGGTTAAAGTCAATTCATTAAATTCATTAATTTAAACTCATAAAAGTCATATTTGGATGTGTCGGGCGGGCAAGATGCCCGTCCCACAAGGGTTTCAGAAGTTTTTGCTGTATGCGATCGCGTTTATGGTGCGATCGCAGATAATCCATTTCCAGATAATGCTAAGGCGATGAGTGCACTACAAGTAATTGCGATCGACTTTGGTAAATTCATTTGTTTATTTCCAACTATAAGTGTCATCATCTTGTACATCTAATGTTCTCAACTGTCAAGTTTTAGCATTGACTAACAGCTTAAGGTATAACCAATAGTCCGGCAGGGGTTTAAACCCCTGCCTCAAAGCTAAAGTCCTCTCAAAGAGGACTGAAGAACTCATTAGTCCTCTTGAGAGGACTTTAGCTATTAGACAGGGAATTCATTCCCTGGCAGACTGGCGGACAGACTGGCAGACTTGGCAGGCTGACAGCTTAAGTTGACACCAATGACCTCTGCTTAAATATCGTCAGACAATTCATCAAATGCCGAATCAATATCAGTTTCAGCAACAACCCCATACTGAGGAAATGGTGAATGACTAGGAGACTCCGGCGACTCCACCGAATGCACTTTTGCTACTGGTGATTCGGCCACAGGTTCCACAACAACAGACTTAGATTTCTTGACATTAATTACAGGTGATTGTGCTCCATTGTCTCCATTTTTACTGGTTTCATTCCGCAGCAACATTGCCATCAAACCGTCCAACAAACCCCCACTACCACCGTTACCATTGACTGTGACATCTGGCACAACGCGAACGCTACCATCTGAGACAGCTTGCATCAATTGCAACAGCGTATAACTCTGCGTACCGAGAGCGTTGACACCAACTTGATAAGCATCCGCTTTTGCTTGTCCCATTAACCGAATCCCTTCAGCTTCACCACTTGCGTGTTCGATCGCAGCAGTTGCGCTCAATTGAGCAATTTTCACCCCTTGTTCCGCCGCCACCACCTGATTTTGAATATTTGCGATCGCAGTTGCGCGCACCAATTCTTGACGCTGATACTCTGAAATCCGCTGTACTTCGTAGGTTTTTTCCTGTTCCTGAGCAATTTTGCGATCGGTCAATGTTTGCATCAACTCTGCTGGCGGCGAAATCAAACCGATCAGCGTGTCCACAGCCTGCACGTCATAGGCACGTAGGGCTTGACGGACGTGTTCGGCGGCCTCTGCTTGGCGTTCGCTGCGTGCGATTAAAAAGTCGAGAATCGTATATTCTTGAGCCGAATTCCGAAAGTAATTGCCCACAATTGGACGCAGCACTTGGTCAATCAGATTTTGCATCGAACCTTGCCGCGAAATGACTCTCGGTGCATCCAAAGTACCGATATGAATGATTTGAAAAACTTCTAACTCAAAGGTAAATCCGTCAAAAGAAAGCAATTTCAAAGCGCTTAATTTCGAGTCGTAGCCGTGTTCTCCGCTGAACCGTGTTGTGAAGTTTAAAACTACATCAGTAGTGGGAACAAGTTCGACTTTCATCACCTTTGTATTGATCGGATGTTTGCCTGGGTAAAGCGGTTCTACCCACACGCCTTTATCACCTTTGTTGACAAGATTTCCGTGGGTAAAAGCCACACCACTTACATCTTTGTGCGATTCCCCTACATAGGAAATGACTACGCCAACATAGCCGATCGGCACTTCGGTCATTTTCACCTCTTCAACTTTCACAAACCAAGGGTTCAGGTTCCAAGAACCGGATAAAATTACCTGTTCTTGCAAGCCCCTGCGCCCGCCACCCTTGATGAAGGATTGCGCTTTTTGGAAGTTGTCGTGACCGGGAATTATCGGCCCAGCGATTTCACCTTCATCAATCGGAACTCCGTCGAGCACGTTGGCAATTCCCACGAGATCGGGAGCAAGTTTGTATAGATGAAGTTCCGATGGCTGCATACCTTTTGCAGCGGCATTAGCTGAAGTAATCACCTCAAATACAGCCGTATTGATTCGATAAGTACCAGTGGTGAGAATTGCTAGTTGCCGTCCTTTTTCGCCACCGTCGGTGAGGAATTTGCGGGCATTTTGGTAGTTGTCGCAATCGACGACTTTGCCTAAAATGCGATCGGAGGGAATAGTGGCTCCGTCATTGGCAATAATTAACCCAATTTCATCTTGAGGGACTACAACAACAGGTTCTTTGCGAACGCTATATTGCCACGGAAAATAACCAAAATGCCAGCCGGGAGGCAAGGTATCCGCTTGCAAACCTCCTTCACCATCGAGTGCAATCAATCTACTGGATGGCAAGTTTTTGCTGGAGAATTTCTTGACTACAATGCCCACTTCTCGTTCGCCGATCGCAATTAAGCCCAAAGTCCAGCCAATTTTGGGGATAAACATGAACACAACGAACATTGCGCCTACGGGAAAGATCCAAATCGGGATGGTGAACCCTTCTGCTGGCGCTGGTTGCACTTCCTGGGGTTGCGGAGGTGGCGATTTGACTTGGGCTGAAGTTGGTGGTGCGATCGCGCCTAATGCTGTAATAGTTGTTGCTACAGATACTGCTAAGGGTAAAAGTTTGCGAAGCCAACGTGATTTAGTCATAGTTTTTAACCTGCTTTAAGCGAAAAGGTACGGGAAATTTGTTTACTACAATCAGTATTTAGTAGATTTCTTTAAAAGTCAATTCATTAAAGTCATTAATTATATTCATAAAAGTCATATTTGGAATACGGGTGGCCAGAAACCGGGTTTTTGCGACAATATTTCGTTATAGTCCACAGATTAGCTGAAAACCCGGTTTCTTTGCTTATGATACGTCCAACGAATGGTCAGAAACCGGGTTTTTACGACAATATTTCGTTATAGTCCACAGATTAGCTGAAAACCCGGTTTCTTTGATTGTGATGCGTCCAACGAATAGTCAGAAACCGGGTTTTTGCGACAATACTTTGCTATAGTCCACAGATTCAGTAAAAACCCGGTTTCTTTGCTTACGATGCGTAATTCCCATTGATATCAACCGCCGCCACCACCACCGCCGCCACCACCGCCGCCACCGCCGCCACCACCACCGCCACCACCACCGCCGCCACCACCATCACTATCGACTGGAATTACTTCTTCATACTCTTTATGGTAAGAGCAGTTTCCACAATGCTTGGTAACTTCCTGCTTTCCTGGACGGCTAGTAGTTGCAGAAATCAAAACTTTATAAGTCGATTTGAGATTGAGCGTTTTGCACTCAGGGCAGCGTCGATTATTGATTGATGTGACGATTAATATAATTGGCATAATAATTGGCAAAAAAGTGAAAGGGAGAAGGGCAAAAAACAATAGAATAACAATGATTATGCGGTCTATAAAAGAGGCTCCTTCCATTACGTCGCCTACAGAAATGCTTTCTCCTCCCGAAGTAGATTGAGATTGGTTTCCACTTTGTTGCCAACCAGCTTCAGGTATATTCAAAACCGCCTGCGGAAATGCAATCTGCACTTCTAATTCTTGTTCCGGTTGAATAGGCTGACTTGCCACAAATTCAAAAGTTTTAGGATCTATTTGACGACGAACTGCTGCTGTACCAAAATTCATAAATGAGAGAACTTTCCCTGACAAAGCTTCTGGTAATTTCACCGTAACTTTTCCGCTATTAATTGGTGCTTTTCGACCTGCTGCAATGGCTTTCCAATAAACTAAAGTATTCTCACCCTCTAGCTGCAATCCACCTACCACCCGATATTTGATTACAAAAGTATGTGTGTCTGGCGGTTTTAATTCATGTTGCCAACGAATCCAAAGTTGATTGTTTTCAGTTCCAGTGCTACTGGCAATTATTTGATTATTTTCCGCGACGGTCACATCTTGAATTGCATCGACTTTATCTAACGGAATATAGCGATACCGTTCATTGTTGTAGGCTGCTGTGAATACATATTTTTGCGTTTCAGTAACTAACATATCTCCGTTCGTCTGAACGTCGATGATGACATTGATGTTATCCCAGTAAAACGGTAGTTGTTGAGCGGCTGCATGAGTCACTGTGACTAACAGTAGGCTTAATGAAGCCATTAATGAAAAAACTATTTTTTTGAGGAGTCGTTTATTTATCATAGGATTTCCACAAGATAAGTGTTGAATACAATTATTCAACAGCTTTCTTTTGAAGTCAATTCATAAAAGTCATTAATTATGTTCATAAAAGTCATATCTTCAGTCCAGCAGTCTGGCAATCGATTAGTCCAGCAGTCCGACAGTCCGACAGGGAATGAATTCCCTGTCTCATAGCTAAAGTCCTCTGAAGAGGACTGAAGAAAGAACTGATATCAAATCTGGTAGCATCGGAATTAATATTACCTGAAATTAGGAGACGGCAGTGCCGTGTCCCTACAATATTATTTTGCGTAGGGACACGGCATTGCCGTCTCCTCTATCATAAAGAGTGCAACCGGAATTGATATGATTAGTCATCGACCGAGGACTGAGTACAGGGCTTTTCAACTCATTAGTCCTCTTCAGAGGACTTTAGCTATTAGACAGGGGTTTCAACCCCTGGCGGACTTACGATATGACTAACGGACTTGGCGAACTGGCGGACGAATAGGCAGAACCTAGAAACCATTAGATTCAGGTATCTAATAGCATAAATTTACCGTTGAAATAACACACTTAATAAAGTTAACAACGTACAACCAAACACCGCTTCAAATGTATATCTTCGCGAAGGTTTGTAAGGGGAAGAATGCCAAACCCGCAATTCTCCATTAAAGCCACGGGCGGCTAAACTCAAGGAAACTTGACGGTAATTTACCAAAGTTCGCTGAAGCAATTGCCCGATTAAAATGCCTAAACTACGCATTCCTAGTTTCCAAGTGCGATAGCCACAGCGCGAATTTTGGGCGATCCAAAGTTCATCCGCGATCGCCAATAAGCTAAAAATAAACCGATACATCAACAACAAGAGTTCTGTCAACAACGGCGGAAAGCGCAATTTTCTGAGGATTTGCAAGGTTTCTGTAAATGGCACCGTCAACAGGATGAAATACATACAACTTGTCGATGCCAAGGTGCGCGGGAATAACAGACTCACTTGGTATAAGCCAGTGCGACTCACATACAGATACAAATTGCCGATGCTAATCCCCCAACTTTGCCAGATATCCCACTGCATTGCCTGGATTTGATTTAACTCAATGCCATTAATCGCCAAAGCAGGCAAACTCGTCAGCAAAAACATCAACGGTAACGACAACAACCGCAGATAAAGTTTCCCCGGAATCCCCGCATAGATGACGATCCAGACGGCTAACCAAAGGGCGATCGACAATTGGACGATCGCCCCAGAAAGCAGAGACAGAATCAATTTATCATCAGATTGCTGAGATTGCGATCGACCTTTATAAAGCCCGATCGCATATCCGATCGCACCAGCCCCCAGCGCCGCTTGAGTCGCAAATAATAAACTAGCAATTTCAGCGCTAGGCGGTTCAAACAAGTGATTAAACCAAGGTTCATAGCCCGGTTGAATTTCGGTAATTGCTTTCTGTGCGCGATCGTCCGATCCGCCGTATTCACCCCGCACAAAAACTAGGGGAATCACGGCAAGTGCGACAACTGCAATTACTAACATCCAATTTTGTTGCGAAGTAGCTTGCTGATTTTTCGTCGGTTTTTGACTCATGGCTTAGGACTCCTGTTTCAATAATTTCAGAATTTCCAACTCTGGTTGGCCGTAAGAATGTAGCCAATTCCAAACTAATACAGTCAGCAATCCCTCACTAATCGCCAGCGGTACTTGAGTAATTGCAAAAATGCTAACAAACTTGAGAAACGAAGCCATAAAACCGCCACTCGCAGCCGGAAAAGCTAACGCCAACTGCATGGAAGTCACCACATAAGTCAGCAAATCTGCGATCGCCGCCGCACAAAAAATTGCCGCCCGTTGGCTACCAGTTCGCATCAACAATTGATAGATAAAATATGCAGCAAACGGCCCAACAATCGCCATCGAAAACATATTTGCTCCCAGCGTTGTCAGCCCGCCGTGGGCCAACAAAACCGATTGAAATAACAGCACTAAAGCACCGAGTACCGCCATCACCGAAGGGCCAAACAAAATTGCACCCAAACCCGTACCCGTTGGGTGAGAACAACTCCCAGTTACCGAGGGAATTTTCAAAGCAGAAAGCACAAAAGTAAATGCACCTGCTAAAGCTAATAATAGTTTAAGTTCTGGGTGTTCTTTGGTAATTCGGGCGATCTGACGCAAACCTACCACAAAAAAAGGCAAAGCCACCATCCACCAAAACGCCGCCCATTGTACAGGCAAAAAACCTTCTGAAATGTGCATAGCAGCGGCCGGTGTTGCCGAAGCCAGGACAATATAACAACTCAAGCCAGCCATCAATCCCAGGCTAACTAACTTCCGATTTCGCGCCTTCATCAAGTACCTCGCAGATGAGACTATGTGAACCAACATATCGGCGGGCATTCTGACTCAAAAAGCGACAGGGCTTTGATTACAGTTGCGGGACAGCGCCGGACTTGCACCGAACTTTCCCCGTTTCCTCTAATGGCTGCTTCCCATTAGAACCGACTTGTTAAATTCAGTATACGCGATCGGGCAACTCTGAGCAGATATTTTACAAAAATTATGATTAAATAAGTCAAGATAAATAGTTTGTAACTGAGATATTAGACCATTATTAAGAAGCTTTTTCTGGGCGGGCAAGATGCCCACCCCACAAGAAAATTAACTCTTTGTGGAACGGGCATCTTGCCCGTTCTTGAGAATAGTGCAAAATGTGACTTGTAACCAGACAAACAACTATCGCCAAACAAATCAAAGCTATAATATCAGTAAGTTTTGAGGAAAGCCGCAATGTTACAGTACAACTTGCCGAGGAATTGGCCCTCAGCCGACGAACTACCAGACTCCGATGAAACACCTGTGGATAACGAACTGCAAGAACTAATACCAGGGTTACTAAAGGCAATCTTGCTGATACTTTGGTCAGAACGGATGGACTGGTTGTTTGGCATAGATATGGGTGTTTATCATCACCCAGATGAACCTGCCATCGTTCCAGATGCTTTTTTAAGTTTAGGAGTAGAACGGTTTTACGACGAAGAATTGCGTCCCAGTTACGTGCTGTGGGATGAAAATGTCATGCCACAGTTCGTGCTAGAAGTTGTTTCCCCAACTTATCGCAAGGAATACAGCGCAAAATTAGACATTTATCAAGGTTTAGGCGTACTTTACTACGTCATTTATTCTTCTCGCCGCCGTCGTAAACCTCATTTGGAAGTACACAAGTTAGTCAATGGGAATTACGAATTACAGTCAGGACATCCTATTTGGATGCCAGAAATAGGCTTGGGAATTGGTTGTGAAAGGGGAAACTATTCTGGGGTGACAAGGGAGTGGTTGTATTGGTATGATGCCAATGGTACACGTTACCTGACACCTCAAGAACAGATCAAACAATCAGCGCAACGTCTCCAACAGGAATCACAGCGTGCCCAACAGGAATCACAGCGTGCCCAACAGGAATCGCAGCGTGCCCAACAGGAATCTCAGCGTGCCGAACAGGAATCACAGCGTGCCGATCGACTAGCTGAACATTCTGAACAATTAGCACAGCGATTGCGGGAGTTGGGAGTCGATCCTGATAATCTCAATTAATTGCAGTAGTAGGGTGCGTCAGTTCGAGTTACTTGTACTTTTATAAAAAATATTCAAACTGACGCACCCTACAAACTCCTCTATATCTCTATTTTGTTATTTCTGCGGGCACTTGGGATGCAAGCCACCTTGCAAACAAATATAAGCAATTTGACTTTGATCTAAATTCTTAGCCTCCGCAAAATCAACTCCTTGCAATCTACCAGACTTAGCAGCGCCAGGAGTTTCAATAAATTGATCCGAACCGGGCTTCCCTAAAAACACTGCGCCTTTAAAATTTGCCCCGGCTACATTCGCGCCCCTAAAATCAGCCGAACTCACGTCAGCATTCCGCAAATTAGCATCTTGCAATCTAGTATCTCTGAAATTTGCGTTTGCGAGTTTAGTTGAACTCAAATCAGCTTTTTGTAAGTTCGCGCCGTTCAAATCTGCACCGGATAAATCAGCACCTTGCCATTCCGATTTCTCCAAATTTGTCAAGGATAATTGAGCGCCTTGGGCTTTGACTTTACCTAAACGCGCACCTGATAAATTTGCTCCCGAAAAATTCGCACTCCCGATATCTGCACCTGTCAAACTGGCATCTTTTAAGATTGCTTGCTGCAAATTTGACCCGATTAAAATAGCACTGCTGAAATTAGCTGAATTCAAATTGCCGTTGGAAAAATTAGCTTTGTTCAAGACAGCGCGTACAAAAGTTGTACGATTCATGATAGCGCTATTCAAATTTGCTCCGGTCAAATTTGCTCCTTCAAAATTAGCTCCGCTCAAATCAGAAATCCAATCGTCAAATGTACCAGGTCTTCTATCTTCCCCGGTTCCATAAAAGCGCACTCCTGGCAAGTTAGCATTTGTTAAATTGCTATTTTTTAGCTTTATTCCTGACAGGTCAACTTTGTCTAATACTAATGTGAACTGAGCTGAACCAGCAGGACTTTGAGCTAAATCAGTGCGACTCAAATCTGCGCCATTCAGTTGGCTACTATACAATGTGAGGATTTTGCCGATCGCCCTTTGGACAGTTCTTTGGCGAGAAGCAGCTAACTCTCGTTCAGGAGTCTTCCCCCCGAAGCGTAAGGACTCCAGGTCATTGCTGAGGGCTTGATTTAACCGCTGCAAGTAAGGCAAAGCTTTCGGCCCGGCACTGACTAAAGCTTGCTGAATCGCATCGAGCATAGTGCGGCTTTCTTCTTGAGCCAACAAATCGGCTAGCAGCGGTACGGCGCGGGAGTCTTCCACCGTAGCCAAGGCCAAAATTGCCGATCGCCTCCCCGCTGTCCCGTTCGCTGAAGTAGGCGACAATTTGTTTACTAAAGCTACAAATAATTCGTCATTCCGTTGTCGAGAATCCCGTAAATTTGTTTGACTTTGAATATAAACTTGAGTGCCAATAAACAGGGTTAAAATCAATCCCGCACTACCGATAGTTGCTGTTAGTAAAATGAGGCCGGGGTGTTGGCGAATCCAATTCCAAAGAGTCGCATTTTCTTGGATCCCCGTTTCAGGAGTCAACACCAAAGCCGCAATCTCCGCGTCTTCCTCAGTCCAATCTTGACTCTTCACCGGATCTGTAGATAATTCGTTCGATCGAGCATTGACGACCAAAGTATTCGCGAGGCGATCGTGTCCCGCTTGCCCCCGATCGCGCAAAGCAAAAGCCCCATCTACAAGCATTGCCAAGCCGCTCAGCCCCCCTAAAATGATCAAATCTGGAAACGCACCGCTCAATCGCCAAACGCCGTAAGCGAAGCCCAGAGGCACTCCCCAGCGTCCCAAACTTTCCCGAATTAGCACTCGTGCCAAACCCGGAGGAGTACCCGACGCTGTAACAACTTTGACCCCAAACCACCGTTTAGGGAGAGTTTGACCGGTTCTGGCGAGTAAAAACAGTTGCCACGCTGCCAGAACCGCCGGCGCCATCAACGCCCCCGACCAGAATAGATTAGTTAGGGGTGCTACTCTAGGGTTGCGATCGCGCACAGGTATGCCTAAAGTACGCGAAACTGTCTCTGATGCTGCTGCTATTGAGGAATTGAGTGGCACGGTTTGAGCTTCCCGATTCACCAATGCCCCGATACTGAAAGGAACTAGGGCGCTGGTAGCCACCAATGAAATTTCAACTACCCAAGCGCCGCACCTGCGAACCAGCAGTGGCATTTGCTTAGATTGTGCCTGCCAAGACGAATCTGGTTGATTATTAATGCCACTGGGGGCGGTGGGGCTAGCCATATTCAAAATTTCCTATTATTAGTGTTTGAGGAATTTGGAGAAATTGCCAATTTATATGTTATGTAGATTAGCACTCCGAGAACAGCCAGAGTAATCAGGGCTGAAATTAGCTGTACAACGGTGTTGAAGACTGTCAGGAGAATTATCGCCCCGACTGCAAATACTGCAACTTGACCAGGTTTGGGGAGGCTTTGAAATTTCTCCAAAAACTGATTGTAGAAGGTTTGGACAGCCGGGTAGTTATCTAAATTGATTTTGATTAATGGCGATCGCTCCAGTTTAGCTTTTAGCGCTCCGAATGCTTGCTGCCAGTTGAAATTATTTTGATAATTCATAAAAAAAATTGTGCGTTACTTTAACTGTACATTTGTCATTGTAGGAGGGTCACATTCACAACAGTCACATTAGCCTGTTCGGAACCACTGATTATCCTCTACCCTCAAAGAAGTGGAACTTTCCGCCATTATGTTCGGATCGATAAGGTTGAATTATGAAGATACACTATCCGTGCGATCGCGCCAGACCGAGGTTAAGCTCGATCGCAACCTTAGCCTTGGCAATGATTTTAGCTCCTGTGAGCACTGTTGGGAGCCAACCGCTACAAATTGCTCCAGGATTTCCCGAACCGCTGAATCTTTCTGGAGTTTCCGGCGGCCCGAACAATAGCGGCGACTGCGGTTTTGTTTCCCAAGGCCCGAACCAAGTCATCGAAGTCACCCAAGATTTACCTTATTGGCGGATTGCAGTACAAACCGCTGGAGCTCCGAGTTTGATGATTCAAGGGCCGAGGGGTCGTTTCTGCGTCCTACCAGCCAATGCTGCCACGGCAATTGTAGAATTTTCCGGTTATGGGGATAAGGGAACTTATGCTATCTTTGTAGGCGATCGGGCACAAGGCCAACACCCTTATTCTCTCTCTATTTCTCAGAAGCGAAACTAAAAAGGTAATTGGTAATTGGGCATCGGGCATTGGGCATCGGGCCTTGGGAAACAGTCAAGTTTGTAGTCATGGCTAAAGTCCTCAATTTGGGATTTGAGATTTATTATCGCGTTTAAATTTGGGATGGGTCAATCTTCAATCCAAAATCCAAAATTTAAAATCTAAAATTAGGTGATTTGTTCCCTCACCCACTTACGAAACAATCTGAGAGTTTGACTCGTGCCCGCCGTTTGACTTTGTTCGCAATATTGAGAAATAGCTTCAACAATTGGCAAATTGGGAAATATTAGACTAATTTCAGATGCCACATATTTCCCGTCTTCAAGCACATTAATCTCAAGCTTATTATTTTCATACCGCCAAAGTTCCGGTACTCCCAGCGCCTCGTAAGCATCTAATTGAGTTTTGGAAGTTAGATCCACTTCAATTGCTAAATCGGGTGGCGGATCTACATTCAAATCTATGCGCTTTTTTCCAATCATTCGAGCGTAATTTTGAATGTAAAAACATTCATCAGGCTCAATTCCTTGTGACATACTTTTCCGCTTAAAAGTCGTCGAACCAAATGGTTCAAACTCGATTTCTAGTTCCTCAAACAAAATTTTAACTAAATAACCAATAATTATTTTAGCTTTTTCGTGTTCTGGTAGTGGCATCCTAATCTCCAAAGTTCCTTGACTGTAAGCTATTCTGGAGGCACGGTGTTCTCCCAACTCTTCTAAAATTGCTTCAAATTCCTGCCAGTTGACATCATGGAACAGCACTCTATGTCCAGGCGGTACAGTGATTTGTCTTAATTGCAGAGCTACCATTTCAACCTCCAATTTATCTAAGTTTATGATAACTTGTTTGTACTGGGAATTGGGCATCGGGCATCGGGCATCGGGCATCGGCATTGGGCCTTGTTGACTGTTGACTGTTGACTGTTGACTAATAACCAATAACCAATAACCAATAACCAATAACCAATAACCAATAACCAATAACCAATAACCAATAACCAATAACCAATAACCAACAACCAATAACCAATAACCAATAACCAGTAACCAATAACCAATAACCAATAACTATTCAACTATTTTCTGCTGTTTATAAAGTTCCTTAAACTTGCGCTGTTGCTCATTATGATCTACGATGGGATCTGGATAAGGCAGAGTTTTTCGCACTAAAGGCGGAATATTTCCGGTTAGCAAAAGTTTGGTATCGACTCGGCGCAATTCAGGTACCCAATGCCGAATATATTCCCCTTCCGGGTCAAATTTTTGAGCTTGAGTGGCGGGATTGAATATTCGTAAAGGTTTCGGATCCATACCACTCGATGCACTCCATTGCCAGCCACCATTATTAGCAGAAAGGTCGCCGTCTATCAATTTTTGCATAAAGTATTTTTCCCCCCACTGCCAGTTAATAATTAAATCTTTGGTGAGGAAACTAGCAACTATCATCCGGCATCGATTGTGCATCCAACCAGTCTGATTTAATTGCCGCATTGCCGCATCTACAATCGGATACCCAGTTTTGCCTCTACACCATGCTTGAAACAGTTTTTGATCGTTGTCCCAAGGAAAGTCTTTGAATGCTTGACGGTAGGGCCCATCTGCTAATTCTGGGAAGTTATACATGGCGTGTTGATAAAATTCTCGCCACGCTAATTCCTGTTGCCAAGTGCGGATATTTGTGCGCGTTTCTTCGTTGCGGCAATTATCCATTACTATCTGGGTGGCTTGCCAAACCGTGCGGATGCCGATGGCTCCAAATTTGAGGGCTGGGCTGAGTTGGGATGTACCATTAACTGTCGGTAAATTACGCTTTTCTTGATATTCGTAAATTGTGCGATCGCAAAATTCTTCCAACTTTTCTCGCGCCGCATCTTCTCCCGGTTCAATTAACAATGAACTTTCCCAAACAAATCCCAAATCACTCGCACTTGGCAACATTTCAATTGCCCCTGCTTCCTTAGCAAGTTCTTGTTCTTCTGAGGTTAATCCCACCATTAATTCCAGGGAAATTACTGGCAGTGTTTCTACTGGTTGAGTTTTAGGTTTACTATTCCATCTTTTCCAAAATGGTGTATAAACTGTATATATAGTTCCCGTACCAGTGCGAATTTCATCCGGGGCGTGTAGCAGTTGATCCCAGAAGTTTTGGATCGTAATTCCTGCTTGTTGGAGAGCGTTTGATACTGCTAAATCGCGTTTTTTTGCATAGGGTTCCACATCCCAATTCCAAAATACTGCTTTGGCATTGATAGCTGTAGCTAATCTTGGGATTCCTTGACTAGGTTCATCTTGAATTATCAGTAATTGACTGCCAGATTCAACGTAACGTTGCTGAAGTTTTTGTAAGCAGCCGATCATATATGTGACTCTGGCTGGCGCTACATCGTCAAGATCTAGGATATTGCGATCGAGACAGAAAACACCGACTACTTTTTGGCTTTGCTGGCGCGCCGCTGCTAGTCCGATATTATCACAAATACGCAAATCTCGACGATGCCAAAATAAAATTAGGTCAGACATTTGATTTTAGATTTTAGATTTTATAAATCCGGTGGTTGAGCGTAGTCGAAACCACAGATTCCGGGCTTCGACTACGCTCAGCCTACGACTTTTTGCGGTGGTTGAGCCCTTCGACTACGCTCAGGATAAACTGCGTCGAAACC
>REAP01000149.1 GCA_004294385.1 Oscillatoriales cyanobacterium | reverse complement strand
TTTGTGGAACAGGCATCTTGCCTGTTTTTGAGAATGGTGCAAAATAACACTCTTTGTGGAACAGGCATCTTGCCTGTTTTTGAGAATGGTGCAAAATAATAGTTTACAATTGGTAGTAGATCCAAAAACACGGAAAAAAAATTCTTGATTCCGCGTTCAGGAAATCCACCCTATTCCCTCTTGATTCGGCGGTTGAAGCCGTCCGTCTCGCTTTTATCTCAGGTCTTTAGACACTGAGCTTCCTGCATACCAATTTTTGTACTATGAAAGATCTCACTCGTTATCGAAATATCGGCATCTTCGCCCACGTAGATGCAGGCAAGACCACTACAACTGAAAGAATCCTCAAACTGACGGGTAAAATCCACAAGATTGGTGAAGTGCACGAAGGCGCGGCGACGACGGACTTCATGGAACAGGAGCAAGAGCGCGGGATTACGATTCAATCTGCTGCAACTACCTGCTTCTGGAATGAACACCAACTGAATATCATCGATACCCCAGGACACGTAGATTTCACCATTGAAGTTTACCGTTCCCTGAAAGTTCTCGATGGTGGCATTGGTGTGTTCTGTGCTTCAGGTGGAGTCGAACCTCAATCTGAAACCAACTGGCGTTACGCTAACGATTCCAAAGTAGCTCGTATCATCTACATCAATAAGCTCGATCGCACCGGTGCAGATTTTTACCGAGTTGTCAAGCAAGTCGATAAAATCCTCGCAGCTAAACCGATGGTAATGGTATTGCCGATCGGTCTCGAAGAAAAATTCTGCGGCGTAGTCGATTTGCTCACCCGCAAAGCCTGGATCTGGGATGATTCCGGCGACCCCATGAACTATGAAATTAAAGATGTCCCCGCCGATATGGTCGATGATGTCGAAACTTGGCGCGAACAGTTGATCGAACTGGCCGTCGAGCAAGATGACAATCTGATGGAACAATATCTCGAAGGTAACGAGCCGAGTATTGAAGACCTCAAGCGCTGTATTCGTAAAGGTACTCGCGATCGGGCATTTTTCCCCACCTACTGTGGCTCATCCTTCAAAAACAAAGGCGTACAGTTGGTTCTAGATGCCGTCGTTGACTACCTACCAAACCCGATGGAAGTCACACCGCAGCCAGAAGTCGATCTCGATGGGAATGAAACCGGCGAATTTGCGATCGTCGATCCCAGCAGACCATTGCGCGCACTAGCATTTAAGATCATGGACGATCGCTATGGTGCCCTAACCTTCACCCGTCTGTACTCAGGAACCCTGTCCAAAGGCGACACCATACTCAACACCGCCACAGGCAAAACCGAGCGCGTCAGCCGTTTGGTAGAAATGCACGCCAACTCTCGCGAAGAAATTGAATCGGCCCAAGCAGGTGATATTGTGGCGATCGTCGGCATGAAAAACGTCCGCACCGGACACACCATCTGCGACCCCAAAAATCCCGCAACCCTAGAGCCAATGGTGTTCCCAGAACCCGTTATTTCAATTTCGGTCAGACCGAAACAAAAAGGCGGCGAAGAAAAAATGGGAGCAGCCCTCACCAAAATGGTACAAGAAGACCCATCCTTCCACATGGTGACGGATCAAGAAAGTGGCGAAATGATTCTAAAAGGCATGGGCGAGTTACACCTCGACATCAAAGTAGACATTCTCCGGCGCACCCACGGCGTCGAAGTAGAAGTTGGCGAACCACAAGTAGCCTACCGCGAGTCCATCACCAAGCGCCTCGAAGACGACTACACCCACAAAAAGCAATCCGGTGGTTCAGGTCAATTTGCCAAAATCGGCTATGTAATCGAACCCGGTGAGCCTGGAAGTGGCTTCATCTTTGAGTCAAAAGTCACCGGTGGTAGTGTACCAAGAGAATATTGGCCAGCGGTTGAAAAAGGCTTTGAAAGCTGCGTCGATAAAGGCGTCTTAGCTGGATTCCCTTGCTTAGACTTGAAATTCACCCTCCTGGAAGGTGGTTTCCACGCCGTTGACTCCTCCGCAATGGCCTTTGAAATTGCAGCCAAAGCCGCCT
Source organism: Oscillatoriales cyanobacterium (assembly GCA_004294385.1). Classification (GTDB taxonomy): domain Bacteria; phylum Cyanobacteriota; class Cyanobacteriia; order Cyanobacteriales; family Microcoleaceae; genus Microcoleus. Next base: position 10,810 of record REAP01000149.1, on the reverse strand, counting down.
ATCGCCAATCAATCCCGAAAGCAGGCCCTCAGTTGCTCGAACCGATTATGAACGTCGATGTATTCACCCCAGATGATTACATGGGCGATGTCATCGGAGACCTCAACCGTCGCCGTGGGATGATGAAAGCTCAGGAGACAAGTCAGACAGGAGCACGGATCAAGGCAGATGTGCCATTGAGCGAAATGTTTGGCTACATTAGCGACTTGCGTACCATGACATCTGGGCGCGGACAATTCTCCATGTCTTTCTCCCACTATTCTCCTTGTCCAAACAACATCGCTGAAGAAGTGATCAAGGCGGCAAAAGAACGTCAAGCTGCGAAGTAGTTTTAGCAGTTGCCAAGGTACTCTGAGCGTAGTCGAAGTGGACATTTCGACCCTTCGACTACGCTCAATGACCAAAGTACCTTAGCATTTGCTATAAAATTAGAGAAGAGCAAATATAGCAGTTAATCCAAAGTTCATTTGATAAACTAGAATACGACAACGAAAAATAATAAGTACAGTGAGGTTCGACAAAAAATATGATTGAGTCGATCGCAACACTTTCACTAACAGACTTCCTCGCTCAACCAGATATTGAATCCTCACCTGCATGGGAATTGATTCTGGGACAAGCAGTTCAAAAAACTATGCCAACCCTTTTTCATTCGCGACTACAACACAACTTGGTTAACTATATCAACGATCGGACCGATCAATTTGAAGCGATACCAGAGTTGCGCTGCTTGGTACTTCCCTACTCGCCGGTACCAGATATAGCGATTGTAGCAGGCGATCGGCTTACCGATGAAGACGAGCCACTTAACGGCGCACCGGATTGGTTAATTGAAATTCGATCGCCGGATCAAAGCACTTTAAACTTGCAGAATAAGATTCTTCATTGTCTCATTAACGGCACCCAATTAGCATGGCTAATTGATATATCTCACCAACAAGTTTGGGTATGGCAAGGTGAGGAGTTACCTATAATCTGTTCCGGTGCAGATATTTTGCCAGTTTTAGGTATTCTCCCGCAACTTACGGTTGATGCTGTGATGGCTATGATTCGCCGAAAATAGGTATTTCAAATTAATTTCTTCAAGACTCAATCAATATTTTAGCTTTTTTTCGACATATCCTGAAATAGTCATGCTTCCACGATTCCTAAAACTTGTGCTACGGTGAGTTTCAGATCGGGAAAAGTCGTCGATGCGATCGCATTGCTTCCTTGAAAAACAGCTTCTTCATATAGTCCATCTACCCATATCAGCACGGTAACTTTTGCTTGACTGGGGTCAACGATCCAGTATTCAGGAATTCCCCGTGCGGCATATTCCGATCGCTTGTAGCGGTAGTCTCGATCTTCATTCACCTTACCCGGAGAAACCACCTCAACGACTAATGCAGGTGGTGGCATATCCTGCGTAATTGTAGCTCGTCTGCCATCGATCGCCGCGAATAATTCCTCTGTCAAGATTATCAAATCTGGCAAACGGACGCGGGTGCGATTTCCAATGACTACAATCTCGGTATCTTTATGACGTATGAGCCTTATGGGGACAAACTTGAAGAATTCCACAAGCAGGTACAGAGAAATCAAGTTATTTCTGTCACTTTCTGGAGGCATTTCAACTAATTCTCCGTCTATGAGTTCATATTTGGTGTCTGTCCCATCGTCATAAACAAGGTATTCTTCTAGTGTGAGTTTTCTAGTCGCTGTCGTTGTCGTCATGGCGATCGCCCTTACAAATCTCTGTATTTAAACCTACGTCAATTATAATGTTAAGTTCCACATCCTGCCTAACTCATGATTGAATCCAGATTTTTCAATCCTTTGAATAGGACTTGGGTTTTAAGCAACGGAGGAGACGGCTTTTGGAGTGTCCCTACATGATTATTTGGGGTAGTCCAAGGGCACTGCCCATAGGTGTCAACTTAAGGTCAAACCGATGGTCCGGCAGGGGTTAAAACCCCTGCCTCAAAGCTAAAGTCCTCTCAAAGAGGACTGAAGAATTCATTAGTCCTCTTTGAGAGGACTTTCGCTATTAGACAGGGGTTTTAACCCCGGTTGGACTTGGCGGGTGAGTGAGAGAACTTGGCGGACTAAAAGCTTAAGTTGACACCTATGGGCACTGCCGTGTCCCTACATGATTATTTGGGGTAGGGAAACGGCAATGCCGTGTCCGATTTCTTAAGTTTTTGTGTATAATTCCTGTTGATTTTTTCTAATCCTGTGATACTAATTAAAAAGCTACACTAATTATTACTTAAGAGGACTTTGTATGAACGTTTTACTTCTGTATCCGCAATTTCCCAAAAGTTTCTGGTCTTTTGAGAAAACCCTAGCTTTACTCAATCGATCGGCAATGTTGCCACCTCTAGGTTTAGTCACAGTAGCTGCCATTCTGCCACAAGATTGGCAATTCAAGTTAGTCGATCGCAATGTGCGTCAAGTTACCGAAGCCGAATGGGCCTGGACAGACTTAGTGATTCTGTCCGCAATGATTGTCCAAAAAGAAGATTTACTCGTCCAAATTCGCGAAGCCAAGCAGAGAAATAAGCGAGTCGCCGTAGGTGGGCCCTATCCCACAGCATTACCCGACGAAGCAAAAATGGCCGGCGCGGATTATTTAATTTTAGATGAAGGTGAAATTACCTTACCATTGTTTGTTGATGCGATCGCAAATGGAGTCACTTCAGGCATCTTCCGAGCAGGTGGCGAAAGACCCGATGTGACCGGCACACCCATTCCCCGATTCGACTTACTAGAATTTGAAGCCTACGCCGAAATGTCAGTCCAATTCTCGCGAGGTTGTCCCTTCCAGTGCGAATTTTGTGACATCATCGTCCTCTATGGCCGTAAACCACGAACCAAAAATCCTGAGCAGATCATAGCAGAACTCGATCGCCTATATGAACTCGGTTGGCGGCGTAGTATCTTCATGGTTGATGACAACTTCATCGGCAATAAACGCAACGTTAAACTATTCCTAAAACAACTTCTACCCTGGATGGTAGAACATCAATATCCATTTTCCTTTGCCACAGAAGCATCCGTAGATTTAGCCAACGACCAAGAATTGATGGATGCAATGGTTGCTTGTAATTTTGGTTCAGTCTTTTTAGGCATTGAAACACCAGATGAAGAAAGCCTAGCCCTGACTCAAAAATATCAAAATACCCGCAGTTCTCTCAGCGAAGCAGTCGAAAGAATTACTCGCACAGGTATACGAGTCATGGCAGGATTCATCATCGGATTTGATGGTGAAAAAGCAGGAGCAGGTGCACGAATTGTCCAGTTTGTCGAGCAAACATCAATTCCCACTGCTTTGTTTAGTATGCTGCAAGCTCTCCCAGATACAGCACTCTGGCATCGGTTAGCAAAAGAAGGACGACTACGCAAAGAATCAGCTAATATCAATCAGACAACTTTAATGAACTTTGTGCCGACGCGCCCCCTCGAAGAAATTGCTCAGGAGTATGTTGAAGCATTCTGGGACTTGTATGAACCAAAGCGTTTTCTCGATCGCACATACCGTCATTTTCGCCTCTTAGGAGAAGCAACCTATCCCAAAAAAGGCAAAGGTAGTAGCAAGAAAGTCAACTGGGTCACAATCCGTGCACTGCTCACAATTTGCTGGCGACAAGGCGCACTTCGCAGCACTCGCTGGCAATTTTGGAGTCATTTGTTGAGTATGGCTTACCATAATCCCGGTGGTGTCAGCAGCTATCTATCAGTTTGCGCTCAAATCGAGCATTTCTTCGAGTATCGCCAAATTGTCCGCGATGAAATTGAAGCACAAGTCGCTGAATTTCTAGCTACTGATGTTGAGCCAATTAAATCAGTTGAAAAGATGGCAGCGATCTAATTCAGGACTTATATCAAATCCGGTAGCATCAGAATTAATATTATCCACAGCCAGGACACGGCAGTGCCCAAGGAGTGTCAACTTAACCCGAAAGCCCGCCAAGTCCCTCCGTCCGCCCGTTAGTCCGACAGAAGTCTCAACCCCTGTCTAATAGAAGACAGTCCTCTCAAAGAGGACTCAAGAACTCCTGCCGTCCTCTTGAGAGGACTTGAGCTTTGAGGCAGGGGTTGAGACTTCTGTCGGACTATGGTTGTACCTTAAGTTGACACCTATGGGCATTGCCGTCTCCTCATTTCGCCTGCTTTGAAAAATCGTCCCAAAGGTGAATTAAGGATCGATCGCCCCCAATGCTACTATCAACGAGATGCGACAAAATATACTAAAATCTGTAGTCTAAGCAACAGCGATTCCCTAGTTGAGCAAATCGCCCCCAATCTAAAAGCAAAAAATATACATGAACGTCAGAGTCCGTCTAGCCCCCAGCCCCACCGGAAACCTCCACATCGGTACAGCCAGAACCGCCGTATTCAACTGGCTATTTGCTCGCAATCAAGGCGGCCAATTCATCCTGCGGGTAGAAGACACAGACTTAGAACGTTCCAAGAGCGAATACACCGACAATATTCTCGAAGGACTGACTTGGTTGGGGATGAAGTGGGATGAAGGCCCAATTTTCCAGTCCCAACGTTTGGAAGCATACCGCCAAACCGTCCAAACTCTCCTAGACAAAGGACTCGCCTACCGCTGCTACACCACGTCAGCCGAACTTGACGAAATGCGGGAAGCACAAAAAGCTAATAAACAGGCTCCTCGCTATGATAACCGCCATCGCAATCTGACTCCCGAAGAGCGCGAAGCTTTTGAAGCTGAAGGGCGGCAAGCTGTCATTCGGTTTATCATTGAGGACGATCGCACAATTTCCTGGAACGACACAGTACGCGATACTGTTAGCTGGAAAGGTAGCGACCTCGGCGGCGATATGGTAATTGCTAGGGCTTCCACCGCCACTGACATCGGCCAACCCCTCTACAACCTCGCCGTAGTCGTTGATGACATCGATATGGGCATTACCCACGTCATCCGGGGGGAAGATCATATTGGTAATACTCCCAAACAAATATTGCTTTACGAAGCTTTGGGGGCGACAATCCCAGAATTTGCCCACACGCCACTGATTTTAAACACCCAAGGGCAAAAACTTTCTAAGCGGGATGGGGTTACTTCGATTTCTGATTTTAAAGATATGGGCTATCTCCCCGAAGCTTTGGTCAATTACATGACTTTGCTTGGTTGGACTGCGCCGGATTCTACGCAAGAAATATTTACATTGTCAGAAGCTGCGGCTGTATTTAGTTTGGAGCGAGTCAATAAAGCCGGTGCAAAATTTGATTGGGATAAACTCAACTGGCTGAATAGTCAATACTTGCACAAAATGCCGGTGCCACAATTGACTGATTTGCTGATACCTTATTGGCAGAAAGCCGGTTATGAATTTGACATAGAAGCCGATCGCACCTGGCTGGAACAAATAGCTACTTTAATCAGTCAAAGTCTGGTGCGCTTAACCGATGCTGTTGATATGTGCAAGTTGTTCTTCTCCACTACAGTGGAATATGAAGAAGAGGCGATCGCACAATTGCAGCAACCAAGAGTAGCAGAAGCACTGCAAGCTGTTCTAGAAGCTCTGGAAGATCATTCAACTCTAATATCAGCCGAAGCTCAGAAAATTACCAAAAAGCTCAGTAAAGAGAAAAATCTTAACAAAGGGCTGATTATGCGATCGCTCCGAGCAGCTTTGACCGGCGCAATGCACGGCCCCGATCTGATAGAATCTTGGGTAATCCTTCACCAGCGAGGAACGGATCGAGAACGCTTGCAAACAGCTATTGGCAACTTGAATTTGCCAGTTGTTGATGCTGTGGCAGAAACTCCTAGCCCAGAACAATCCCCAGCCGAAACTCCTGCGGAACAGCCAGCAGTCGAGGTTTCAACAGTCGAAATACCTAGTATCGAAACAATCAAAACCCCGGTTGTTGAACCATCAGTAAAAGTTACAGTGGTCGAAACTGCGGTTGTTGAACCAGTAGAAGTTACAGTAGTCGAAGAACCGGCTGTTAAAACAGTCGAATCACCCGTTGCAGCAGTCGAAATATCGGCCGTTGCAACAGTCGTAGCAGCAGTTGAAATACCTGCCGCTAATCAGCAAAAAACTATTGCGAGTGGAGAAATGACTTCATCAAACGAACCAGAAACAACTGTGATCATCACCGAAATTCCCACGGGTAATGAGACGGAAAGTGCGATCGGTACTACAAAAGTTACTGTCACCGAAGAAACCCCAAATCAAGCTCAGCAAATCAAAGAACAAGTTATCTCAATTTTGTCCGAGCTTCCTGCTTATATCGGCGCTTTTTACGAGCAGTACAAAAGTCCGCTAACAGTCGTCGGTTTAATTTTAGTGTCGATTGTTTCTTTGAAAGTGCTTTTGGGCATAGTAAACGAACTTAATGACATTCCTCTGTTAGCACCAACATTTGAGCTAATCGGTATTGGATATACTGTGTGGTTTGTCTACCGCTATTTGTTGCGCTCTTCCAACCGCCAACAATTAGGTCAAGAAATTCAAGCCATAAAAGAACAAGTTTTTGGCAAAAAGTCCTAAACTTTTGCTAGTAAGTTGTTGAATTTGTACCTGATATGGACAATCTTAAATAAGTTGTCTGTGTCGGGTTTTTCATTTTTTACGGGAATGGGGAATGGGGAATGGGGAATGGGGAATGGGGAATGGGGAATGGGGCATTGGGCATTGGGCATCGCTCCCTGAGCGTAGTCGAAGGGTTCCATAATAAATAACAAATAACAAATTCCCAATTCCCAATTCCCAATTCCCTTCCCAATTCCCAATTCCCAATTCCCAATTCCCAATTCCCAATTCCCAATTCCCAATTCCCAATTCCCAATTCCCAATTCCCAATTCCCAATTCCCAATAACTAAACCCCAATTCCCAATAACTAAACCCCAATTCCCAATTCCCAATTCCCAATTCCCAATTCCCAATAACTAAACCCCAATTCCCAATTCCCAATTCCCAATTCCCAATTCCCAATTCCCAATAACTAAACCCCAATTCCCAATTCCCAATTCCCAATTCCCAATAACTAAACCCCAATTCCCAATTCCCAATAACTAAACCCCAGAAGCAGTAAAAGCTGCCCAGTAATAAGGATTAGCAAAAGGATGAGGTTTGCGGTTACGAATTTGCCGGAAAGAAGCCTCGGCAATTAGGCGAGAACTTTGAGGAAGCCGATCGAACATTTGCAAAATTTGAGGCAAAAAATCCGCTAGCAACAGATCCAATTCCTCGCCAGTCATATCTCGCAGCCACCTTTGAGCATCATTGAGGGCGTGAGCCACATCTCCCGTTTGCAACCTGGGAAACTTTGCCAGATTTTCATAAAACTTGCTCATCATTAGCAGCGTCGAAAAATCATTCACCTTCCAAAGACTTCTGACAACGCTGGATGTACCAGCATAGAGCAAACCTGCTGAAAAACCTACACAATTTCCATCATTTGTGACTCTACCTTTTTCAATCTCACAAGCAGATAATGTCACCAAAAAATGTTGTCGAAAATCCAAATCAAATAGTTCCTCTAAAGTCAAGAATTCATCCTTTAAATATACACCAGATTTGAGAGATGAAGCCAAATTTACTAAAGTTAAACAAGCAAAATGAGCGATTTTTTTGGATATCAAAGGCCCGGTTTTTGTTGATTGATTTCCATGATTATTAGCAATAGCGCTGCAAACATCCTGTTTATTTACTTGCTTGTTTCGCAAAACTTCCGCACTGGAAAAATATTGGCAAATATTGGTGACTTCAATATTGCTGTAGAGGGAATCTTTGGTAAAGTTGGAAACTGCTACAAGTTGCTGCAATCTCGGTCGATATCGACCAATGGCCGCGCTGTCTGCGATTTGTCTCAACCGCAATAGCTGACAGCTAGGAGCATAGCGGATTCCTCTAGCAAATCGATCGATCAAATAAGCACTGACTGGTTGCTGGTTGCTCACCGCCGAACCTTGGGAAAAGTCTGAACTGATGACATGACTCAAATCCGAGCTGGTGCGATCGCACCCAGGAAGCCTAGAATTTTCCCCACCATCCTCAAAGGCATCTCCGAGGCCCAGAGGCAAAGCGTGGAGGGGTAAAGCGTGTAAAAATCCGTGTGGGACAAAAATCAGCCGATCGCACTTGGACGGCACCAGAGATACCACTTGGTCGATTTCCAGCAGCGTTGCTAATCGGTTGAGTCGAGTCTGGAGATGATTAGTCCAGCGACCTTTTTGGTCAGAATAAGCGCTCTGATACTCCGATATCCAATTTTCGAGTTCCAAAGCGTTTTGTTGCGAACATCGATGTAAAACGGGATATTCAGCATCAGCCAGCACCACAAAAGCGACCAATACCTCCCCCAAACTAGCCCATACCACCGCAACACAATTGCCATCTGGTAACAATTCCCGAATTTGCTTAAACCCGATCGGTCGAACTTTACGAGCTAAGCTAAAGAAAGGGTCTTTTGGCTCCACTTCAGACGCAATCAATTCGTCCAACTGCTTCCACAAGAGATTCAGGTGTGTCCAGTCCGAGTTTCCCAACAGAGAACCGCCGTTTAAACCTTGGGTGTCATCCCCTGCTGAAATCAGGAAACCGCCAGCCTCGGAAACTCCCTGTTCTTGGTGCTGTTGTTCCGCCACAATTGACCGTCGCAAGCACTCCAACTCCTCTCGAACCACTGTGGGGATGTCCCCTTTCGGAGTTAGGTGACATTTCACCAGCAGTTCTACCAAATTCAGAGCTTTGTGTCGTTCGGTATATTCCAATGCTTTGGCATAATATTCAGGTTGAGTGGCGCCGAGTTCCAGACAAACTTGCACTAGGGATTTGTAGAGTCCAGTCCAGGTACGAGTTAATTTTGGTTTATGACCGATCGCCCGATCGCTCAAATCAACCAAATCAATAGTAGCTTCGCAACGCAAGAATTCCACAGTATCGACAGCAGCAGCAAAAACACTATAAGCTCGGAGTAATTCGCCTTGAATTCGGTGAGCCTGACCTAAATAAAACAAAGTTTGAACCCAGCGGTGCGGATAAGTTTCGCGAGTGTAGACTTGAGCTGCACTTTGATAGCAGCCGATCGCAGTTTGGAGATAAGACGAGTTTTCAGTCTCCGTCAATTCACAAAAAGCTCGACCCAAATCGTTTTGTAGCATCGCCCAACGATCGGGATAATTTTTGCGAGTGTATACTTTCAAAGCATTTTGATAACAGGCGATCGCGGTTTTGAGATTACGACTTCTTTCCCCTTTCAGATGTTCGCTCAAAGCGCGGCCGAGGTAGGCGCACAGCATCGCCCAGCGTTCAGGAAACTTTTGGCGGCTGCAAAACAGCAAAGCATTTTGATAGCAAGTAATTACTAATTCAAGATTGTCAGATTTTTCCCCTTTCAACCGTAGATTGTAAGCTTTGCCGAGGTAAGTTTGCAGAGTTCCCCAGCGATCGGGAAACTTTTGGCGAGTATGAACTTGCAAAGCATTTTGATAGCAAACGATCGCCATTTCCAAATTTTCGGTCCTGTCGCCTTGAATGCGATCGAGCCACACCCGACCCAAATTACTTTGAGTCGTCGCCCATTGAACCGGAAAACCTTCCTTAGTCCGTATTTGCAGAGCTCTTTGATAACAGTTGATTGCGTCTTCCAGGTTTTGCGATCGATTCCCCCGCAGGCGAGCACAATAAGCATTTGCCAAATTATTTTGAGTCGTCGCCCAACGCCGGGGAAACAAATTGCGGTTGTAGACTTGCAACGCATTGTAGTAACAAGCGATCGCCAGTTCCAAATTTTGAGCCCTATCACCTCGAAATCGGCGGCTGTAAGCGCGGCCAAGATTATTTTGAGTGCTAGCCCACTCTCCCACGAAACTCTCGCGGGTGCGGACTCGCAACGCATTTTGATAGCAGTCGATCGCCTTCTCCTGATTATCTGCTGGATCACCCTTCAGGCGATCGGTATAAGTATTTCCCAGATTGTTTTGCAGCGTCGCCCACTGTTCCGGGTACTGTTGGGGAGTCCGCACTTGTAGAGCATTTTCAAAACAAGCGATCGCCATTTCCAGATTTTGAGCCGGATCCCCCTTCAGGCGTTCACTATAAGCATTTCCCAGATTGTTTTGTAACATCGCCCAATCTTGCGGAAAATATGAGCGAGTAAAAACCTTAGCAACCGTCTCATAACCTGCTATTTCGATTTCCAAGTTATTCGCCTTGTTACCCAGGGGAAACCGCCCGATGCCATTGCTCAAATTGCCGATTAGGGCCCCAAGACGTCTTGTCTCAAGCGATGTGGCTCCCGGTAACACCGAACCAGCCCACTGGCGCAGCAGTTGCGCGAAGTTTTGGTCTAGTTTGTCTAAATTGTCTCTCAGCAGCGGGTAAACTCCCCGGAAGTCAGGGCTATACGTCACTGTCTGCAATACAGATGCCAAAAAAGTGAGATATTCCTGGGGAGTTGCCGATAATTGAGCATTTTCCTGCGCGACTTTTAAGGGAGCAATCACCCTCTGAAAAAATTTCGCTGCTGTGACTAAACTGTCTGGTGTCAGTGCCGGCACTTCCAAGTAAAGCATTTCTACCGACTCAGAGTCGATCGAGATCGACTCCGAGTTTACCTTCAAAATCAAATCTGTTCCTGAGTCTCCAGGATTTTCCAGCAGCGCTCGGAGCATATTAATCTTAGTTTTGCGACGCCGTTTGTCCATCTTGACACTCTCAGGCCTAACGATAGGATTACCGCCTGCTTCGTAAAACTTACCTAAACCTATCTAAAGCTATCTTTAGATATAATCCAAAGTTCACTTCCTACGCTGTTGGGTAGACGACTAATCCCAAGATA
>REAP01000148.1 GCA_004294385.1 Oscillatoriales cyanobacterium | reverse complement strand
CAAAGAGGACTGAAGAGTTAGTTGATGTATATTGGTTTGGGGCAAATCGACCGTCGGTTTCAACCGACTGTCTTCTATTAGACAGGGGTTTTAACCCCGCTTAGGACTTGTGGGATGACTAACGGACACGGGGCGGGCTTTCAGGCTTAAGTTGACACCAATGGGTATTGGGGATTCCCAATTCCCCATTCCCCATTCCCAATTCCCAATTCCCAATTCCCCAATTCCCCATGCCCAATTCCCCATGCCCAATTCCCCATGCCCAATTCCCAATTCCCAATTCCCTATGCCCCATGCCCAATTCCCCATGCCCAATTCCTAATCAGTCACTTGACTTAGCCGCCGCAAATTCAAAATATCACTCATGTTTTTTATTTGCATACAAGTGCGCTCGAACTGTTCTTTATCTTGGATATCCATGCACAGGTCAATTAACGCCGGAGAACCAGGATAGGTTTTTACTTGAGCACTGCGGACGTTGACTTTGTTGTCCTTCAAATGCGATAATACATCATTGAAAACTCCTACTCGATCCAGAGCTTCAATTTGAACATTAACCGCATAAGTATTCGGGCGGCTACCATTGCGCTCTTTCGCATTCCAACTCACAGGAACTAACCTATCCCCAGGCACATTTTCAACATTTACACAACCTTGTCTGTGAATCGAAATTCCGTGAGTCCGAGTCACAGCACCAATAATTGCTTCCCCTGGAATCGGACAACAGCAGCCTGACAAATGATAGACTAATCCCTCAATGCCTGCGATCGGTGATTTGCTCGGAGACGAACTCTGTATATTTTTCGGTGCCGTCGTTGCAGGTATTTGCACCGGAACTTCCTGAACAACTCCGACGGGAGGAGATTCAACCTTTTGGCGGACTTTTACCAAGTCTTGGATGCGATTTACTATCAGATTTAATGTTAGTTCGCCATAACCTAAACCAGCTAATAAGTCTTCGACGCTGTGGTAATTGCAGCGTAGTGCTACTGAGTGCATCGGTTCCGATTTCAATAACGATTCAAAGCCATTTTTACCTAATTCTTTTTCCAACAATTCCCGGCCACGAGCGATATTTTCATCTCGGTGCGATCGCTTAAACCACTGCCGAATCCGGTTTTTTGCTCCGTTTGTTTTGACAAAGTTCAACCAATCCAAACTCGGACTGCCATTCTTTTTGTTCAGAATTTCGACAATATCGCCATTCTTTAAAACCGTATCCAGTGTCACTATCCGTCCGTTGACTCGTCCACCTGTACAATGATTACCTATTTCCGTGTGAATGCGGTAGGCAAAATCTACAGGCGTTGAACCTTTATTCAGACCAATCACATCTCCATTCGGAGTGAAAACATAGATATCTTCGTCAAATAAATTGTCTTTAATACTCTCTAAATATTCCTGATCGTCTTTGAGGTCGCTTTGCCATTCGAGTAGTTGGCGCAACCAAGTAAATTTCTCGTCGTCTCCGGTGACTTTCGTATTGCTAGAACCGCCTGTTTCTTTGTATTTCCAGTGGGCGGCAATCCCGTATTCTGCAATGTGGTGCATTGCTACTGTACGAATCTGTACTTCGATGGGCCGGCCACTGGTTCCGATTACTCCTGTGTGCAAAGATTGATACCGATTTGCCTTTGGTAAACCGATATAATCTTTAAATCTCCCTGGTATAGGGCGAAATGAATCATGGACGATCGCCAAAGCTCGATAACAGTCATCATTAGTTTCCACTATGATCCGCACCGCAGCAATATCGTAGACTTGGTGAAATCCTTTTTGGCTGCGCTGCATCTTCCCGTAAATCCCATACAAATGTTTGGGACGACCGCTGACTTCATAGCATTTTATGCCTAATTGGTCAAGTCTTTGTAGTAAACTATCTGTAACTTCTGCGAGTTGAGTTTCGCGATCGGATCGTTTCACCACGACTAAATCCTGAATTTCCCGGTAAGCCTCCGGTTCCAGGTATTTGAAAGCCAAATCTTCCAATTCCCACTTAAAGCGACCAATGCCCAAACGATTCGCCAGAGGAGCAAAAATTTCTCGTGTTTCTAGAGCAATGCTGCGCTGCTTGTCAGGCGGCAAATGTTCTAAAGTTCTCATGTTGTGCAGCCTATCTGCCAATTTGACCACAATTACTCGAATATCTTTAGCCATTGCCAAAAACATTCGCCGAAAATTTTCAGCTTGGCGTTCAGTTTTACTCGAAAAATTAAATTTAGAAAGTTTTGTTACCCCTTCCACCAACTGTCGCACTTCTGATCCGAACTGCTCTTCCAAGTCTTCGACAGTAACATCTGTATCTTCCACAATGTCGTGGAGGAAACCGGCTGCGATCATGGCACTGTTAGCGCCCATATAGCGCAGCATCCCAGCCACCGCTACCGGATGGCAAATGTAAGGTTCTCCTGACTTACGGAATTGTCCCTCGTGCAAGTCGCGGGCCAATTCAAAGGCTTGACAAACCAAGTTGTTACCTGTCGGGCAATTTAGGTTGGGATCTGATTCTAGGGGCGATCGGGCATTTAGGCATTCTTGCAGCCAATCGGGAACGATCGCAGGATCGACGATGGAGGGAGTCAGAGTTAGAACGTTCATGGGGTACACCTTTAAAACTTAGAAATACAAATGGTTAAAAGTCTGTTTTCGGTTCAATTGCCAAAAATATGTGTTTAGTTATACTAAACTAATTAGATACCACAATTTGCAATCGAAAAAAAGAGTCAATTTTTTTGTCAACTATAGCTATTTAATTCCAAATCACCCCCCGTCGCAGGGAGGAAAAGATAGTGACACTATTGCAGCCACTTCGGGCTGTCGCTCCTGTAAAATAAGAACGTTTGGGCAGTTGCAGCAGAGGGAAAGGGCGATCGACATCATTCACAGACAATGCTTAACTAAAAGCAGGAGCCAGATGCGTCGAGTTACCCCCAAAGAGTGAAAAAAATATTTTTAGTAAATGGACAATTACTCCAAAAAAGCAAGAGTTCGCCCGTTGACCAAATTTAAGCAACCATCTACTTCAATTATAGATACAAGTTTATTTACAAAATTATGATATTGTCCGAAAATCGGTATCAGCGTTACCAAGAATTACAGCAAGCACTAGAACAGCTACAAAAAACCGCTGCACAGGATAATCTGGATCAGACAGCACTGGCGGCAGAATACCAAAAAGTGCAACAATTTTTCGGAAACCAGATTATGAGAACCGACAGCAGTGAGTTAGATTCCTCAGAAACACCCCCAGAACAGTCCTATCTGACGGAAATTCACAAGCAACTGCGAATGTTGGGGACAGATGTAACGTTTTTGCAAGCATCACGCCAGCCAACGACAGCGACAGCAAGGCAAACTGCGGCGATTGCAAGGCTCAACACCCTAATTGGCTACTGCGTTGCGCTGCTTCAGATACAGCCCGAAAGGCAAAATTAACAACTGAATTAACAAAAATCGAGAAGATCAGGAGAAATTAAAGCCGTGGAATGTCCAAAATGCAAACATCCCAACTTAGAGGGCGGCACTTTAGCCGGTAGTATGTCGGTGCAGTGGTGCCCAAACTGTTATGGTATCTGGATTCCAGGCAGAGAATACGAAGCTTGGCAAACCAGCCAGCGCCAGTGGTTGCTCAAATCCGATAAGCGGAAGCCCGGAGCTATCCCCATAGAATTTACACCATCTCCCTATGACAGCAAAGCCGCCCTTTGTCCCGAAGATGGTCACTATCTGTCACGAGCGAAAGTTCCTTTCAGCAGAGTGCCTTTTTACATAGAGCGATGTATGCTGTGCGGAGGAATTTGGCTTGATAACGGCGAGTGGGACATTCTCGAAAGTCTCGGATTCCACATGGAGATTGACCAAATGTTTTCTCCCAACTGGCAATCTAAAGCCCGTTTGCAGGAACTCGCCGAAAGGGAACGTCAAGTCCTGATTGAAAAACTCGGCCCGGATGTCGCCGGATATGTGATGGAACTGGCGGAGGTTTTAGCAGACCATCCGCACGCCGATTGTGCGGCTACTTACATACTGCGGAAAGCTGAGTTGAAGCGAAAGGAAATTTAGTCATAATTGGGAATTGGGAATTGGCCAAACAGGGCATTGGGAATTAGGCATTGGGAATTGGGAATTGGCCAAACAGGGCATTGGGCATCGGGCATTGGCCAAACAGGGCATTGGCCAAACAGGGCATTGGCCAAACAGGGCATTGAGCGGAGTCGAAATGCACCAAAAAAGAAGACAAAACCGCCTTGGCGACTACTATAAATCGCAACCATTATCGATTACCAATTACCCATTACCAATTCCCAATTACCAATTCCCAATTACCCATTACCAATTCCCAATTACCAATTCCCAATTACCAATTCCCAATTACCAATTCCCAATTACCAATTCCCAATTACCAATTACCAATTCCCCATTCCCAATGACCAATTCTTTGTTTTCCGTCGAAAATCTGCGAGTAGCTTACCCCCAGCGGCGAGGCCAATCCAGTTGGGCTATTGATGACGTTTCGCTGACGCTCCAACCGGGGGAAAAGCTGGGGTTAGTTGGGGAATCTGGATGTGGCAAGTCAACTTTGGGACGGGCGGCGATGCGTTTGTTGCCGGAGTCAACGCTGATTGAGGGGCAAGTTCTTTTCAGTGGAGAGTCGGTATTTGAGATGAATTCGTCGCGACTCAGACGTTTTCGTGGCGAAGCTGTGGCTTTGATTTTTCAAGACCCGATGACTCGTCTCGATCCTTTGATGACTGTTGGTCAACATTGTGTTGAAACTTTGCAGGCTCATAGACCGAATTTGTCTAAGGCTGAAGCTAAGAAAAGGGCGATCGCAATTTTGGAAGCTGTGAAAATTCCGGCTTCTCGTTGGTCGCAATTTCCTCATGAATTTAGTGGTGGAATGCGCCAAAGAGTGGCAATTGCTTTGGCTCTTTTGCTGGATCCTAAATTAATTGTGGCGGATGAACCGACTACGAGTTTGGATGTAACTGTAGCTGCCAATATTATGCAGGAATTAACGCGACTTTGTGCCCAACGGGGAACGGCTATTTTGTTGATTTCTCACGATTTGGCGATGGTGGCTGAGTATTGCGATCGCATTGCGGTGATGTACGGCGGCAAAGTGGTAGAAACTGGGCCGGTGGATCGGGTTTTTCAACAGCCAGAACATGAATATACTCGATCGCTCTTAAAAGCAGCTTTGCACATTCAGAAGGAAGAAGGAAGTTCGGCAACGGATTGTGTAACGGATGTAACGGATGTAACAGATAGAGGGGAGAAGGAAAATTATCGGCTTAAGTCCCAGTCAAATTCGCCTCTTTTGACTGTGACAAATTTGCAGCAACACTACAGTTTAGAAAGCAATTTGTTAGATCAATTATTTTCCAGGAATCGTCAGGTAATTAAAGCAGTAGATGGCGTTGATTTCGAGCTAGAACGTGGAGAAATCCTAGGGCTTGTGGGGGAGTCTGGTTGTGGCAAAAGTACCTTGTCACGGACGATTTTGCAACTAATTCCTGCGACTGGTGGCAAAGTGGAATTTCAAGGCATAGATTTGACAGCCCTTGCTAGCAATGCTGTCAGAAAATATCGCCGGCAAATGCAAATGGTATTTCAAGACCCCCATGCTTGCTTGAATCCGATGATGACTGTGGGAGAAAGTATTGCTGACCCTTTATTTATTCACAAATTAGCTAATGCCGGTGAAGCTAAAAGACAAGTGATCCAAATGTTAGAGCGGGTGGGTTTGACTCCTGGGGAGGATTTCTTTCGCCGCTATCCAGGGGAATTGTCGGGAGGACAACAGCAGCGAGTCTCGATCGCGCGGGCTTTGATTACTCGCCCGCAACTGATTATTTGTGACGAACCGGTGAGTATGCTGGATGCGAGTGTTCAAACCCAAGTTTTAGAACTGATGTTGGAATTGAAGCAGGAATTTAATCTGACTTATTTGTTTATTACGCACGATTTGTGGGTGGCGAGATTTTTTTGCGATCGCATTGCAGTTATGAATGCCGGCAAAATTGTGGAGATTGGCAATACTAGAGATATTTTTACTAATCCACAGCATCCTTACACTCAGCAGTTATTGCAGGCTGCTCCTTTATTGGCTCGGACTAATTGATTTTGGATTTTCGATTTTGGATTTTCGATTAAAAGATTGACAATTTTTGGGCTTTCCATGACGTGCTAACGGCGATTCATGGCGAAAACGATAGATTTTGGCAATTTGCCTTTAAATTCGCTAAAGTGGAAGCAGACATTGCAAATCATTCCACCGACACCAAGCACGATATGGCAGAATCTGACCTAGGCAGTTTTGCGGTGGCACCGGAAGCCTCACTGGCGATCGCAGAAAATGAAGACATCGAGATCGATCGTCCCATTTCAACTCGCTCATCAGCATACAACAACTGGTCTGCCGACGATCCAGTGGGAGCTTTGTTCAAGGAAATGGCTCGCTATCCTCTGCTGACTGCTAGCGAAGAGGTGGAATTGGCGCGTCGCATCCGAGAATTGGTAGCCCTTGAGGAAATTGAAAAGGGTTTGAAGCAGGAATTGGGGAGAGTTCCCACAAAAGCTGAACTCGCCGCAGCTATGGATTTGAGTGAAACTCAACTGAAAAACCTCCGGTACCAGTGTCAGTCGGCGAAACGAAAAATGATTAGCTCGAATTTGCGGTTGGTGGTTTCCATCGCCAAACGCTATCTCAATCGTGGCGTACCTTTTCTAGATTTAATTCAGGAAGGGGCTTTGGGTTTGAATCGAGCCGCCGAAAAGTTTGATCCAGAGAAAGGTTACAAGTTTTCTACCTATGCTTATTGGTGGATTCGCCAAGGAATTACGCGGACAATTGCCAATCAAGGGCGGACGATTCGTTTGCCGGTTCACATTGTCGAACAATTAAATAAGCTAAAAAGAGTTTATCGGGATTTGAGGCGATCGCTCCAACGGAATCCCACTGAAGCTGAACTTGCTAAAGAAATGGAAGTTACTTCCGAACAACTTCGCTACCTCCAGCAAGTACGCCGACAATCTTTGTCTCTCAACCACCGTATCGGCTCGGAAGAAACTTCGGAACTTTTGGATGTTCTGGAAGATCATTCAACGCAATCTCCTGAATCTCAGATGAATGAGATGATGATGCGCCAAGATATTTTGGAGGTGTTGGATAATATTTTAACTGAGCGGGAAAAAGAGATTGTGGCCATGCGTTATGGTTTGGTGACGGGGGAACCTTACACTTTAGAAGAGGTGAGTGGTTTGTTCAATTTGTCCCGCGAACGAGTTCGTCAAATTCAAAATAAGGCTATGCGGAAACTGCGGCGGCCTCAAGTGACGGAACGATTGAAGGGCTGGTTGAAATAAAGGGCAACCACGGGGGGATTGCCCCTACGCAAACAAAGTCCCAGCAGAGAGGGACTAAGAAATAATGGTATTTTAGTATTTGA
Organism: Oscillatoriales cyanobacterium; assembly: GCA_004294385.1. Taxonomy (GTDB): domain Bacteria; phylum Cyanobacteriota; class Cyanobacteriia; order Cyanobacteriales; family Microcoleaceae; genus Microcoleus. The sequence goes on along the minus strand of REAP01000148.1, from coordinate 1,457 downwards.
TTGTCATTTACTGCTGTGTTTATGTCTTCTGAGATAATTTTGCGTCCAGCTACGCGGCTCGATGTGCCGGTGCTGTTTGGTTTGATTAAAGCTTTGGCTGAGTACGAAAAGTTATCTGATGCTGTGACTGGGAATGCGATAGATTTGGAAAATCATCTGTTTGGCTCACGACCTTTTGCTGAAGCGATTTTAGCAGAGTCCGAGGGTCGAGTTATGGGCTGGGCACTGTTTTTTCACAACTATTCTACTTTTTTGACTCAGCCGGGAATTTATTTGGAAGATTTGTTTGTCCTCCCTGAGTTTCGAGGGCGGGGAATTGGCAAGTCTTTGATAGTATATTTGGCGCAGTTGACAGTTGAACGGGGCTGTGGGCGTTTGGAATGGAGTGTGTTGGATTGGAATGAATTGGCGATCGGATTTTACCAAGGAATCGGTGCTGATGTGATGCCTGATTGGAGGATTTGTCGGCTTGCGGGCGAATCTTTGGCGAGTTTGGCATCAAAGTAATTCAGGGCGGGCTAGAAGCTCACCCCACAAAAAATTAATATATTGTGGAACAGGCATCTTGCCTGTTAAATGAATATTGTGGAACAGGCATCTTGCCTGTTAATGAATATTGTGGAAATAGTTAACTTAATTAGGAGAATAGATGATGATTATTTGGGTAAACGAGCAAATCGATCCGTCAGGTATTCTGTATGCTTGCATTGCTTGTGTCGATGAGATTCAAGCTCAGGAATGCCACGAATCTTTCGAGCAGAATTTGAGCGCAGAACAAAAAGAACAGGGCTGGGTTGCCACATTGCGGATTGTTAGTGCTTGGGATGACGTACCTGTTAATGCTTTGAAATTGAATTAATATCAAATCCGTTGACATCGGAATCATTCATTTCTCTCTGATCTTTCTCTGTGTTCTCTGCGTTCTCTGTGGTTAAATAATTCATAAAGAACCGTAGATGAGATAATATGGCGGTTCAATGCGATCGCCCAGATAGCACTGCACATTAGTTAAAAAAAAGCAAGATAATTTGAAGACAAATTTGTCAAATTAAAAAAAGTAAACTCTAGAACGAGTTTTAGCCTTACTATTAATCAGTAAAGGCATTTCTGAATTTGGGCGATTTGTGGGGAGTCAGAAACCGGGTTTCTTCCTAAATCGGGCGTGGGAATTCCGAGATTGTCGCAGAAACCCGGTTTCTTGGACTTTGGGGCGATTTGTGGGGAGTCAGAAACCGGGTTTCTTCCTAAATCGGGCGTGGGAATTCCGAGATTGTCGCAGAAACCCGGTTTCTTGGACTTTGGGAAAAGCCCAAACAAAAAGCGCCCCTATTTCTAGGAGCGCTTTTTATCAATCAAAGGTTAAAAATTAACCGTTGATAGAAGGAGCAACCAAAGCAACTGGTGTGGTTTCGCCAGCAGCCAAGTCAAGTGGGAAGTTGTGAGCGTTGCGCTCGTGC
>REAP01000147.1 GCA_004294385.1 Oscillatoriales cyanobacterium | reverse complement strand
TGGTTATTGGTTATTGGTTATTGGTTATTGGTTATTGGTTATTGGTTATTGGTTATTGGTTATTGGTTATTGGTTATTGGTTATTGGTTATTGGTTACTAGCTTGGGGCTGCCAATGCCCCATGCCCAATGCCCAATGCCCCATGCCCAATTCCCAATTCCCAATTCCCAATTCCCAATTCCCAATTCCCAATTCCCAATTCCCAATTCCCAATTCCCAATTCCCTACTTCATAACTTGCCAATCCATAATTCGCCATTGTCCGTCTTGGCGAATTAAGTCGTAGCGGATACGGAGGTTTTCGTTGCGGGAAGTAACTAGCTGTTCCCGATCGAACACTTCGGCCTTTTCGTTAACTTCGGCTTCTACTTCCGCCCGATCGGGATTAGTCGGATTTGCCGTTACCTTGGTAATTTGGAGTTTGTGTGTATAACGCTGATGAGCGTTATTTCGCTGTTGAGCTTCTGCCATCAATTGCCAACGAGACAAAGCCGGTTCCGTCAGAACTTGCTTCAACTCATCAACAGCGTGATTAGGGCCCAAGGCTGCTGCTTTAGCCGACAGCCAACCCTGAATGATTTGCTCCCCTGCTGGTTCAGTTATTGCTCCCGATTCTACTGGGGGTGGAGCGGTTGGTTCTGGGTTGGCGGGGGGTAATGCAGGGATTTCGACCGGTGGGGCTTCTAGGCTGACTAAGGCTTGTTCTCCTTGCAGAGATGGGCCTGAGAGAGCTTGCAAAATGCCACCCAAAATACTGAAGATTAACCACAGAATCAACAGGCTCAGAAAACCTGCTACTAGAAGCAATCCCAGCCGATTTCGAGGCATGGACTTGACTTGGGTGGAAACTTGTGCGCCGAGTGTCTTGGCCCGATCGACCAAATTACCCATTAGCCCAGCACTACTCCTCGAACTGCGACGGGGTGAATGTGGTTTTCGGCGATCGTTTGAAGTCGATCCGAGTTGAGTAGGTGTCTGCCCATGAACGCTGGCTGGGGGCATGGGTGGGGCTGCTATCCCTTCAGATCTGGGGCCTTGTCCAGGGGTAGATTGGGCTGCTGCGAGGGGTGTCAATGTGACTGTAGCGGCTCGCCCAGCATCTACTGGAGATGGTTGGAGTGAGGTTGTTACTTGGGGCGATCGCACTTGGGGCTTACCACCAGAACGAGGTTGCACAACAAGCCACTCGTTGGCTGTTTCTGAATCAAGTGGCAATGCTTCCAGGTAGGCTTGTACCTTGGAATCGGCAAAATAATCTTTCAAGGAAACTGACTGCTGTGACAAATCCCGGAAGTGCGGAAACACTTCTTCTTGTAGCCAATGTTCGGCGTACAAGCATAGGCCCGGCAACAAATCGGGAGAATCTTGAGAATTTTCGCGAATGAAGGCGAGGGGTTCTTTTTCGGAACTGAGTTCAAGGGCTCTGCTGGCTTCTTCTGTTTGGCCTAGCAGCAAGGAACATACAGCTTTTTCCAGATGAACATCTTGGCGACGGCCCAACTGCATTAGCATCAGCTTGGCGCGGCGGATCATAGACGGCTGTCTAGCGGCAAATCCCTGGGCTAATAGGGTGTAGACCGATAGATAGGTGGCTACTGCGGAGGGGCGACCAGCTTCTGATTCAAATAGGGTCTGCTGCTCGCTGCTGGTCAGGTGTTTCCGCAGTCGCTGGACGAAGCGCAGGAAATCTTCTATACCCAATCCCGATCGATCGTCCCCGGAACCATCGATCCCGCCCCTTTCTTCGAGCATTTCTCGGAGGATTGTCAGTCCTTGACGGCGTTCGGAGACTTGATCTTCTCTGAGGGATAGTAACTCTAGGATGTTGTACGGACGGAGTTTGTATATATCTGTTTGCATTTCACCCCTCACGCCTGGAAATAGACTTTCGCGCAGCAGTAGTTCTTGGCCTGCATCTAGTGACTTGGCTGCATTCTGGTATTGACCTTGTTGCCACTGTTCCCGACCGAGTTCTATACATGACAGGGCTACGGTTAAAACTATATCGGGCCGCACGAGCTCTTTGTCGCCGAAGCGTCCTTCTTCGATCCCGGTACTGCCATTGTTGAGATAGGGTCGGCCCAGTTTCTGTACGAGTTCGTATTCTCCCAGTTCTTGTAGTACGAGCAGGGCTCCTACGAATTGGTTGTTGTCGATTTCAATACTTGGAGTGTGGGGGTCTGGAGTAGCGTCTAAGACCCCGGACTCTTGCCAGTCTGTTTCTGTTGAGTCTTGCAGGACTGTGGCCGTGGCTGGTGAGGTTTTTGACCTCTGATGCTTGGCTAAAATTCCTGCTTCTGATTCGCGATCGTAAGTTTTGATTAAAAAACTGGCATCGTAAGCTTTGCGCCCGTCTGAGTCTGACAGAACGGCGTAGGCTTCGTCGAGCAGTTGTTTGCGGGCGACGATCGCAACTTCGGAATACTCCCTGCGTGGAAGTTGTAAAGTGCGATCGCGATGAGCTTGCTGCAACTGTTCGGCAGTAGCTTGAATCGGTAGACCCAGAATCCTGTAATAATCTAGTGGAATGAGCACTGTCCACTTCCCCAAAGCGCTAGCGACTGAATTAGCCTATCTTAACCAAGGTTGGTTTTTAACAAAAGCATTTATTGACAACTTAGCCGATTTGACATGGAATTTGGTTGTCCCAGTCTTGGCAAAATCCCCTATTCAAGCTCATTTTAACAAAAATCTGTGACCTGCTTGGAAAATGTTCGACCATTTTCTGCTGCGCTCGTCTCCTATGTGCGTTTAAATTAATGATGTCTAGTTCGCCGATCGGGTATTAAAGATTTATGGTTCAGGAACGGACTTTACCAGCTTTTGACGCAACAAGCGTAACTATTTCTCGTGATGAAGGTTTGATGCTTTACGAGGATATGGTTTTAGGGCGCTTTTTTGAGGACAAGTGCGCTGAGATGTATTACCGGGGCAAGATGTTTGGTTTTGTGCACTTGTACAACGGCCAGGAGGCGGTTTCTAGTGGGGTGATTCGATCGATGCGCCGGGATAGCACGGACTATGTTAGCAGCACCTATCGCGACCACGTTCACGCTTTGAGCGCGGGTGTGCCGGCGCGGGAGGTGATGGCGGAGTTGTTCGGGAAGGAGACTGGTTGCTCAAAGGGCCGGGGTGGTTCGATGCATATGTTTTCGGCGGAGCACCGACTTTTGGGTGGCTATGCTTTCGTGGCTGAGGGGATTCCTGTGGCGACGGGGGCTGCTTTTCAATCAAAGTATCGGCGTGAAGCTTTGGGGGATGAGGGTTCCGATGGCGTGACTGCTTGTTTTTTTGGCGATGGCGCTGCGAATAATGGTCAGTTTTTTGAGTGTTTGAATATGGCGGCTTTGTGGAAGTTGCCGATTCTTTATGTGGTAGAAAACAACAAATGGGCGATCGGGATGTCCCATGAACGAGCTACTTCTGACCCGCTAATTTACAAGAAGGCTCATGCTTTTGGTATGGCTGGTTTTGAGGTTGACGGGATGGATGTTTTGGCGGTGCGAGAAGTTGCAAAAGAAGCTGTGGCGCGGGCGCGGGCTGGGGAAGGGCCGACTTTGATTGAGGCTTTGACTTATCGTTTTCGCGGGCATTCTTTGGCCGATCCTGATGAGTTGCGTTCTAAGGAAGAGAAGGAATATTGGTTCCCTCGCGATCCGATTAAGAAGTTGGCTGCTGATTTGATCGATCGCGCTTTGGCTACTGCTGAGGAATTAAAGGCGATCGAGAAAAAGATTGAAGCAGTAATCGATGATGCGGTAGATTTTGCTGAGAAAAGCCCTGAGCCTGATCCTAGTGAATTGTATCGATTTATCTATGCTGAAGATCAATAATCTAGTCATGGACGCACCTACTATGATTTTATATCATTGCTATGATTTCATGTCTTGCTATGATTTCATGTCATTGCTATGATTTCATGTCATTGCTATGATTTCATGTCATTGCTATGATTTCATGTCATTGCTATGATTTCATGTCATTGCGAACGTAGTGAAGCAATCTCAAATCATTGATTTAAGGTTGATATTGCGTCCTGGACTGTAATCTTTAGAGATATTTTAGGTGCGGCGGTTGCAGCCTACAGGTTAAAACCTGTGGCTGCATTAATTTAAAGCTAGAATTAGAGGTAGACTTTGTAGACGAAAAGAGAGGCGATTTTCATGATAAATTGCGATCGAATTCAAATCAGCAAAAACATGGGTGCAGTTCGAGTCAAAGTCAAGCTAACAAATGCCATTGATGAAGCCTTAGTGAGTCGAGGATTGCTCAATCCAAATCTATTGCGCGTGTATGAAGCAGAAGCACTGATAGATACTGGTGCAGTACGCACAGCAATTCCTGTAGAAGTCTGCGAACACTTGGGCTTAAGAATTCGGAGTCAGGAAATAGCCAAATATGCTGATGGGAGACAAGAAGCAGTGGGATTAACTGAACCTATGATCATTGAAATAGAAGGGCGGGAGACGATCGAGGCAGCGATGGTTTTGGGGGATATGGTGCTAATTGGTCAAACGGTGTTGGAAACTTTGGATTTGCTGGTAGATTGCAAGAATCAGCGTCTAGTTCCTAATCCTGAAAATCCTGAAAGACCTGTTTTGAGAGTTTGAGTAATATCAATTCCGGTAGCACCGTCAGGTGGTTGTTAACTGTTAACTGTTAACTGTTAACTGTTAACTGTTAACTGTTGACTGTTAACTGTTAACCACTCGATAACCCAACACTTAGCTAACAAAAGTTTCAATCCCTGATAGGGATTTAGGTTTATTGCGGCAAGGCAAGGATTACTAAAGAGATGGAGCTAACGACAAATACGTTTCAATCCCTGATAGGGATTTAGGTTTATTGCGGCAAAACAGTTAACTCAAGCTCCCGATCAATATCCGTTGGTTTCAATCCCTGATAGGGATTTAGGTTTATTGCGGCTCACGGTATCGATTTCAAAATCACGATCGATAGGTTTCAATCCCTGATAGGGATTTAGGTTTATTGCGGCGTTGTGGCTTTTGGATATTGGGCAATTCTTTCAGCTCTGCAATAGCGTTTCAATCCCTGATAGGGATTTAGGTTTATTGCGGCTTTGTTCTTGACAATCTTCTTATTGGTTACAGGTCAGGTTTCAATCCCTGATAGGGATTTAGGTTTATTGCGGCTATTTTTGTCCCCATACCGCTTATTGTACTTCTCGTTTCAATCCCTGATAGGGATTTAGGTTTATTGCGGCTTATTTGTACTGGCGATCGTCGCTACCAATTACTCAGTTTCAATCCCTGATAGGGATTTAGGTTTATTGCGGCCTGATATAGTATATCGTTCTGGTATACTATATTAAGTTTCAATCCCTGATAGGGATTTAGGTTTATTGCGGCTCAAGACGGACAGAATTATCTTGCTGTTTGGGTAGTTTCAATCCCTGATAGGGATTTAGGTTTATTGCGGCAGTATAGCAGGCGATGGAGTGCTGAAGCCGTAGCCAACGTTTCAATCCCTGATAGGGATTTAGGTTTATTGCGGCATGATTTAATGTTAGTAAATGGGGGGATTGTCAATTATTGTTTCAATCCCTGATAGGGATTTAGGTTTATTGCGGCTTTAAGATTTCCTGTTCGCTCAATCCTTGGCAAGCCCGGTTTCAATCCCTGATAGGGATTTAGGTTTATTGCGGCTTCGGGCTCAATCAAGAATAAAGCGTCGCATTTTCCTTGTTTCAATCCCTGATAGGGATTTAGGTTTATTGCGGCTGGAAACGTGCATCAGCGAGAAGTCTTTGCTAGAGTTTCAATCCCTGATAGGGATTTAGGTTTATTGCGGCCGAAGTCTCGCAAAGCTTGAGGAATTAGGTCTTGTTTCAATCCCTGATAGGGATTTAGGTTTATTGCGGCTCAAAAGTTTTACAGTAGGAGCCTGCAATTTATTGTTTCAATCCCTGATAGGGATTTAGGTTTATTGCGGCTTGACGTGACCAAGATAATCTTGGATGGCGCGCGTATCGTTTCAATCCCTGATAGGGATTTAGGTTTATTGCGGCTCAAAAGGCGTAAACTGGTTGCAGGCATTGTCGCTAAAATTGTTTCAATCCCTGATAGGGATTTAGGTTTATTGCGGCTCATGGCACAAGTTTGGGATGCAAATGCAGATGTCGAGTTTCAATCCCTGATAGGGATTTAGGTTTATTGCGGCTGTCAGCACATTTCAATATCTGCTTGTTGCGAAGTTTCAATCCCTGATAGGGATTTAGGTTTATTGCGGCACCTACCCTTTGGCAAAGGATAAAAGGCAAAATGTTTCAATCCCTGATAGGGATTTAGGTTTATTGCGGCTAGTTTCAGGTTCAGGTTCGGGTTCAGTCAAAGCGTTTCAATCCCTGATAGGGATTTAGGTTTATTGCGGCATTGCTAATCTGACAGATTGTATTCAGATGAGTGCGTTTCAATCCCTGATAGGGATTTAGGTTTATTGCGGCGAGACAAAGGGTGTTTGTCATTGCCTACGCCGACGTTTCAATCCCTGATAGGGATTTAGGTTTATTGCGGCTAGATTCGGTAGTCATGGTTGTCTCCTATGTTGATGAAAAAGTTTCAATCCCTGATAGGGATTTAGGTTTATTGCGGCCTGGTGATGCTGGGGGGTATTTCCATAATTATTATGAGTTTCAATCCCTGATAGGGATTTAGGTTTATTGCGGCTCTCCCCATTTCGGCTGCGTGTACTGCTGGCCGATCGTTTCAATCCCTGATAGGGATTTAGGTTTATTGCGGCTTTTTCTTATATGTCTTTTGAGATATCAAGAAAGTTTCAATCCCTGATAGGGATTTAGGTTTATTGCGGCTGATTTTTCCCGTAGCGCCACGAACGGGGAAGCCTGTTTCAATCCCTGATAGGGATTTAGGTTTATTGCGGCCCAAATATAAGGTTTGTTTGTTGACGGGTGTATGCTTGGCGGCGTTTCAATCCCTGATAGGGATTTAGGTTTATTGCGGCACGCTCGATCAAACGCAGACAGGTGGGGTAAATTTATTGTTTCAATCCCTGATAGGGATTTAGGTTTATTGCGGCTAATTAGTTCGCCCATTGGATTTCACCTTAAAGTTTGAATAGTTTCAATCCCTGATAGGGATTTAGGTTTATTGCGGCGCAAAAAAACTGATTCCAATTCTAGAGGCGGCGATCGTTTCAATCCCTGATAGGGATTTAGGTTTATTGCGGCGCAGCGTGATTTGCTAAAATTGCATTCCCTATTTGTACGTTTCAATCCCTGATAGGGATTTAGGTTTATTGCGGCTATTGCTAGATTGTTCTTGTTTCTATATTTATTTTGTTTCAATCCCTGATAGGGATTTAGGTTTATTGCGGCGCGATCGCACTTGTATAGCGTGGGTGCGATCGTTTTTTTGTTTCAATCCCTGATAGGGATTTAGGTTTATTGCGGCCGTCAACTTGCTGGTTACGAAGCGATTACCGAAAGTTTCAATCCCTGATAGGGATTTAGGTTTATTGCGGCCAGAGTGGTGCTGATTTATCACCCGCTCAATTGGTTTCAATCCCTGATAGGGATTTAGGTTTATTGCGGCAAGCTATTTTTGCTCTCGGTCAAGCTGTAGATAAATTAGTTTCAATCCCTGATAGGGATTTAGGTTTATTGCGGCTCAACGGCAAGCGCAACAGAAGCTTTACTAATATCTTTGTTTCAATCCCTGATAGGGATTTAGGTTTATTGCGGCACTGTTTTGGCAGTGCAAAAACTTACCGATAGCGTTTCAATCCCTGATAGGGATTTAGGTTTATTGCGGCGTTGCTTCGCTGGTATAAGCGAACCAATAGTCAGTGCCGTTTCAATCCCTGATAGGGATTTAGGTTTATTGCGGCATTAGTTGCTTCGCTGGTATAAGCGAACCAATAGTCAGTGCCGTTTCAATCCCTGATAGGGATTTAGGTTTATTGCGGCTTTTGTTTGATGAAGCAGCCATTTTTTTAGGCGTTTCAATCCCTGATAGGGATTTAGGTTTATTGCGGCTCAGCAGACAACATCAAAAAGAAAATCTTAGCACTGTTAGGTTTCAATCCCTGATAGGGATTTAGGTTTATTGCGGCTTACTCCATAAGGCTTTCAAAGCTTTGTATCACGTTTCAATCCCTGATAGGGATTTAGGTTTATTGCGGCCGATTTGTTCCCAGTGCCCATGCCAATAAATCTAACGTTTCAATCCCTGATAGGGATTTAGGTTTATTGCGGCTGCACTTGTCCTTTAGCTTGATGGTTCGCTTTAATCGTTTCAATCCCTGATAGGGATTTAGGTTTATTGCGGCTTATCTTTGTCAGCCACGCCCGAACACTTGCCGGATTAGGGGTTTCAATCCCTGATAGGGATTTAGGTTTATTGCGGCATTGTTGGCGAAATTGTTACAAACCCGCCTATAGCGTTTCAATCCCTGATAGGGATTTAGGTTTATTGCGGCCCAACAGGTTACTTGCAGAATCCAAAATACAGTAGAGTTTCAATCCCTGATAGGGATTTAGGTTTATTGCGGCATCATCCCTTCTTCGTTGGTCTGTCCAGCCGTGGCTGTTTCAATCCCTGATAGGGATTTAGGTTTATTGCGGCTTTGCATCATGGTAGAATCCTGTTAGGTACGAGGTTTCAATCCCTGATAGGGATTTAGGTTTATTGCGGCAAAAAAGTGTAGTTGGAACGTCTGTCGCCATATGGTTTCAATCCCTGATAGGGATTTAGGTTTATTGCGGCGATGTTTGGTTGGGCGATCGCGTTTAGGGCATCGTTTCAATCCCTGATAGGGATTTAGGTTTATTGCGGCCAAGCGAGGTGCAGTTTGCCTGACTACTTGGAAGTTTCAATCCCTGATAGGGATTTAGGTTTATTGCGGCGCGAATAATTATTTGATAATCAAAGGCACTTGGCGTTTCAATCCCTGATAGGGATTTAGGTTTATTGCGGCTGGTTTTTTCCGGGGGCTTTTTGGTTTTTGCGCTGCGTTTCAATCCCTGATAGGGATTTAGGTTTATTGCGGCTTTCCAAAACTAGAGAGTTTCGATCATATATGATCGAGTTTCAATCCCTGATAGGGATTTAGGTTTATTGCGGCGAAAGAGGAAAATACTCACTTCGGGTCTCGAATGGAACGTTTCAATCCCTGATAGGGATTTAGGTTTATTGCGGCTGCAGATTTACGGCAGGCTGATGCTTTTCCATTTTTGTTTCAATCCCTGATAGGGATTTAGGTTTATTGCGGCGGTGAAATTGCAGCCGATAACACTGGATCGCTACGGCAGGTTTCAATCCCTGATAGGGATTTAGGTTTATTGCGGCTGAACTAGCGATCGAGAAGCTGCACCGCGTCAGACTGTTTCAATCCCTGATAGGGATTTAGGTTTATTGCGGCTGGGTACGATGCGGAATGGATCTGTGTCGGCTCAGTTTCAATCCCTGATAGGGATTTAGGTTTATTGCGGCCAAACAGGGGAAATATTCACATGGCAAATGGGGCGTTTCAATCCCTGATAGGGATTTAGGTTTATTGCGGCGCTTGAAATTTGGGATGCTTGGGTTGCCTCTCTTGTTTCAATCCCTGATAGGGATTTAGGTTTATTGCGGCTTTTGAAGAAGCCGAAAAGATCAGGCTAGAGCTTGTTTCAATCCCTGATAGGGATTTAGGTTTATTGCGGCATCTGGTAGCCATACATACCAATCTGTAACAGCGGGATGCGTTTCAATCCCTGATAGGGATTTAGGTTTATTGCGGCTATTGCGGCACAACGCCGATCAGAGTACCGACAGAATTAAAAGTTTCAATCCCTGATAGGGATTTAGGTTTATTGCGGCTCATTTGTTGGTTGTATGTGGTTTGAATGTCTGGCGTTTCAATCCCTGATAGGGATTTAGGTTTATTGCGGCTTAAGACTGCGATCGCGGATCAAGCTAGTTTGCGTTTCAATCCCTGATAGGGATTTAGGTTTATTGCGGCTTGTTGATCGCCACCTTGCCGCGCTCAGTCCCTCAAATTTAGTTTCAATCCCTGATAGGGATTTAGGTTTATTGCGGCGAATATTGTTAACAGAAGCCGCTGAATTATTGAGTTTCAATCCCTGATAGGGATTTAGGTTTATTGCGGCTTTATGCAGATTAAATCGGTCATTACTGATACTCGCTGTTTCAATCCCTGATAGGGATTTAGGTTTATTGCGGCAATGGAAGTCCCTCAAGGCTTGGCAATGCAGGTGACGGTTCCTCAAGTTTCAATCCCTGATAGGGATTTAGGTTTATTGCGGCATAGGGATTAGTTGCAGGAGTTGGCTTCTTAAAGTTTCAATCCCTGATAGGGATTTAGGTTTATTGCGGCCCCTGTTTGTCCTTCGCGTCCCCTGGCAAAAATTTTGTTTCAATCCCTGATAGGGATTTAGGTTTATTGCGGCGCGCTGTTTGGACTGCTATTTGTCAGATCCGGGTTTCAATCCCTGATAGGGATTTAGGTTTATTGCGGCTTAATGAAGCCGTGCAGATGTCGCGGCGCGTGAGAGTTTCAATCCCTGATAGGGATTTAGGTTTATTGCGGCACACGGCTTTCTAGGCTGGTTAGCTGCGATTCTGTTTCAATCCCTGATAGGGATTTAGGTTTATTGCGGCTTGTAAGCTTGTCAGGCAAGTTAGATTTAGATAAAGTTTCAATCCCTGATAGGGATTTAGGTTTATTGCGGCGTGAATCCCGTCCCAAAAAAGCTAGTTGGCAGTGGCTCTGTTTCAATCCCTGATAGGGATTTAGGTTTATTGCGGCCTACATAATACTGGCACTTGATGAAGATAATTCGTTTCAATCCCTGATAGGGATTTAGGTTTATTGCGGCCGATCACTTCTTGACGCTTACCAGCAGCCAATAAGTCCGGGTTTCAATCCCTGATAGGGATTTAGGTTTATTGCGGCTTGATTTGATAGAAGCCTGTAACGCCTTCTATAGCTGTTTCAATCCCTGATAGGGATTTAGGTTTATTGCGGCTAACGAGCGCTTGCTAGGAGCTTCAATCTTGCCGGGTTTCAATCCCTGATAGGGATTTAGGTTTATTGCGGCTGTAGTCATCTTTATTGGCCTCTTCTAAGTTATTCCGTTTCAATCCCTGATAGGGATTTAGGTTTATTGCGGCTGAGTCAATTCAATTTGATGGAGATTATTAATCAATGGTTTCAATCCCTGATAGGGATTTAGGTTTATTGCGGCTATTTGATTCCTTCGTCGCCACAGCTTTCTTGCCAGTTTCAATCCCTGATAGGGATTTAGGTTTATTGCGGCCCGCTTCACCTTCCAAGGCGGCTGCTTTAGAACGATCGTTTCAATCCCTGATAGGGATTTAGGTTTATTGCGGCATCGCACTACTTCAGTTGTTGGGGCGATCGAATATGAGTTTCAATCCCTGATAGGGATTTAGGTTTATTGCGGCCGAATCGTCCCAGAAACCGAAAAACCCAAGCATCCCGCGTTTCAATCCCTGATAGGGATTTAGGTTTATTGCGGCTTGATTTCCCCATACTAACGCCGTCTGGGAATCAAAAATTTCGTTTCAATCCCTGATAGGGATTTAGGTTTATTGCGGCCTAGGGAAAAGTTTCAGCAGTTGTACCAGATTGAAAAGTTTCAATCCCTGATAGGGATTTAGGTTTATTGCGGCACAGAGCTGACGAACTCAAAGCAGCAGCGGTAAGTTTCAATCCCTGATAGGGATTTAGGTTTATTGCGGCCGACTTACACCAACTACGTGCGATTGCTGACTTTGTTTCAATCCCTGATAGGGATTTAGGTTTATTGCGGCTGAAAAATTATCTCGTCACCTTCGCGATCGCAATTTTGTTTCAATCCCTGATAGGGATTTAGGTTTATTGCGGCCGATTTGCGATCGTGATTCACTGCTTGGAACACATGTTTCAATCCCTGATAGGGATTTAGGTTTATTGCGGCAGAAGCCGGAAATCTGGGAATAGGCATAGAAAGTTTCAATCCCTGATAGGGATTTAGGTTTATTGCGGCCAAAAGGATTTCTGGGCGAGGAGACTGAGCGAATAAAGTTTCAATCCCTGATAGGGATTTAGGTTTATTGCGGCTAGATAAACCTTTCCAGGTTTCAATTGATACGTTCATAGACGTTTCAATCCCTGATAGGGATTTAGGTTTATTGCGGCGCTAATAGTAGTAGAGTCAACTACAGCATTTATGTTTCAATCCCTGATAGGGATTTAGGTTTATTGCGGCTGGACTTACTCAAATCAACATCAGCCAAAAATTCGTTTCAATCCCTGATAGGGATTTAGGTTTATTGCGGCAGTCGATTTCCATGTCGGAACCATGTATGGGTTAAGTTTCAATCCCTGATAGGGATTTAGGTTTATTGCGGCCCTCCTATTTCTTCAAGCGGCAAACCTTGAGCCTGTTTCAATCCCTGATAGGGATTTAGGTTTATTGCGGCATCCCTCACGAATGAGTCGGGTGATGAAAGAGTGTTTCAATCCCTGATAGGGATTTAGGTTTATTGCGGCTTCACCAAAACTGCGAGCTATATCGATCGCCCGTCGATGTTTCAATCCCTGATAGGGATTTAGGTTTATTGCGGCTCCTGGTCGGCATAAGATGGCGATCGAACCACTATACAAAGTTTCAATCCCTGATAGGGATTTAGGTTTATTGCGGCCGCCCGCTCCAGAAGCCTTGCTCTATTTGGTTTTCAAGGTGCTGTTCCGTGAACCTAAAACAAAAGTACCATTCCACTCTTCGACTTGTCAACCGCCACTTTTCCATACTTACTCCAAAAACGTTATCCTGTAAAGCTTTCAGACTTTCCGTGAATCGTTTTTTGAGACTAGGGGCATCAAACTCTTGCTGCACATCAGTTTCAGCCGAAAAATTTGATACCCCTATTTTAACACCTACCCGTT
>REAP01000146.1 GCA_004294385.1 Oscillatoriales cyanobacterium | reverse complement strand
GTGGCGTTATCTGCGGGGGTGAAAGTGGCTGCTGTGGGGGGTGTGGTGTCAGCGACTGTGGTGAAATTCCAAGTGGTTGGGCCTGTAGTACCGGCATAATTGTTACCTGCTAAGTCTTTAATCGCACCGGCGGCAATTTCAACGTAGTAATCAGTGCCGTTAACTAAGTCAATAGTTGGATTAACTGTGACGGTACTACCGCTAACGGTGACATTAGCTGAGACTTTCTTGATGACAATATTGCCAGTGCCTTTTTGGACGGCTTCATTCAAGGTGACGACTAAATTAGCTGTAACTGCAACACCAGTGGCGTTATCTAGGGGTGTGAAAGTGGCTGCTGTGGGGGGTGTGGTGTCAGCGACTGTGGTGAAATTCCAAGCAGTGGTGCCTGTAGTGCCGACATAATTGTTACCTGCTAAGTCTTTAATTGCACCGCTAGCAATTTCTACGTAGTAATCTGTACCCTCAACTAAATTGGCTGTGGGATTAATGGTGACGGTACTGCCGCTAACCGTGACATTGGCTGAGGTGACATCAATGGTTTCTACAACTGAGTTATCGGAAACTTTCTTGATGACAATATTGCCAGTGCCTTTCTGTACGGCTTCACTCAAGGTGACTACTAAATTAGCAGCAACTGCAACAGCGGTGGCGTTGTCTGCGGGGGTGAAACTGGCGGCTGTGGGTGCTGTGGTGTCAGGTGTTTGATCTTCATAGGCACCGATATCAACTGTACTATTCACGATTCGGCTGTAACCTGTCCCGCGCTGATCTAAGGTTAAACTACTGGCGTTAGCGTTATTACCAGCATCAAGGGCTGGGCTACCGGCTTGCAAAGAATGGGTTTGAGTAGGGCCACCATTGTTAGCTAGGGCATTTAAGAGAGCATTGAGGGGACTTCCACTTGTGCCTACTTTGGTACTCGTTGTAAAGCTGGTGCTCCCTGTATTATTACCAATTAAGTTGCCACTACCGTCACTGAATGTACCAGCTACATCAGGGTTTTTAGTAGTAGGAGAAGTATCAGTATTTCCAGCAATAATGGTATTTCTGACTGTAGTTGTACTCCCACTTACATTTAAAAGTCCACCACCGTTCCCTGTGTTGTTGGCATCACTATCAGCCGTATTATTAGTAATTGTTGAGTTGATAATAGTGGTATTACCAAAACTCCAAGTAATAATAGATCCCCCATCGTTTCTGGCGGTATTGCCGGATAATGTTGAATTCCTGATGTTTGCTGTGCCACTAGCATTAACAATTGCTCCGCCGCTTACTTCCGATGAATTAGCTGTGAAAGTGCTATTGTTAATAGTTAATTGACCGCCTTGACTAAAAATTGCACCTCCATCGGATAAACCTTGATTGTTCCTAAATGTGCTATTATTTATTGTTACTACAGCACTGTTATTAAGGTAGAGTCCCCCAGCAGAACCGCCTGCTGAAGTTAGACCATTACTAACAGTAAGATTATCTAGGGTTAAGTTACCGCTGGAGTTAACATTGAAGATGCGGAAACTGGGTGCTGCTCCGCTGCGTGTAATTGTGGCTCCATTGCCAGTAATTGTTAATGTGCCACCAGTGCTGGTACCTAAAATTACTGGTAAACCATTATTGCCTCCGGTTGTATTGTTCAGAGCTGTTAGGGTGTAGGTACTGCCGGAAGCTAGGTTAATAATATCATTTGCTGCTGTGCTATTAGCTTGGTTAATTGCCCAAAGTAATCCTCCATTCAAACCGGAACCCGTATTTGAGACATCTCCTGGCAGAACGGTATAGGTAGCTAACACGCCACTGTAAGCTGATAGGGCTGCGGGTTGGAATGGTAGCCAAGCAGCAATTTTGCCGATTTGTACGTCTAAGTTCCAGTTTCCTCCTAGTCTGACGTTCCCTATTTTCGTGCTAGAAGCAGCGACATTTGCTTGGGTGAGTTCGGCAAAACGGCGAATGAAAGCAAGTCCGATCGCGCCTGCTGCAAGATTGCAACCATATAAAAGGAAATCGGCTTTTGAAGAGAGAGCCTTTCCCCACTGTTGCAAGTGTTCGAGTTTTTTTTCTAACAGCTCTTTATTAAAGATATCTGTACCCAGATTTAGCGTGCCTTCGCTGCCGTGAGAAACTATATGAACTGCTTCAATATCTTTTTGATCTGCCAAGGCGTTAGTAATTTGGTCGATCGCGCTCAAATTTTCATTTTAAATGAAAATTTGAGCGCGATCGATGCCTTGAATCAGGCTTTGATAATCCTGTACTGAGGAGTCTACGAAAATAATTTGCTTGTTCGCGGTTGATAAGTTCATGGTTGCTTAAATCCTTTATATCTATTGTTTACATCCAAGTCCGGCAGGGGTTGAAACCCCCGCCTCATATCAATTCCGGTTGCACCGGAATAATATAGAGGACACGGCAGTGCCGTTTCCCTACCCAAAATAATCTTGTAGGGACACGGCAATGCCGTGTCCTAATTAACGAAAAACTGATTGTCTTCGCTCATGGCTGACAACATTCGATCGACTTGCGCCCCCAATAGGGGAAGTCATAGCGCTGTGAAACCGGGGATTTTGTCGTAGTAGTGCAGCCAGTAAAGTAGAGCCTGAGCGGGGTAGTCCTGATATGAAGTGGGATCTCACTGGCTTCCCGTGGAAATGGGTTTCTGTAACATTAGATGCAACCTAAATGTATCATACCACAGACATATCTTTCATAGCATATTTTTATTTAACAGTTCGCAACACAACATCCAGGTTTACGATATCTTTACAATCTAGACATCGTGGGTCGGCTTTCCCTATCTCTATCATTGCTTCCGGCCTCTGCCTCTGTAAAGTCGGAAAAGTCGGATCTTAAAGTCGGAAAAGTCGGATCTTTTCCATGTGGACATAATTTAGACCTCCCTCAGAGGCTGTGGGTATGAGGGTTTATTTTTTTTACTAGAAATTTATTGGCTATTTGCCAGACAGCATTAAGGTTGACGATATCTTTACAATCTAGACATCGCCCTTGTTAATTACTTTGGAACTTTAACCGCAGATGGTGGCGGATATACGCTGATGGATGCGGATGAGTATTGGTTTGGATTTAAGGACGATCGCCCTTTTTTGGTCTTTTTTGGATTTAAGGGCGATCGCACTTTGTCTCAATTCCCTAAATCTGCGGCAAATTTCCGATATTTATTTGCCAAAACGGCCGCGAAGGCGATCGACAAACATCTCAACTTCCGGCTTTACCTGTTTATCTTGCACACTTTTCTCGATCGCACGATCGATCGCATAACCAGGCCGTGTAACCTTTCTGCACTTATCCAGCAAGCCCTGATTAGGTTGACATACTTACGGACTATCGACTCAATCATTCATAAATTCACCTTCACAAATAATAGAATCTCTTTTGTCCAAATCTTCTTGATTCCAAACCGAGTTTAATGCTGCCGAACTGAATGAAGTTGATATGGTATTATTTAATGTGGTGTTATAGTATTCCACAGCATTATTCGATTCCATTTGTGGCGCTTCCTTGAAGTAGGAATTAATATCCGGTGTGCAGCGCTGTGCTTGATAGTATGAATAAGCTTCAGCATTAATGCACATTACGTGGTAAAAATCCTTGTTCGCTGTCATAACATCTCCAAGTTTATACAGAGCTAAACCCCGGTTGAGATAAGCTTTAACATAGCTCGGATCGATTTCCACTGCCTTGTCAAAGTCTTCAATGGCAAGCTTCATCTGTTTTAGCTTGTAACGAACACAACCTCTGTTATAGTAGGCATAGACATTTTCAGGATCGATACCGATCGCACTGTCGTAATCTGCGATCGCAGCCGGATTGTCTCCTAGTTGATGATGCGAGAGACCGCGATTGATGTAAGCTTTGATATATCTAGGATTCAGCCGTAACGTTTCGTTGAAATTCTCAATTGCTGCCTCCTTGTTGCCCAAAAGGTAGTAAGCACGTCCCCGGTTGTAATAGGTTTTATAATTTTGGGAATTGATCGATAGTGCTCGATCGTAGTCTTCAATTGCTTCTTCGTAATTTCCTAAATTAGCAAGTACCAGTCCACGGTTGTTGTAGATAGCGTGGCTGTCAGGATTATTTGCTAAAGCACTATTGAGATCTTCAATTGCTTTTTCGTGTTCTCCGAGATGTCGCCAAGCATTGCCTCTATTCAAGTATGCCTCAAACAAGTTAGGATTGATATCCAGTGCTTGGCTGAGGTCAGCAATTGCTTTCTGGTAGTCTTTCATGTAATAGTAGACCAAGCCACGATTGTTATAGGCTTTGGCATCTGCTGGGTTTAGTTGCAATATTTGCTCAAAGTCGCCTAGTGCCGCTTCGTAGTTTCCTTTCTTGGCGCTGTGTAAGCCGCGTTTGTAAAATTGCTTTAGGTTCATAGGTTAAACTTACAGGATTGCTAGATTCTGGGAGTTGATTCGTTTAGACTCAGTTTTTAGTTGGACAACTGTTGAATGTTTTTTTTGCCACCTGTTATTAGAATACCCATAAATTGATTCTAGGCTATCTAGCAAAAACAGGATTAAGCGATCGATCGCTTCTTAAGAGATCGGTTAATCTAAGGTTAATCCGAACAAAAGTTGAGATTTCTCGATCGAACGGCATGAATTCGCATCTTTTCTACCCGCACCTAGGAGATGAGCAACTATGTATCAAACCGAACAGTCTCCAACTCCCAAAAACGTACTCCCAACGATGTACGATCTCCCAAGCGAACACCCGGAGGATTCTGGTTTGCCCGATTTATATCATCTTTGGCAATCTCGTTGTCTAGAATATACTTTTCGTCCGTCTAATTATCTGATCGAACTGGTATTTGTTGCCAGCGACTTAAATCTATATTTTGATGTCCGTCACACTCAGTGGTACAAAAGACCTGATTGGTTTGGCGTGGTTGGTGTTGACAGGTTTTACCAAACGCAAGAATTGCGGAAATCCTATGTTATTTGGCAAGAAGAAGTCAGTCCTTTTGTAGTGGTGGAACTGTTGTCACCGGGAACGGAAAATGAAGATTTAGGACAAACAGTGAGAGGGCTTGGTCAACCTCCAACTAAATGGCAAGTTTACGAACAGATTCTCAGGGTTCCTTATTATATAGTGTTTGATGGAGCAACTAATAATCTGCGGGCTTTTGTCTTGACGGGCGATCGCTATGAAGAGTTAATTTTAGCAGAACCACGGGTTTGGATGCCGGAGATTCAATTGGGTTTGGGACTTTGGCTAGGTACTTTTGAAGGTTTGGAGCGATCGTGGCTGCGCTGGTATGATGCTAATGGCAGTTGGGTTCAGACTCCCACCGAGCAACAACGCCAGCAGAAAGAACTCGCTCAACAGCAAGCCGAACAAGCGCGCCAGCAAGCCGAACAGCAACGCCAGCAGACAGAAGTCGCTCAACAGCAAGCCGAACAACAACGACAGGAAAAAGAACTCGCTCAGCAGCAAACTGAACAACAACGACAGGAGAAAGAACTCGCTCAACAGCAAACTGAACAAGCCCAACAGCGAACACAACGTTTAGCCGAGAGGTTAAGGGCTATGGGGATCGATCCAGATGAACTGTAGTTGACATTTGAGATTCTTCCCTTAACGGGGGAGAATGTCAACTACCGATTAATTTCCTCTTCCACAGAAATTGTCAACTTCTGCAAATCTGGAAGTTGAATCAATTCTTGTTGCTTTTCCTTAACCGACATCGGCATCATTACAGGTTGACGCTGCTCAATCCAGCAACTCGCCAGTGGCAAAGTTTGTTCCAAATCTTCCAAAGGCCTCGGAATTACCATCACCGCGTTCAACTCACCAATGCGCTCAGCTTCGTACATTCCTGCTTCGACAGCCACGACCACATCTGCTACGGCACCGCGAATAATGGCCGTGCACAAACCAGCGCCAATTTTCTCATAAGCTGCTAAGTGTACGTCTGCGGATTTGAGCATAGCATCGCAAGCTCCCACCATTGCAGGAAATCCCCGCGTTTCGAGCAAACCGACTGCTTGATTGCTCAGACGAGAATAACTGCCACTTTCGGATAGTTGAGTTAGCCGAAAGCCGATCGGCAAAACCACTTCCAAATTAGCCAAAGGCCTAGCAATCACCAACTTAGAAACAAATTGACCAAACTGTTCGGCTGTCTGAGCTCCTGCTTCTACAGCCAAACGAACATCCGCAATTCTACCCCGGACGATCGCAGTACAGTGACCAGAACCGATTTTTTCATATCCTACTAAAATCACCCCAGCCGACTTCAGCATCATGTCAGCAGTCCCAACAATCGCCGGAAAGCTTTTGGTCGATACCAAACCCAAAGCTGTGTCTTTGAAGTATTCCTGGCGCTGAGATTGCGATTCGCTACCATGATTATTTGTTTGTCCGTTCATCTTCTATGACCCTTAGAAACTTCCAAAAATAGAAATTTGTTTATAGTTTTAGTGTGTCAGACGATCAGACAGATTACACGAGCTGCAAGATACATATTTCTGCTACAAGGTCTTAAAAATTGCTGGGCGACCAATAATATTAGATTACCTATTTATATTTGATCTTTCTGCCTTCAGGATAGCTGCTTTCTGCCGAAAAAACGACTACTCCGAACCGCTTCCTAAAGTTTGACCGTTTTCCTCTGATCGATTAAAAGCTTGGCGGTGTGGAAACAGGGTTCCCAGCAACCGATTGATGTGAGCTTGTCCGTACAAAATGGTTGGCATTTCTCCGGGTTGAGGAGGTTGCTGTCGAGGCGCTGATTCGGGGGATGAGGTTGTCTCAGGTGGCCTTTGAGGCTTGGTGCGATCGACCTCTGGTGTTTCTTTCACAGGTTTTTCGACTGGTGGCGTACTGACTGCGGGGGTTTCTGGTTCTGCGGTTGCTTCTGCGGTTACTTCTGCTGTGACTGGGCGGCCACCATCTCCAATCAAAGAACCTGCGGGCAAAATTTGCATTTTGTCAACACAAGGATTAATTATAGTTGTTGCCGCACCGATACAGGCATTTGCCCCGATCGCACCAGTGCCCACTATCAAAACCCCAGCACCGAGAATCACGCCCGCTCCTATTTCCAGAGTACCTTGCGCGTTGGCATGAATGATTACACCCATGCCAATACAAGCACCTGCGGCGATCGAGATCCGGCTATCTGGATCTGCTCGTAGGATCACTCCAGGGGCGATCGCAGCACCCTCATCAACAACCACATCACCACTGATACAAACCTGAAAATTACTACTTAATTGTAGTGGCGATAAATACATTCAACTTAACCATTTTAGATTTAGGATTTTAGGTTTAACACCGATATTTTTCACTCTATTAATTGATAGATAAAATGCCTAGTTTTCAGCAATAATTATCAATCTATCTTTCTAACAATTTCCGATTTAACGGCAATTTACTAGCATTGTTATCTCGTTAACTCACAAACTAATTAACGAGATAACAATGCTAATTAATTTCCAATTAAGGACGCTGAATAATCTCTTCAAGCACCCGGCGCTTAGCCTTGGAATCAATTCCCAACAAGCGGACATAATCGCCGCTGTGTTCTTTCAGACAAGTTTCAAGAGCCGAAATTACTTCCGATTCGCGATTGGATGCGATCGGAGCGCAACTGTTCCAAGAACCAGTGCGGAAACGGCGCGCATCAGCGTGTTCCGTGCCAATTTTGTATCCTTGAGAAAGCAAATTGCGAATTTGGTCGATCGTCTTCCCACTCAACACTCCACTACTATTTGTTGTAGTCGAAGTTGCTTTATAAGAGCCTGTCGCTGCTGGTTGAGCCGATTGAGCAACCGGGCCATCTGGGCGCTGAATAATTTCTTCAACCACCCGGCGTTTAGCCTTCGGATCAATCCCGATCAAACGCACATACTCTCCTGGGTACTGGCGCATCACAGCTTCCAAAGTCGCGATCGCCTCAGATTCATTATGCCCTTGCACAGAAGCCCCACTTTGCCAAGAGCTAGTGCGAAAACGTCGTTGGTCAGCGTGTTCTGTCCCCACCTTGTAGCCTTGAGCTAGCAAGCTACGAACAGTTCCCACGAAATCTCCAGTCAATTTACCATTTGACGCAGCAGCGCCATTTTGGTGGGTCGCTTGGGCAACTTTGCCATTAGATTGGTGAGTTGTCGCGCCGTTAGAGCCGTTAGAGCCATTAGAACCATTGTCGCCCGGTCTTTGCACGATTTCTTCAAGTACGCGGCGCTTGGCTTTAGTATCAATCCCGATCAAGCGGACGTATTCCCCTTGATGTTCGCTCATACAAGCCGACAAAGCATTGATTACTTCAGATTCGCGGGTAGACGAGATGGGGCCACAAGTGCGCCAAGAACCGGTGCGGAAACGTCGTTGGTCGGCGTGTTCAGCTCCAACGCTGTATCCTTGAGCTAGCAGGTTGCGGACGCTATCGACTAGCGAATTGCTCAATTGGCTGGTGGATTGGGTAGAATAAGTGATTGGAGTCATGTCCGAATTTTTAGAAAGTTCATTGCGAATAGGCGCCAAACAAGCGATGTTGTCGGCACAGCGATAACCAGTTCTCAGAGCGTCGTTAACTCCGATAACGTGGGTAGCAAATTTAACATCAGAATCAAGAACATCAGGCAGGCGATCGGCTTGCTGTTGATTAGTAATCACAGCTCCCGAAGGTACATACTTGCCGGGAGGAATCTCTACATCTTGAATTAGTACGTGCATCATCACAATGCAACCATTGCCCACCCTGGCATTAAACACAGTAGAGCGAAAACCGATAAAACAGTCATCGCCCACATAGGCTGGGCCGTGAATTAAACTCATGTGAGTCAGGGAAGTATTTTTCCCCACCCAAACGGAATAAGAGTTGTCATCATCTCCTGTGACTCGGCCTTGCTCTAAACCGTGAATTACTACCCCGTCTTGAATGTTAGTACCTTCTCCGATATAAAAAGGAGTGCCTTCATCAGCACGGATAGATGTCCCTGGAGCAATCAGCACTTTAGAACCGATATGAACATCCCCAATAATGTTAGAAAAGGAATGTACATAGGCGGTTTCGTTAATTTTGGGCTCAGCCAAGTTTTTCGACCAAGGCGTTGGGGGAGCCGCAACACTGCGGACTGCCATAAGTTAAGTTCTCCTGAACTGAAAAATTTTTTTGTTAGTTGTGTTAGCTGTTAGCTGTTCACTGTTAGCTGTTCACTGTTCAGTCGCCCTGAGCGGAGCGTCGCCCTGAGCGTAGTCGAAGGGTCGAAGGGTCGAAGGGTCGAAGGGTCGAAGGGTCGAAGGGTCGAAGGGTCGAAGGGTCGAAGGGTCAACTGTCAACTGTCAACTAGCGGTATCCGTCGTCTTTTTTACTGTAAATGAGGCGGTTTTCTACATTGACAGTATCTATAATACCTACTACCAAAGCATCGATCGGACGGTTTTCGCTTCCAGGCGCAATCCGGGCTGCGCTTCCCCTGGTTACTAAAACCCACTCATCGATACCAGCGCCCACACAATCAGCGGCTACCTCATATCCGGGAACTGGCGAACCTTCCTCATTGATGAATTGCAACAGTAGAAATTTTGATCCTCTAAGACTAGGCTCTTTTTGGGTACTGACGACTGTGCCGAGAACTTTTGCCATTTGCATTTTAGGTGACAGGTAATTGGTAATTGGTAATTGGTAATTGGTAATTGGTAATTGTCATTTTTATAGTCATTCGTCTTTTTTTTAATCAGCTTGTCTCAGTCGGTTGTCAGTTGTTTAGAGTTATTTGTCTAGTGACTAATGACTAATGACTAATGACCAATGACTAATGACTAATGACCAATGACTAATGACCAATGACTAATAACCAATCTTCCATTTCCTCTTCAATTAAAAATTAAAAATACTAAATCAAAAATTATCACAATTTTTAATTTTTAATTTTTAATTTTTAATTACCAAACGCCCGATGAACGATCGCCTATCTTAAGATCTATTGAGAGGACGAATGCCACTCACGCCTTCCCGGAACTGTTCCACAGCTTCGGTGTAGCGAATGGGTAGCACATACTCCAAATTTTCGTGGGGACGGGCGATGATGTGGGTGGACATAACTTGTCCGCCGTTAACGCGCTTCACAGACTCGACTCCGGCGGCAACAGAAGCTTGCACTTCCGAAACATCTCCTCTTACAATGACTGTAACGCGAGCACTACCGATTTTTTCGTAACCTACCAAGGTGACGCGAGCGGCCTTGACCATCGCGTCGGCGGCTTCCACAACTGCTGGGAAGCCTAAAGTTTCGATCATGCCAACTGCAATTGCCATTTTTTCTACTCCTGATTCAATATTGGGGGACTAAACGCTGATTTTTCCAGGCTTGCACTAATTTTTCACGAAACTAAGTTTCCGTGCGGTGATAACTTAGTCGCCTCGGAACTGCTCGACTGCTTCGGTGTAGCGAATCGGCAAAACATATTCGAGGTTTTCGTGGGGACGGGCGATGATGTGGGTGGAGACAACTTCTCCGCCGTTCACCCGTTTGACGGATTCGACTCCTGCTGCTACTGAGGCTTGGACTTCGGACACATTACCACGCACAATTACTGTGACGCGGGCACTGCCGATTTTTTCATAGCCCACGAGGGTAACACGAGCAGCTTTGACCATAGCGTCGGCAGCTTCCACAACGGCTGGAAAACCTTTGGTCTCAATCATTCCCACGGCAATTGACATTTTTGAATCTCCTAATCGAGAATTAGTGGAATTACCGTTACAAATCTTTGACCAATTTTTAAAATTGGACGGGGGAGCCCAGATTATTTAGAAAAACGGTTTAAAGCTTCCTATCCTTTAAGAATAGGGCAAGCTGTCTACCTTGACAATATAAACTAACATCATAATGTTTAATAACAAAAATTAAATTATTTTATGTTACTTAAAATGATTTAACATTTTTTTAATAAACTTAACATAGTGAGGAGTAGACGCAGGTAGCATTTGGAGAGTTCGCTAAGTACAAATACTTGTTAAGTAGAGTTCGCTTTTTTGGTAACAGGTAATTTTTCAGTGATAGAATTCTCAGTTTGAGTGCTTTAAGGTATAGTGAAAATTAGTGCAAATTATTTTGCCAAAACTATAGCAATCCTAAATCATTTGTGAATTTCTTACTCCCTCCCCTTAGTAAGGGGAGGGTTGGGGTGGGGTAAAAAGATTTACGACTCCTGCAAGGATTGCTATATAGAATCAAGTTTAGCCGAAATTCTAGGGTGTCGTGCGATCGCCCGCGATTGATTTTTGCATAAAGACAGTAGTAAATTCCAAATATATCCAGGATAAATTAATGAATCAATTTCTCCTCCAAAGCTGTTGGTGGATACCTTTATATGGCTTAATTGGTGCAATTTTAACTTTGCCTTGGTCTACAGGAACCATTCGCAAAACAGGGCCGAGACCAGCAGCGTACTTCAATTTGCTAATGACTGTCTTAGCTTTTGTACACGGATCGGTGATTTTCCGAGAAACTTGGAATCAACCACCTCAACAATTGCTCCTACACTGGGTGCAAGCAACAGACTTAGACCTGTCTTTTGCTATCGAAATCTCCACCGTGAGTGCGGGCGCAATGGAGTTAGTGGCATTTCTGAGTTTGCTAGCACAAATTTACGCTTTGGGTTACATGGAAAAAGACTGGGCGATGGCTCGATTTTTCGGGTTGCTCGGTTTTTTTGAAGCAGCAATTAGTGGTATTGCAATTAGCGATTCGCTGCTTCTAACTTACGCTTTGTTGGAAATGCTGACACTTTCAACTTACTTGCTAGTAGGCTTTTGGTACGCTCAACCATTGGTAGTGACAGCCGCTCGTGATGCTTTTTTAACCAAGCGAGTCGGAGATGTGCCGCTGCTGATGGGAGTAGTAACGCTCTCTACCTTAGCAGGAAGTTTGAATTTTTCCGATTTAGAAACATGGGCGGAAACAGCAACTTTATCTCCTTTAGTTGCGAATCTTTTAGGTTTTGCTTTAATTGCCGCACCTACGGCTAAGTGCGCTCAATTTCCATTCCATTTGTGGCTAGACGAGGCGATGGAAGGGCCGAACCCGGCTTCAATTATGCGGAATACGGTGGTTGTGGGTGCTGGGGCTTATGTTTTGATTAAACTTCAGCCTGTTTTGGCGCTTTCGCCCCTGACTGATGGGGTGTTGGTGGCTTTAGGTGCGGTGACTGCTGTTGGGGCTTCTTTGGTGGCGATCGCCCAAATCGACCTAAAAAGAACATTCTCCCATTCCACGAGCGCTTCTTTAGGTTTGGTGTTTATCGCAGTGGGGTTAAATCAAGTTGACATTGCTTTGCTGTTACTGTTTGCACACTCGATTTCCAAGGCACTATTATTCATGAGCGCTGGGTCGATTATTTCGACCACCAACACTCAAAATTTAACAGAAATGGGCGGCTTATGGTCGAGAATGCCCGCCACGACTACGGCTTTTTTAGTAGGCTCTGCGGGGATGGTAGCACTGTTGCCATTAGGGAATTTTTGGGCGATGCGGCGCTGGCTGAACGGTTTTTGGACAGTACCTTTATGGTTGGTAGTTTTGCTGCTGTTAGTTAATTGTTTGACGGCGCTCAATTTAACTCGCGTATTTGGTTTGGTGTTTGTCGGAAAACCGCAGCCAAAAACTCGCCGAGCTCCTGAAGTGGGATGGCTAATGGCTGTGCCCATGGTAATTTTGACTGTTACGGGACTATTAGTGCCTTGGATGTTGCAGCGGTGGCAATTATTAATTAGTTGGAGTGGACCTTGGGCTGAGACTGGAGATTTTGATAGTTTAAATTTGCTGTTGAAAACTTTGGATACACCGTTGTTGATGTTATCTGGGTTTATTGGTTGTGCGATCGGGGTGGCTATCTATTGGTATGGGGTGATACCCAGGCCTGTACGATTACCGATTCCGGTTTTGCAGGATTTGTTGGCTTACGATTTTTATATCGATCGCGTTTACCGTTTGACTGTGGTTTGGGCAGTTGATTCTATTTCTAAGATGAGTGCTTGGACTGACAGGTATGTGGTGGATGGCGTGGTGAATTTGTTTGGTTTTGCTACAATTTTGAGCGGTGAAGGTTTGAAGTATAGTGGCAGTGGTCAGTCCCAGTTTTATGTGTTGACTATTGCTGGGGGGGTGGCTGTATTGCTGGCTTTGATAGTTTGGTTGTTTTAAACCGCAGATGAGAGCAGATGAGAGCAGATGATTTTATTCTGGGTTTGTCTGCTTTTTATCCAATTTTAGTCAAACTCGATCGGCCATAATTCTGCAACGGGAACTTCCCAACCTGGTAAGAGTTCGGGAATTGAAATAATGTCTCTATCTCTCAATATAACTGGCTCGGTTGCGGGGCGGTAAATTGTGACTGTGCGATCGTCTGGATCGATTAATATTCCTACTTTTGCTCCGAGTTCGAGGAATGAGAGGAGTTTTTCTCGCAGGGGTTTGAGGCGATCGGACTGAGACTTGATTTCTACAACTAAATCGGGGACGAGTTCGGCAAAATACCTTTTACTTTGTTTGAGGCGCGAGGCTACCACAAAAGAAACATCAGGAACTCTCAGATCGGAATTGGGGAGCATAAACCCGCCGCTGGACTCAAACACTCGTCCGAGTTTGCGGGGTTTGACCCAATTAAGCAAAAGTCTGACTAACTCTGCCCCTATTTCGCTCGATACAATGTCCGATCCGCCCATAACGATAATCTTCCCGTCTACGAGTTCTAATTGGTAGTCTAGCTGTGCTTCGCAGAGTATACCTTGCAGTTGTTCCAAGTCGGCAACTGTGAGGCGGGTGGAAGGGTATGCCGATCGAACTTGCAAATCTTCCCGGTCTGTGAGACTTTCTGTAAGACTTGAGGTCATAGGATGGTTCCAAATACATCTGAACCTATCTTAACAAAAAAAAACCGCCGATCGCTTTTATCTTGTCTGGGTTTGCGCTAATCTTAAATATAGTTTTAAAAGTTGTAGTAAAGGAAAGTTTTAATTGATGCTTAGTGCTTTAATTTGGATACCAATATTGGGGGCGGCTCTGATTGGGTTTTTGCCTAGTGCGGTTAGTTCTAAAATTGTGCGCAATCTGGCCCTGGCTATGGCAGGTATAACTTTGATTTTATCGGTGATTTTAGCTGCTCAGTTTGATATAAATGCGAGTCAGTTGCAGTTTGTAGAATTTCTGCCTTGGATCGATGTTTTGGGATTGAACTACAATCTTGGTGTTGATGGTTTGTCTCTGCCTTTGGTGATTTTAAATGCTCTGTTGACAGGAGTGGCTATTTACAGTACAGATGAGTCTATTCGCAGGCCAAGACTTTATTATTCTTTGATACTGTTAATTACTGGTGGCGTGGCAGGGGCTTTTTTGGCTCAAAATTTGCTGCTATTTTTCTTGTTTTTTGAGGTAGAATTAATCCCGCTTTACCTGTTAATTGCAATTTGGGGCGGCGAACGTCGGGGCTATGCTGCGACTAAGTTTTTAATCTATACTGCGTTTGCGGGAATTGTTTTGCTGGCTTCTTTTTTGGGAACTGTTTGGCTGAGTGGTGCTTCTAGTTTCGACATTGTTGGTGCTATTGGTGCATCGCATTTGCAAGGTGGTTCGCCTTTGCCTTTAGTCAGGCAAATTGTGTTGCTGGCTGGGGTGTTGTTGGCTTTTGGAATCAAGATTCCTTTAGTGCCTTTTCATACTTGGCTTCCTGATGCTCACGTAGAAGCTTCGACTCCGGTTTCGGTGTTGCTGGCTGGGGTGCTTTTGAAGTTAGGAACCTACGGGATGCTGCGATTTGGCTTGGGTTTGTTTCCTGATGCGTGGGCGGTTGCTGCGCCTTGGCTGGCGAGTTGGGCTGTTGTCAGCGTGCTTTATGGGGCTAGTTGCGCGATCGCCCAAAAAGATATGAAGAAAATGGTAGCTTATAGTTCGATCGCGCATATGGGCTACATTTTGTTAGCTAGCGCTGCGGCTACTCCGGTGAGTATGTTGGGTACTGTTTTACAAATGGTAAGCCACGGCTTAATTTCGGCGCTACTGTTTTTAACCGTCGGTGTTGTTTACCGAAAATCAGGTAGTCGCAATTTAGATGTGCTGCGGGGTTTGTTTAATCCCGATCGAGGTTTGCCGATGATTGGTAGTTTAATGATCCTTGGTGTAATGGCGAGTGCGGGTATTCCGGGTTTGGCTGGATTTATTGCTGAATTTTTTGTATTTCGGGGTAGTTTGCAAGTGTTTCCGGTGCAAACTTTGCTGTGCATGATTGGAACAGGTTTGACTTCAGTTTATTTTTTAATTATGGTCAACCGTGCCTTTTTTGGCCGCCTTTCGGATTTGGTGATTAGTTTACCACAAGTGCGGTGGAGCGATCGCATTCCTTCTCTAATATTGGCACTAATTATCCTGATTATGGGAGTACAGCCGGGAGTGATTTTGGGATTGAGTGAGAAAACTGCGATCGCAATTGTATCTAATGTGCCAACGCCAGTTCATGCGATCGCTCAAAACTTACCATAAAATATGACCTAGCCGTAGGGACACTCCAAGAGCCCATAGGTGTCAACTTAAGGTAAAACCGATAGTCCGCCAGGGGTTGAAACCCCTGCCTCAAAGCTAAAGTCCTCTCAAGAGGACTGAAGAGAAGAATTTTCAACTCATTAGTCCTCATAGCGAGGACTTTAGCTATTAGACAGGGGTTTCAACCCCTGGCGGACTCGCGGGCCCACAGACAGACTTGGCGGGCTTTTAGGCTTAAGTTGACACCAATGGGCTCTTGGAGTGTCCATTGGTGTCAACTTAAGCCGAAAGCCCGCCAGGGAATGAATTCCCTGTCTAATAGCGAAAGTCCTCTAAAAGAGGACTAATGAGTTGTTACCCATTTCTTCAGTCCTCATAGCGAGGACTTTAGCTTTGAGACAGGGAATTCATTCCCTGTCGGACTATCGGTTTTACCTGATTGTTGACACCAATGGGCTCTTGGAGTGTCCATAGGTGTCAAATTAAGCTTCCTTCCTTCATTTAAGGTTAAATCAAAATGACAACTACCGTATTAAAACCATCTTCCCATCCCCTAGCCGCATACATTGAACTCCTAGAATCAGGCAAAGCTTTACTCCCTGAATCAGATGAAAATGTAGTAGAAGTTATTGGTGTTCTCAAAAGTTATGCCATAGTTCTCGATGCCTATTCTCGCAATCTAAATTATATTGCAGAAGAACAGTTTTTAGTGCTTTTCCCGTTTTTCAAATATTTCAACGGAGAGGTGAATCTGCCAAAGTTAATGCGCTATTTGTGGCACGATCGCATAAATTTTGAGTATGCCGAATATTGCATGAAAACAATGCTTTGGCACGGTGGCGGCGGTTTAGATAGTTATTTGGATTCGCCAGAGTTTGACAGTTTGGTCGAAAAGGCGATCGCAGCTAAATTGAAAGGCAACATTTTCATGCAGGGACTCCACAAAGCATTCCCTAACTTTTTGCCAGAACAAGTGCGGATGCTAGCTTACTACACCGGTCTCGGTCAGTTTTGGCGGGTAATGAGTGATTTATTTATAGACTTATCTGATTCCTACGATCGAAAAGAAACTAAGTCTATTGCTGACGTAGTTGATTTTGTCAAAGCCGGTTTGGTATCCGCCGCCAGTTTACCTATCACCTACAGCGTCAAGATTTGCGATCGAGTCTACGATATCATTCCAGCAGATGCTAACTTAACATTTTTAGCAGATACTGCTATCCCTTATGTAGAGGCAGTTTTCTTTCGAGGGACTGCATTTTTTGGCACAGTTTCCTACAACGCTCAAGCGCATCAAATCCCCGAATTACAAAAAGAATTTGCCTACGGGGCTTTGTTTGCAGATCCTTTACCGATAGGAGGTGCAGGGATTCCGCCAACTCAATTGATGCAAGATATGCGACATTATTTGCCGGAGTATTTGCACGAAGTTTATCGCACTAGCTGTCGGGGTGAAGATGATGTGCGGGTGCAAATTTGTCAGAGTTTCCAAAAGTCAATGTTTTGCGTGACGACGGCGACTATTTTGGGTTTAGCACCTCATCCCATGAATACATCGGATTCTGATGAAAAAAAGGCTAATCGGGTTTATTTGGAAGGTTGGATGGATCGGTTTGGCAATTCTCGCTTAAATTGGGCTAATCAGCCAACTAATCGGTCTTGTCAACTTTTTCCTGAACGGTAGATAGCAATTAGACATCTCCCATAATTATTGTAGGGGCAATCCCCCCGTGGTTGCCCCGATAGATAGGGGGTAGGCACTCTTGGCACTACCCCTACAAATTTATATGAATGATTTAGGATTGCTATAGCAATTGTAGGGTGCACAGGCAGCGAGCAATATTTGACTCGCAACTTGCGACTGCGGACTGTCACGCACCCGGTAAAAAGTTGTTTACTGGTGCGAGGAAAAAGTAGCGACTATTTTTTATAAAAAATTAATCTTTCCTAACTCAATCAATAGGGCGATCGCAACTTAAATAAGTTATGCTTATAGGTTTTTTTTAAATAAAATATAAATCAAATAAATAAACTCTTGAACTTGCTTTTGGAAAACAGTAAGCTTCTAGTCAATCAGCCAAAAATAAACTGATTCATGCAAACTTCACTCTATGAGAGGTGCTCGTAGGAATACAATTTAGGACGGGCGCAAAACTAAGCTGTAAAGTCTATGTTGTGTAGGGCAATTTATGAGTTACTCCTACCAATGTTTTACACTGCGTAAGTTCAGGAATTTTTACGGAATTGAGTTTATTAGTTGGATTTAGTGGTGTTGAAAAAGGTGCGTCGCCTTCTGTAATACCTACAAATAAAGCTAGCATCTAGTTCCAGATTTCAGCATGACTGTTGATGCAAAGTAAATGATTTTCTAGAAACTTCTTGAATAATTAGGTAAAAGCTGGTACTGAAAGAATACACATCAAAAATCTGTTCAAAGTGTGGACAGAGATTTAAATGGCGCTTTCAATATCTTGTTGAAAGCTTTGAGAGATACCTCCTTGACGGGGGAGCTTGCAGCTTTCACGCGTCTTGCCATACACGGCTGATTCTGGCTTAGTCCTGGATTTGCCGGATTAAATGTATCTGCACAGGTGACTCGTGGGAGATGTGTAGCAATACAGCAGATTCCACATTTATGAAAGACACCGCGCGATCGATCTATCCCCACGGTAGGGACACTCAAGCGAGCCCATTACTGTCAACTTAAGGCTGAAATCCTTGAGAAATCTGGGTTTTATGCCAAGTCTAGATCCCCCTAAATCCCCCTTAAGAAGGGGGACTTTGAGTAAGTTCTTGTCCCCCCCTTCGATCGGGGGGCTAGGGGGGATCTTAGGGTTAATAGTCAAACAGCCGTCTGTGACAGGGTTTGACCTTAAGTTGACACGAATAAGGGCACGGTGCCGTGTCCCTACTTCATAAACTCGGTTGAAACTTTAATTATTGAGGTTAAATCCAATGGCAAATACTGATACAAAAACTGGTCAACTCGATGGCAATGACATTATTTTTCCAGCTCCCAGTTTCGGCGGCGGCTTCACGCGGGCTGATGAATATGACTTAAATACATCTGCGATCGGGCAACCTGTCACGCTTTCTCTTACGGCTACAGGTCTCAATTATGACACGTTCCTGGAAGTTATAAATGCCACGACAGGTGAGGTAATTGCTGATTCAGACGATACCGATTCCACTAATCTTAACTCACTGATTGCACCCAATCGGCCTACCATCCAGGATGGTACTAACCCTGCGACCACTCCTAATTCTTTCACAATTGCCGGCGGCATTAAGTACAAAGTCCGCGTCACCAGCTTTTTCAAACTCGAACCGTCGTCTACTAATCCCTACAGTTTACAGGCCACCATTCCTACGGGCGATATCAGTTTAGTTCCCAGAGGTAGCGACTTCAGTGGCAGCCCCTTAACCGGCGCTCCTGCCGTTACATTAACTGGTAAATTGGAAGGCAGCAAAGACTTTACTTTTCTAGCTCCCGGTGGCGGCAACACACTTGCTGATGAATTTTTAGTAACTACATCCTTGGTGAACCAACCTCTCACCATTAACCTCAGCAGCGCGACACCTGGTTTTGACCCTTTTGTGCAATTCGTCAACGTTAATACTGGCACTATTGTTTCCGATGATAACAACGGTGGCGGTTTGGACGCGCAGCTTAATGGAGTCGCGCGCCAAGCAAATACTAACTACAGAATCCGCGTCACCGGTGCTAAAGCTGGAGGTACCCCTGCTGATTACAGCCTACAGGTCACCGTTCCTCAAGGTACTGTCACGTTGACCCCCCGGAGTGGCGACACCCCCATTATCACTCCGACACCAACTCCAACGCCACCAACACCAACTCCAACTCCAACACCAACTCCAACACCAACTCCAACTCCAACACCAAC
This sequence comes from Oscillatoriales cyanobacterium, assembly GCA_004294385.1. Classification (GTDB taxonomy): domain Bacteria; phylum Cyanobacteriota; class Cyanobacteriia; order Cyanobacteriales; family Microcoleaceae; genus Microcoleus. The sequence goes on along the minus strand of REAP01000146.1, from coordinate 7,036 downwards.
TCCAACACCAACTCCAACGCCACCAACACCAACTCCAACACCAACACCTGTTACTCCGACACCAACACCTGTTACTCCGACACCAACACCAACACCTTTTCCAGTTCCAACGCCTACACCAACACCAACTCCAACACCGACACCATCGCCAACACCAACACCAACGGCTGGTGGTACGCCTGTAACGATCGCGGCACCTGCAATCAATTCTTCCGGCCCTGGTACTCCTACTGGGCAACCAGCAAACACTGTTAGCGGTCAGTCTTACAACCTGTCAGACAATAATGACAATATTTTGGTGTCATCACTGCCCCCGGCTGCTGCTGGCAAACCAATCTTGGGGCTATCTGGCAACGACAATATTACCGGGACAAGCGGCTTTGATATCATTAACGGAATGCAAGGAGCCGATACAATTGACGGAGGGGCTGGCAACGACTCTTTAACCGGCGGTAAAGGATCGGATCAGATTGAAGGCGGTGCTGGTAATGACAACTTGTCCGGCAATAATGACAACGATACTCTCACCGGAGGAGATGGCAATGACACTATCACCGGTGGTAAAGAAAATGATGTCCTGATTGGTGGCTTAGGCGACGACATACTGAGTGGCGATCGCGGTCAAGACATTCTCACAGGTGGCGGCGGAAACGATACATTTATCCTAACCGGAGGGGCGGCGACGGCTGCCACCTTAGCAGAGGCAGATGTGATTACAGACTTTACTGTTGGGGACAAAATTGGTCTAACTGGCGGGAGTGTATTTGCTAGCCTCACCTTGGAAGCTGTAAGTTTGAATCTGAATGGAGGAGCTCCTGTTACTGCTACGGCTATTAAACTCGGCGGCTATTTGGGTATCGTTGTAGGGGTTGCCCCAAGCGAGCTTACGGCAAGTGTTTTTGTGCCAGCAGCATAGTTTCTGTAGCGTGGGCTTTGTGAGTCCTATTTGAGTGGAATTAAGTGCGATCGCCTTTGAGTTTGACTTGGGGGCGATCGCAATCCGCTTTAATTTAGAGGCGATCGGATTTCTTGCCTCGATCGAGAGAGATGTCCCCGACACAGAGGCTGTTGAGATTATGTAATAGACATCGCAAGAATTGCCAGTCTTGAACAGACAGGATGCCTGTTCCACAATAAATATGGTCGATGTCTAATGGATAAATTCACATTCCTAGATGCAATTGTCACACTTTAACAACGCTGTATGTGCGTCTGTTTTGAGTTTAGTACGAAAACTTCGGGTTTTCATTTCCTGACGCACCCTACCTTATGTGCTAGCATTGATAGAACACAAGGAAAAAGTCATTAGTTAGTTGTTATTTGTTATTTGTTCGTTTTTAGTTCTAATAGCCAATAGCTAATAACCAATAACGAATAACCAATTCCCAAATCATCTAAATTCGGATTAACAGACTCAGCCCGTGAGAATCAGTTCCACAAGTTCCAAGCAAGCCGTAAGTTTCTGCTAATTCTTTGACCAAAATAGTCTGTTTGGGGCTTGGTTTCCAAGGATTGGGATTATTGTAAGCATAGTATATTTCTACGCCGTCAATGCCAAGACGAGCGGCTTCTGGGATTAATTGAGCTGCGGTGGAACGATATCGACAAGGATGGGCGAGAACTGCTAAACCTCCTGCTTCCTGAATAGCTTCAATTACCCTGGCGGCTGAATAACAATAAGTGCCTTCAGTGCTTTTACCTCGCAAATATGGCTTGAGACTGGGATGTTGCGGATCGAAGGCGTAAGCGAGAATGTGTACGTCGTTGTTGAGCAATTCGGCATTGATTTCAGCGCCAGTCCAAAGAGTTGGTGCTGTGATATTGCCGTCGGGATGGTTTAATTTCCAGTTATCTAACCAAATTTGAGCTTGAGCGTAGCCTTGGGTACTATGATGGTCTGTAATCGCTAAGCCTTTGAGTCCGATCGCGATCGCCTGTTCCATCACTTTCTCTGACTGCGATCGCCCGTCAGAGTTAACTGTGTGCATATGGAAGTTATAGAAAGCTGGACAGCTATCGGCATCAATAGTCTGCAAGACTTGTTTGAGTGCTGAGACATTCTGGGCTTCAGGTTTGAGGCTAGAACCGGGTGAGGGAGCAAGATTGACAGTCATAAGCGTTATTATAAAAATACCTAACCTTGTTTAATATATCTAATAAATTCATATGTTGCACTTGTGGGGATAGTCGTAATAGCGGTTTACGGTTGGGTGGGGGCGGGTTTATGAGATTATCGATTTTAGGCAATTATGGTTTGTAAAACCCGCCCCTACAGGCTTTTCGAGAATGGTGTCAGATATCAGTTTACTCACATTTTAAACCTGCGGCGGCGGCTGTGGGAAATTCGATCGGCACAAATGTCAGCCCAAATTGTTCTCTAGCACACGGAACAATGTGTCCCACTCGTTTAGGAGGGTTTTTCCGATTGCCAGTGTTCGAGTCAAATTCAATTATACCTGTAGCTCCCTCGGCTTTAAAGTTTGGATCGGCTAAGGTTTTTTGCATTCCTTCGCGAGTGGGTTGCGGCTGCATTTCTAGGGCTTTAATCAGCGTCCGGGCGGCGTCGTAGGTTAAAGCCGATCGAGTATTCACCTGGCCTCCCCACAATTTTTCAGCATTTTGAGGAAACTTTTTGTCAAAGCTTGCTAACGGATGCCAAAACACGGATATTCCCAATTTGTCAACAGATTTTAACTGCTTTGCTAATTCTAATGTTCTCGTTTCGTATAAAGTCCAGGGTCCGACAATCCAATTGCGATCTTGGTTGAATTTAATCATTTCGATCGCATTTTCTAGGGAACTGGTGACTTGACCATCGGGAACAACCAGTAAGGCGGTTTTCCCTAATTTCTCAACTGCTTTGATTGCGGCTTCGGCGTTAAAATTATTTTTAGATAAGTCGTAATAATTACTGAGTCTAAAAGTCGAGCCTCCTTGTGCTTCAAATTGCTTTTTGAATTCTTCCCATAAAGAAGCGCTGAACGGGCTGTTGGGATTGTAAAATACTGCGACTTTTTTCTCGCCGACTGAGATTAGTTGATTTACTAAAGCTTCAGCTTCGATGCTAGTTGTCGGAGCCGTCCGAAAGAAAAATTTTCGGGGTTTTCGCGTCAGTTCTTCCGTGGTGCTTCCTGGAGAAATGGCGACGAGTTTATTGCGATCGTAAATATCTACTGTTTCCACAGTCATGTCGCTAGTGTAGTGTCCGATAACTGCTAAAATATCCGGTTGAGCGACCAGATAATTTGCCCTTTTAATTGCCTCTGACTTGATGTTTGCATCATCAGCAATGATGACTTTGAGACCTTTTCCGTTAATAGCTTTTGGTTTGAGAAATTCTTGACCGGGAAAATCTTTATTCAGGTTGGGAGTCAGGAGACTTAAATTAACTTCGGTTTGTGCCTGAGCAATGCCACGCAGCAGTTCTTCGGCTAAGTTTGCATCGAGGATGCTACCGTCCTGATTTCTGCGGATGGGAACAACGATCGCGATCGTGTAATATTCTGCGTTTATTGACTTCAGCAGGGCGTTGTTCATGTAAACTAAAGTTTCTGGATCTCTGCGGTCTTCTCGCCATGACTGTTTAAGCTGTTTTAAAGCTTCTGGATAATTTTTTTCGGCAAACTCATTAATTCCCCTTTGTTTTGACCAAAGAGCCGAGGTTTGGACTAGGAGTTTTTCACCATAACTTACACCATCTGCCGAAGATGAAGGCTGCGTTTGTCGCGGGAAAATTATGGGGATTAGCGGGGCAATTCTGGGGATTAAAAGTACGATCGCCAATGCAGCGCCCAGTCCCCCAAATCCGAACAACAACCAGCGAAAATTCGTCGATCCAGGTTTCCCTGTTTTCAAGGCTTGCAACACCTCAGTAGCAGATTGGTAGCGTTGCTTAAAGTTGAAACGCACCATTTTATTTACAATCTTTTTTAGAGGCTTGCTAACCCTTTCAGATGTTAAATGCTCCCAGATAATTTCGCAAGTATAGGGGTCATGTGGCAAATCTCTGGGATGTCGTCCGGTGAGAGCTTGAATAGCTAGGATTCCTACTGTATAAATATCATTATAAGGTTGCGGGGCAGACTGTGGCTTGTATTGTTCGGCAGGCATATAACCATCTGTGCCGATCGCCTGCGATGTCAATATTTCACCTGTACTGCTAGAAGTAAAAGTGCTGATTTCTTTGACAGCCCCAAAATCAATCAGAGCTATTTTACGATTTTGTTTACGCCGAATTAAATTAGCAGGTGTAATATCGCGGTGAATAACATTTGCTTGATGAACAAAAATTAAAATTTCTAATGTTTCCTGTAAAAAAGCGATCGTCTGTGCTTCCGTCCACTGCTTTCCCGCAGCGAGTTCTTGACTGAGGGGAGTTCCTTCAATGTATTCTTGAACTAAGTAAAAATTGTCATTTTCCTCAAAGCGATCGAACAATTTGGGAATGCGCGAGTCATTGCGGAGAGTTTGCAAAGCCATAACTTCCCTTTGAAATCGGTTCCTGGATCTTTCCAATACCAGGGAGTTTTCGGATTCAGGAAAAGGAATTTCCTTAATCACGCACCGGGGATTTGCGGGGTTTTGCATATCTTGAGCTTTGTAAGTTATAGCAAATCCTCCCTGTCCTAATCGATCGATGATTTTGTAGCGTCCGGCCAGTTCATCTCCGGGGTTGAGACACATAAATTTTATAATATCTGTTGGGCGTGCGATCGCTGATGTTGATTATCATACCAAATCTGGGTTCACTAGGTTATTTATGGGACTCGGCCATTGAAACTCATATGTTGCAGCATTCTCAAGAACAGGCAAGATGCCTGTTCCACAAAAATTCAATGTTCTTGTGGAACAGGCATCTTGCCTGTTTCTACTCTAAAAACAAATCCACAAAAATTCAATGTTCTTGTGGAACAGGCATCTTGCCTGTTTCTACTCTAAAAACAAATTCCCAGGGATAACCTGGGAATCATAAATATTAAATAAAAGTAGTGCTGTTTTAATATACTTAATTAGCTCAAAAGCTTTCATAATCCGGCATCTCCTGTGGGAGATTTGAAGGCTGGTGCCGGGGCGGGCATTCTTTTGATGACTCCGCACCCGATCGCACTTTTGGGTCTCAAGAAAACGGTTGCATTCATGTTTGAGTACCCGTTAGGCTTGGCAACTGTTGCGAGTCTGGCTAGCCAGATCCAACAGTTGCGCCCAGCGTTTTTGAACTTGTTTAGGAGTGCATTTGATCGCAGTGGCGATCGCACTATCGCTTTCTTGATTCCGCTTCATCGCTAACAATTGTTGTTGTTCGGGGGAAAGTTGAGCGCGAAATGTTTCCCACTTATCCGAAGTCATTCCCAACTTTTGATCGACATCAGCACCCAGCCATTCGTGGACGAGTTTCCAGTTTTGAGTGCGGGCAAATTTTTCGACATGGTACTTGAAACGTTGTTGCAAGTAGTCGCGTTGGCGAGAAGACAAACCAAGAACGCGATCGATTTCAGAAGCAGAAAGGTCTTGCAATTTCAAAGTTAAGTAGCTAACACATTCTGGCTGATTTTGCGATTCCAGATAAGCAATCAATTCAGATACTACCCGATCGCGCAACACAGCATCAGCAGGATCAACAGTTTCAGCCACCATTTGTTCGCGCACTTGTTGCAGCGCCGGAGAGCGACTGTGCATTTCGGCATCTTCACCCTTGCCAGATTCTACAGCCATTTCAATGTCGATCGCCAGTTCAGGAGGTTGGCCCTTAGCAAATCCTTGAGCGCGGAGGACAATCAAACGTTGGCGGTTGCGTCCTGGTAAGCCGATTTGGCGTTTGGCGTAATGTTCAGTGAAAGCCATGTACTCAGACAATTCTAGCTGTGTGCGGGGCTGGTAAGTAGCATCAACGTCGTGTTCGCGGCGGAAAGCTCTCAAAGATTCAATGTAAAAGCCTTGCAAAAAGTCTTCAATCATGTTAAAGCGAGCTTGGAAGTTCAAGTTCGATCGAAAAGAAGCAACATGGCGATAAATCATCGATGCGAGGTGAGAGTGGAGTTCCACACGACCTTGCTTGGAACCGAGGTTATAGTATTGAAGAGTTTTTTGTAAGCGGTGTTCGGCTAGAGTGATTTGCCAAGCTTGGACTTCGCCGGAAACTTGGATGCGATCGCTTTTTTGACAAATCCGTTCAACTTCCTTCGCAATCCGCATCGCCACTGCTTGAGCGCTGCGAGTGGGCGTCTTCATTTCTGCTTGCAACGCTTTCAGGGCGAAGTCAGCCAAGGCGAGGATGTTGACGCTGGGAGTGTGATTGATTTCGATGGTTTCGCTAGGCGCAGTTGGAAAAGAGTTGATGGGAGAGACGGTGTTGCAGTTAAGGGAGTTGGCGGCAGTTGTGACAGTCATGGCGTTTATCCGGTGGTAGGTGTCGGAGAGTGATCCAGTTATTGGCGCGTTTCGCTCGTTGTGCTGATTCAACTCTCAATACATTGAATGTACGGGAAGTACAAACAGTGCAGTGACGCAGGTGTTCCACTCTCTCATGCAACTCTTTTTGGCTGCTGAATCTGGTTTTAAGCTTTAGCTGTCAGAGATGGCTTTTATTCCTCTCAAATCCATACTGTAAAAGGATTTCGAGTTATTGGAAAAATTGGTCGATCGCACTTGCGAGTGAGGGCGCTACAAGGCCGCTGAATGGACAATTTACGAACTGGCCCTGGGACGGGATTTTGGGGTTTGGAGAATCTGGAATCGGGAGTCAGCAGAATGTAGGGAACTGCAATGTATTCTCAAGTTACGCCACAGCATTTGAGAAACCCGGATTAATTCAGAAATTTGATATATATCAGAAGGAAGAAGACGGAGGAGACGGCAATGCCGTTTCCCTACCCCAAAATAATCAGGTAGGGACACTCCAAGAGCCCATAGGTGTCAACAATCAGGTCAAACCGATAGTCCGACAGGGGTTTAAACCCCTGTCTTATAGCGAAAGTCCTCTCAAAGAGGACTGAAGAGTTAGTTGATGTATATTGGTTTGGGGCAAATCGACCGTCGG
>REAP01000145.1 GCA_004294385.1 Oscillatoriales cyanobacterium | reverse complement strand
ACGCACTTCGACTACGCTCAGTCAACGCACTTCGACTACGCTCAGTCAACGCACTTCGACTACGCTCAGTCAACGCACTTCGACTACGCTCAGTCAACGTACTTTTTACTTGCTCAACACGCCTTCGGGAATGCCCAAAAGATCCTCAATTCGAGGCATATCTTCCAACGCAATCACTCGCCCTTCATCCTCGAAACCGGAAATTTGATCGAAGTTTAAATACCGATACAAATCGTCAGCAAAAGGATTAATCTTTTTAGCCACAATTTCCATGTATTCTTGGACTGTGGGAATTTTACCCAACAGCGAACAAACTGCGGCTAATTCGGCGGAACCGAGATAAACTTGTGCGTCTTTACCCATGCGATTGTTGAAGTTTCTAGTAGAAGTTGAAAACACCGTTGTGGCATCTTTGACTCGTGCTTGATTTCCCATACAAAGACTGCAACCAGGCATTTCTGTACGAGCTCCAGCGGCTCCGAAAATGCTGTAATAACCTTCTTCTTTGAGTTGCTGTTCGTCCATCCGAGTTGGTGGACAAATCCACAGGCGGGCTTTGACTTCCCCTGAACCTTCTAACACTTTCGCAGTGGCGCGGTAGTGACCGATATTTGTCATGCAAGAACCGACAAATACTTCGTCAACCCGATCGCCTGCAACCTCACTTAACAACTTAACATTATCCGGGTCATTGGGAGCAGCCACGATCGGCTCTTTAATCTCATTCAAATCGATTTCAAGGATTTCGACATACTCCGCATCAGGATCAGCCTCCAGCAACACCGGATTTGCCAACCATTCCTCCATCTTCGCCACCCGACGCATCATTGTCCGCGCATCCGCATAACCCCGCGCCATCATATTTTTCAACAGCGCCACATTGGAACGAATGTACTCAGAGACAGTCTCGACACTGAGTTTAATTGTACAACCAGCACAAGAACGCTCGGCCGTCGCATCAGTCAATTCAAAAGCCTGCTCGACTTTCAAATCGGGCAAACCTTCAATCTCCATAATCCGCCCAGAAAAGACATTTTTCTTGTTCTGTTTCTCGACAGTTAGCAAGCCTTTTTGAATTGCTACATAAGGAATCGCATTCACAACATCTCGCAGTGTGACTCCCGGCTGCAATTCACCTTTGAACCGCACTAAAATTGATTCTGGCATATCCAAAGGCATGACACCCAAAGCAGCAGCAAATGCTACCAATCCCGAACCGGCTGGAAAGGAAATTCCCAAGGGGAAACGAGTGTGAGAATCGCCACCAGTTCCTACTGTATCTGGCAATAACATCCGGTTTAGCCAGGAGTGAATAATGCCGTCTCCCGGACGCAAAGATACACCGCCTCGTTGAGCCATGAAATCGGGTAATTCATGGTGAGTTTTGACATCAACTGGTTTTGGATAAGCGGCGGTATGACAAAAACTTTGGATTACCAAATCGGCGCTAAATCCTAAACAAGCTAGTTCTTTTAATTCGTCCCGTGTCATCGGGCCTGTGGTATCTTGGGAACCGACTGTGGTCATCACTGGTTCGCAGGATGTACCGGGACGCACGCCAACTAAACCGCAAGCTTTACCGACCATTTTCTGTGCTAATGTAAAGCCTTTGTTGGTGTCTACTGGGATGCTGGGACGGGTGAAAATAGTGCTGATTTCTAGTCCTAAAGCTTCGCGGGTTTTGTCGGTTAAGGTGCGTCCAATTAATAGGGGAATTCGGCCGCCGGCGCGAACTTCGTCTAATATTGTGTCTGGTTTGAGGGTGAATGTGGAGATGATTTCTCCCTCGGAGTTGGTGATTTCGCCTTTGTAGGGATGGATGGTGATTACCATGCCGGTTTCCATTTTGGCGACATCGCATTCGATCGGCAATGCACCGGAATCTTCAGCGGTATTGAAGAAAATCGGGGCGATCGCACTTCCTAGAATATAACCGCCGTTGCGCTTGTTCGGCACAAATGGAATATCATTACCAATGTGCCACAGCACGGAATTAATCGCCGATTTCCGCGAGGAACCGGTACCGACAACATCGCCGACGTAGGCTACAGGATGACCTTTTTGTTTCAATTCGGCAATGGTTTGCAGAGCATCGGGCATTTTGCTTTCCAGCATGGCCAGAGCGTGCAGGGGAATGTCCGGGCGCGTGGTAGCCTGGGGGGCCGGCGACAAATCGTCGGTATTCGTCTCTCCCGGCACTTTAAACACGGTTACGGTGATGGCTTCGGCTAGTTGCGGGCGGCCTGTAAACCACTCGGCATTCACCCAAGAGTCGATGACTTGTTTGGCGTAGGGATTGACATCGGACAAGGCCAAAACGTCGTGGAATGCGTCGAATACTAACAGGGTTTTGCTGAGGGCGCGGGCTGCGGTGGCGGGAATTGCAATTTCGGCTGTGGGATTGAGCAAATCGATTAGGGAGTGGACGTTGTAGCCGCCCATCATTGTCCCTAGCAGGTAAACTGCCCATTTTGGGGTGATCAGGGGACTGTGGATTTCTCCTTTGGCGATGCTGGTCAAAAATCCTGCTTTGACGTAGGCTGCTTGGTCTACTCCTGGTGGTACGCGATCGCGCAATAATTCAACTAAGACTTCTTCAACGCCTGCTGGGGGATTTTTGAGCAATTCGCAAAGTTCTGAGGTTTGCTGAGCATCTAGGGGCAGTGGGGGAATTCCCAAGGCAGCTCGTGAAGCTACGTGTTGGCGGTAAGATTCAAGCATTTCTGGTGTCTCCTCGGATAGCATTCGTTGATTCTTTGCTGATCATTTTACTTGGAAAATGAGGCGTTTGTGTTCCTGATTCGGCAAAGTAGTCTTGTCTATAGAAACTTAACGCAATCGTAAAAAAAATGGGGTTCAATACCAAAGAAAAATATTCAAGGAACTTGCAGGCAACTCAAACTCAAAACTCTAGGCGATCGCGGAATCATCTTCTTTTCAGTAAAGTCGATTAATTACGCTCGTGTATGATACTGTAATATAAATGTTCTCGATGCCTGAAATTAAATATCCAATTAACTTAGCGAGCGAGAGTAGTGCATCAAAAAATACCTAAGCATTAAAGAACCATAACAATTGGGCTAAAGTAATCAAAAGGATTGGATTAGTTTAGACTGAAAGTGGGGATCGGAAAGTTCTAAGTCAAAATAGCCCTTCCAAAAAGGGAAAAAAAACCTAAATGTTATCATTGGTATGGGTTGAGGATTGACATGGTGCCGGAGATCAGTGTCGATCGCCCGGAGGCATCTGAAATCGCCAAGGACCACAAATTCACAGCCCTCGGTACAGGAGTTCGGTTTTGTGCAAAAAAGATTATTAAAATGGGTCAATCAAAAACTTGAAAATTTGATCCCCGAAAACTGCCAGGGCTGTGTGCTCAAGTCGGAACTGCGCCAGGCGCTGCAAGAAACTCAAGAATTATTTCTGGCGATCGCCGACTCGATGCCAGTACCTTTGGTGATCAGTAGTCTAGCCGACAGCACCATTCTTTATTACAACGATTTGTGCGGTATTTTTTTCGGACTCAAACCTAGAGAGTCGATCAAGCATCAAAAAGCCACAGAATTCTACAGTAACCCCGCAGACCGCCACAAACTACTGGAGGTGCTCGCCGGCAATGGGCGCGTCCACGAGGTAGAAGTCCGCCTGAAAAAGGCCGACGGCACACTGTTTTGGGCAACTGTATCGATGCGCTACCTGACATTGCAGTCGGAAAAAGTTCTGCTGTCAGTGTTCTCCGACATTAGTGAACGCAAGCGAGCCGAAGCGGCCGAGCAAGAATTACTGGCGTCAATTCACTTACGCGCCCGCCAGCAAGTCGCCATAGCTTACTTAGGACATTTGGCCCTGGCTGAAACAGATTTGTTGGCGCTGATGGACAAAGCTGGGGTGTTGATTTCCCAAACTCTGGATGTCCCATATTGCCAGTTTTTGGAACTGTTGCCGAATGGTCTTGTTTTCATGTTGCGATCGGGGTTTGGCTGGCAGCCAGGGCTGGTTGGTGGTGCTACTGTCACTGCTTCGCCCCGGTCTCAAGCGGGCTATACATTGTTGGTTGGCGAACCGATTATCGTCGCAGATTTGCGGGTGGAAACCCGGTTTAGCGAGTCGCCAATGTTGCACAACCACCAAGTTATCAGTGGTATGACGGTGCTGGTTCCGGCAAATCGAGGAGTGGCGATTAGGAATTGGGGAGAAGCCGTTGAAGCTACCAATTCTGAATCTCCTGTCTGGGGTGTTTTGGGGGTTCACGCCAATCAAGAGCGGGTTTTTAACCAAGATGATGTTTATTTTATCGAAGCGATCGCCAATTTGTTAGCGGCGGCGATCGATCGCATTCGATCGTCTGAACGTTTGCAAATGATGGAAAGGGCGATCGAGAGTACCACTAACGGCATTGTGATCGCCGATGCCACAATTGCCGACAATCCGATTATTTATGTCAATCCAAGTTTTGAGCGAATCACTGGTTATAACCGAGACGAATTAATTGGTAAAAATTGCCGATTTTTACAGGGCAAAGACACGAATCCGGCCGCTGTCAAAGAGTTACGCAAAGCTATTGAAGAAGGCAAAGAATGCCAAGTTATATTGCGTAATTTCCAAAAAGATGGCACGCCTTTTTGGAACCAACTTTCTATTGCTCCGGTGTACAACTCACGCAGACACTTGACACACTTTATTGGAGTTCAAACAGACATCACCGATCGCCAAAGAGCCGAAGAAGAATTATATTCACAATCTCAAGCTTTAGCAACTTTTAGTGCCAACCTCAAACACTTACACCGGATTACAACTTATAACTACAAAAATTTTCAAGAACTGGTTGATGATTATCTAAGCGCAGGCTGTTTAATTTTTGGTCTTTCTATTGGCATCGTTGCTAAGGTGGAAAATCAATCTTTGGTTATTCGCTCCGCCAAAACTGATTTGGTGCATTTTGCGCCCGGATTAGAATTAAATCTTGCTGACACCTACTGTGAGGCAGTGATTAAGTTTAGAAAAACAATGGCCTGTTCTCACATCAAAGAAATACTGGAGACTGGGGAGTGTCAATTGTATCAAGATTGGGGTATAGAATCTTATATCGGAACACCGATATTTATTAATAATAAAATCTATGGTACTTTGAGTTTTTGTTCCAGAGATGTCAGGCATAAAAATTTTGCATCCCAGGAAAAAGAAATCATCGAATTGATGGCTCAAAACCTGGGTAAATTTCTGGTTGCTCACAGAATGGAAATCGAACGCCAGCAAGTAGAAAAAGAGCGCTCCGAGTTAATAGTATCTCTCCAAGAAAGTGAAGAACGTTACCGCAGTTTAGTAGAACTTTCTCCAGAGGCGATCGCAGTTCACTCTCAAGGCAAAATCGCCTATATCAATGCAGCAGGGGCAAAACTCCTCGGTGCTAGTTCTCCATCCGCGCTAATTGGCTTTCCGGTGTTGCATTTCGTCCATCCCAACTATGTAGAAATAGCCAGAGAGCGAATTCGGAAAGTAGAGGAAGAAAATAGACCGATCGAGCTTGCCGAAGAAAAATTGATGCGACTAGATGGAACAATCATTGATGTGGAAGTTGCCGGCATACCCGCCATCTATCAAGGCTCAGCAGCCGCCCAAATTATTATCAGAGACGTGACAGATCGCAAACGAGTAGAAAAGCAACTCCTGCACGATGCCTTTCACGATGCGCTGACGGGTTTGCCAAACCGCCTGTTGTTTATCGAGCGACTAGGACAAGCTATACGCCGTTCTAAACGTTCCTCAGATTACAAATTTGCCGTCCTCTTCCTAGATTTAGACCGCTTCAAAGTAGTTAATGATTCTCTAGGACACCTTCTAGGAGATAAACTGCTAATCTCCCTCGCGCAGCGGCTTCAGGATTGCGTGCGCCTTTCCGATACCGTGGCGCGACTCGGCGGAGACGAATTTACCATCCTGCTAGACAGCACTCAAAACATGAGTGACGCTACCCTAGCAGCTAACAGAATACAAAAAGAATTGGCAATACCTTTTAACCTCGAAGGTCATGAAGTATTCACGACTGCTAGCATTGGTATAGTGTTTAGTAGAGACGAAGTAGAAGTATTAGATGGTGAAGAGTTGAACTCTCAACAGAGTGCTTTGTATACCCATCCCGAAGAATTACTGCGGGATGCCGACATTGCGATGTATCGTGCTAAAGCTTTGGGGAAAGCCCGCCATGAGGTATTTAATTTGGCGATGCACGAGCAAACTTTGTCGCTGTTGCAGTTAGAAACTGACCTGCGATTGGCGATTTTGGGTAAGCAGGAATTAGGGAAAAATAAGGATGAAAGTTCCCATTTTATTGTCAACTATCAACCGATTATTTCGATCGCTAGCGGTGCGATCGAGGGTTTTGAAGCTTTGGTACGTTGGCAACACCCGGTTCGGGGTTTGGTGTCACCGTCTACTTTTATTCCTGTAGCTGAAGAAACGGGTTTGATTGTGCCTCTGGGGGCTTGGGTGCTGCGGGAATCTTGTCGGCAATTGCGCGTTTGGCAAGAAATGTTAATGTTAATGAAGGAAGAAGGTTCGGCAGCGGATTTTGTAACGGATTTAACGGATACAGGGAAGCAGGAAGTTCGGCAATTCCCGATACCCAATTCCCAATTACCAATTCCCAATTCCCAATCTCCAATTCCCAATTACCGATTACCAATAATTGACCCTTGGAAATTAACAATGAGTGTCAATCTGTCTCCTAAACAGTTAGGTATGCCGAATTTGTTGGAACAAATCGATGAAATTTTGGCTGAAACTGGCTGCGATCCAAGCTGTTTGAAGTTGGAGATTACTGAAAGTGCGATCGTGGAAAATGTGCAGAAAGCTAATACTGTACTGGCTCAATTGAAGGCTAAAAAGATTCGGCTGTCGATCGACGATTTTGGTACGGGCTATTCGTCTTTGAGTTATTTGCACCGTTTTCCGCTGGATACGCTGAAGATCGATCGCTCTTTTGTGAGTCGTTTGGGAACTAGCGAAGATGGTAATGATGGGAGTCAGCATTTACAAATTGTACGGGCGATTGTGACTTTGGCTCACAATTTGGGACTGGAGGCGATCGCAGAAGGTGTTGAGACAGCCGAACAGTTAGCACAGCTTAGGGAACTTGAATGCGAACTAGCTCAGGGATATTGGTTTTCTAAGCCTTTGGATGCTGATTATATCACTGAAATGTTCAGACAGATTGATTCCCCCGTGGTTGCCCCTGTTTCATTCTTTTGTAGGGGCAAACCCCCCGTGGTTGCCCCTGTTTCATTCTTTTGTAGGGGCAAACCCCCCGTGGTTGCCCCGATCGCTGAAATGCCCAATTTATCGTGTCTGGGCCTGGGCGGGCACTCTTGGCACCGCCCCTACAAAATCCTGGTTTTTCTGCGAATGAAACAGCCCTGCCTTGCGGAGGACTTCTGTTTAAATGTAAAGGATTTGGTTTTCCATTTCGTCGGCTGTTGTGGTGTTCAGGATTGAAACCAGCCTACCGACGATTTTTCCATATGGATGTCGGACTGCAATGATAATGCCATAATGTTTTCCCTCCCGACTGAAATATTCTTGAGCAAGCGCTGCAAAGTCATTTCGATTGTGGGTAAGAATAGCTGCTTTTTGGCTTATAGCATACTCTAACTGCTCGACATCTGTTTTTCCGAGTTGCCCTGCTTGTTTCGCAGTTGTTGCTTCAAAACCGCGAGAATGTAGCAAGCTAGCTACCAGCACATCGACATCTTCATCTAAATAAACATGGATAAAAATTTCACTCATTGATCTTTAACTCGCGGATCGATTAACTCATCAGGAATGCGGTTAAGTTCAATATACTTGTTAATTTCTTCTTGGCAATCTAGATAGTAGCTCAAGGCATCAAATACTTGTGCTAGGGTGAGGTGTGGCAAACGATGAGGAATCTCTTCTGGCGAAACTCCAATGCGCCACATCTCCACGATCGCCCGCACCGGAGTTCGAGTACCCTTGATAATAGGTTCACCACTCAGAATTTCATCATTCCTGACAATGTGACAGTGTTCTGTTGACTGAAGCATATTAGTTTGATTGCTCTATTTTGGAGAATCCATAAATATTTTAGCTCAATATGATCACTAATGAGGAGACGGCAGTGCCTTGGACTGATTCCGGGTAATATTAAGAATTAGCCTTCAGCGGAATCTCGATCGCAAATTCTGCACCATTTCCCGGCGAAGAAGTACATTCCAGGGAGCCGCCGTGTCTGTCGGTAATAATTTGGTAGCTAATTGACAAACCCATCCCAGTACCTTTACCAACAGGTTTTGTAGTAAAAAATGGGTCAAACAGTCGATTGCGGACAGTCTCTGGCATTCCCGCTCCATTGTCAGCAATCCGAATGATGACGCGATCGGGTTTGGGCATTTCTGTTGTGATAGAGATGGTACTAGGATTTTGACGCATTTCATCAGCAGAACGCCTCAAATCTCTTTCTTCCAAAGCATCTAAAGCATTGCTCAGAACATTCATAAATACTTGATTTAACTGTCCGGCATAACATTCAACCAAAGGCAAATTGCCGTATTGTTTAATTAGCGGAATCTCTGCCTGATTGTGTTTAGCTTTGAGCCTGTGCTGCAAGATCATTAAAGTGCTATCTATGCCGTCGTGAATGTTGACTGCTTTCATTTCCGCTTCATCCATGCGGGAAAATGTGCGGAGAGAAGCAACAATTTGTTGAATTCTGTCTGCACCGACTTTCATGGAACTCAGCAATTTAGGCAAGTCTTCCATGAGAAAGTCGAGTTCAATATTTTCTACTTCTTCTTGAATTTCTGGTACTGGATCTGGATAGTGTGTTTGGTAAAGTTCGATTAGGTTGAGTAAGTCTTGGGTATAGTCGTTGGCGTGGCTAAGGTTGCCATAAATAAAGTTAACTGGGTTGTTGATTTCGTGAGCGACTCCTGCAACTAACTGACCGAGAGATGACATTTTTTCGCCTTGAACTAACTGCGATTGAGCGCTGGTTAATTTCTGCAAAGTTTGCTCTAATTCGCGAGCTTTGTTGACAGTTTGGGTGTAAAGATCGGCTTGATTGAGGGCGATCGCCAATTGAACTGTAATCGCTTGCAATAATTCGACTTCGCTTTGACTCCAGGGGCGCACAGCAGCGGAGTGGGCGCAGGTAACAACGCTGACGACTCCCGAAAGTGCCTGCATCGGAATTGCCAACACAGATTGGTAGCCCATAGAGCTAAGAGATTGTCTCCAAATAGGGTCTGCGGTTGCTCCGACATCATCGATTTGCAGCGTTTCTAGGCGCAACATCTGTTCTCCTAAAGTGCCGAAGTCAGAAGCTTTATAGCAACCGATTAAATCGGGAAGTTCTCTGGTGCGAGATTCTTTAATAATTTCCCAAAATGCCTCTTCTTGTTCGCTGCGGTACTGGGAAAAATAGCAGCGATCGATCTGCATAAAAGCGCGAATTTCTTGGATAGCGACACTAATGATGCTGTCGAAGTCGAGGGAATTGCGGATTTGAGTGGTGAGGCTGTTGAGCAGTTTTTCTCGATCGGCTTGCTGCTTGAGTTGGGCTGACGATTCCCTAAAAGCCAGTTCTCCCCGCTTGCGATCGGTAATGTCTTCGGTGACAGCTAATAAATATTGAGGATTGCCTTCTCGATCGAGAATTGCGGTTTTTTTGGTATGAAATATGCGTTCCTCGCCTTCACTGATTTGAACCAGTTCTTCGGGAATGTCTATAAGTTGTCCGCTAGCAAGCACTTCCCGGTCTTTGGCGGTGAAAAAGTCGGCTTGTTCTCTGGGGAAAAAGTCGTAGTTGTTTTTGCCCATAACTTCTGCTGCGGGGAAGCCCAGTAACTTTTCAGCGGCTGGATTCCAAAGTACAAAGCGTAAGTCCTCTGCTTCTTTGGCAATTACTCCTACGGGTATGGTTTGGAGTACAGATTCCATAAACTTTTGAGCGTGTTGAAGTTCTGCTTCAGCGTTTTTGCGATCGCCGATTTCTAGTTCTAGCTGGGCGACGGCTTGCCACAATTCGGCTGTGCGATCGTCCACTCTGTCTTCCAACTCGGCTGCTGCTTGTCGCAGGGCTGCTTCGGCGTTTTTGCGATCAGTAATGTCGATCGCGGTACCGAACATTTTTACTACCTTGCCATTGGCATTGGTTTCGGCTCTGCCCAAGGTGTTCAGGTGTCGCAAGCTGCCGTCGGGGCGATAAATGCGGAAGTCAAAATCAAAGGGAGTGGCGAAGTCAACTCCCCGCTGTACTTGGGTAGCCCACAATTCCAAATCTTCTGGGTGGATCAGAGCGACTTGCTCTTCTCTGGTGGGTGCAGTAGCCACTGGTGCGAGTCCGAAGATGCGGAAGAGTTCCTCAGACCAAGTGACGGTTCCCGTTGTCACCTCAAGTTCCCAATTGCCGAGGTGGGCGAGTGTCTGGGCTTCTTGTAGCTGTCGTTGGCTGTCGCGGATGGCGGTTTCGGCGAGTTTGCGATCGGTGATATCGAGTAATACGCCACAAAATACTGTTTCGCCGTTCTCGTTGCGGGTGGGCATGGAGTCGCCTTGCCACCAGCGAATCTCACCGTTGGGCTTGATTAAGCGTCCTTCGTAGTGCCAGACGGATAAATTTTCTATTACTTCGTTCACCGAAACGAGGAAGCCATCCAAGTCTTCGGGGTGGATGCGGGAAATGAATATATTGATGTCTTGGGTAATTTCTGCTGCTGTGATGCCGCTGATATCAAAAACGCGATCGCTCATATAGTCCATGCGCCAAACTCCGTCCAGGCTAGCAAATTGGAACAGGGCTCCGGGGATGGTGGCTGCGATCGTTCTAAACCGGCCTTCACTGGCACTGAGGGCTGCAAAAGTCGCGTGCAGTTCGGCCGTGCGGGCTTCTACTCTGCGCTCTAGTTCGGCGTTGGCGTGTTGTAAGGCTGCTTCTGCGCGTTTGCGATCGGTAATGTCGGTAGCCGTGCCTGTGGTGCCGAGGGCGTTTCCTGTGTCGTCGAACAGGGCGATCGCATTGAACATCAGATGTTTGATGCTACCGTCTTTGGCGATTTGGGTGGTTTCGTACTGGAAAACTGATTCTCCGGTCAGCAGGCGGGCGAAAACTTCTAAATCTTTCTTGCTTTGTTCTGCTGTCATAAAGTCCGAGAAAGGCCTACCGAGCATTTCTTCTGGTTCATAACCGTAGATGTATTTAACTGCTGGGTTGACAAAAGTAAAGCGTCCGATCGCATCGACTGACCAAATCATGTCTTGGGAGGTTTCTACTAGGCGGCGGTATTTGGTTTCGCTGGCTTTGACCGCTTCCTCTGCTAGTTTGCGTTCCGTCATGTCGCGGGAAACACCGACAGTCATTGCGATCAGGTTTTCTTCGTTGCGGATTGGTGTTTTGACTGTACTAAACAGTCGCACTTCTCCATCGTGCCGCACTATCGGTTCTTCGGAAATTGCCAGAGTTTGTCCAGTTTCAAATACGAAGGTATCATCTTTAATATATTGGAGAGTATCGTCTGGATTGGCGAAAGGTGCATCTACAATTCCTTGAAGTTCCTCTTCACTCATGCCGTAATAGTCGCGAAATGCTTGATTAGCCCAGAGGATTTTTGATTGAGGGCCTTTGACTAATACCATATCGGCGATCGAGTCGAGAATTTGGTGATATCTTTGCTCGCTGTCGCGCAGTTGTTGTTGCGTGCGATCGATTTCTACTAATTGCCTTTGGGTTTGCAAGTGCAATTCGGCTTGGTAGATGGCGATTGCTAGATGTTCTCCTATTTGCTTGGCAAATTCGATTTCATCTTCTTGCCATTCGCGAGGTTTGCCGCACTGATGAATGCACAGCAATCCCCACAAATGCTTTCCTTGAAGTAGAGGTACGACTAAGTTGGCTCGGATTTGAAATCGTTTCAGGATGGAGAGGTGACAAGGACTCAACCGGGCTCTATAGATATCAGTGAGAGCTTGAACGTAACCTTTTTCATAGTTAGCTGCAAATTGTTCGCCGAAACAGTGGTCGTGAACTTTTGCGCCTAGGGATGGGCTATATTGGGGAAGTACGTCTTCTGATACTACTTCGCCATCGTTCCAGTCGGATTCAGGGATGAAGCGATAAACGGCGACGCGATCGGCATTTAGGAGTTGCCGGACTTCAGTGGCCGTTGTTTTAAATATTGTCTCTAAATCTAGAGATTCACGGATTTTACTAATTACTCCCATCAGGGCTTGCAGCTTTTTGAACCAGGTTTGAGACTGCATTTCTTTTTCTAGATGAATGATCTTCATCCGCAGGCTGGTTATTTCTTGATACAGGAATTCATGAAACATATAGTATTTCTTTAGTTATTTTGCGGTTTGGTCTAGATTTAGCCGAGACCCCAATCACGATATTTAGTTGAGTCTGATAAATGGCGGGACTTCTTTGCCCGCCCTGTTTCTTTTCCGGGTACTTAGCCGGTAATAACACTGATTTTACTAAGTATTTTTTTAACCCAAATTTTAACCACGTACATTTTCTTACCTCTCATCATAGACTATGCTCTCGGTGATTTTGTTCGAGCTCAATGACGTGTAACTGGAGAGTTTACTAATTGTGACATTTTTTGCTAGCTGCGTTTGTTGTATGTAGTTGTCACACTCTGACTTATGACTGCAAACTCGATTGACGGTACAACGCAATATTATTTTTGGAGCGTTTTCACTCAATTTGATGGAAATTGATTAGATTATATCAAATCCGTTTGCATCAGAATGATCTAAACGGAGGAGACGGCGAGTGCCGCCGGCCCTACAATATCGCGGTAGGGACACGGCAATGCCGTGTCCTCTATATCATTCCGGCGCAGCCGGAATTGATATTATTGAACAATTTCAAGGAAGAGTGGAGACTTCTCCCTGGTAATTATTTTTTATTTGGTTGTAGTGGTTTCATCTAAGGTTAGTATTTAGACTAACACATTTTAAATTTAAAATCAGCCAATTTTAGATTTGAAATTTTAGATTTTAGATTTGAGCATGATTCAGGATCGCCTTAGCTTCCTCAATACTTTGCCTAACCAATTTGCCACATTCCATAAAAGCGACTTTTTCAGTATCACTGAGTTCGAGTTCTATTACCTGTTCTACTCCTTGATATCCCAAGCGACAGGGAACACCTAAAAACATATCTTGGACACCATATTGACCGTTCAAATAAACCGAGCAAGGCAAGATTCGAGACTGATTCAATAGAATTGATTCCACCATTAAACAGGTAGAAGATGCTGGGGCAAAATATGCACTAGAAGTCTGCATCAATTTGACAATTTCTGCGCCACCATTGCGTGTGCGATCGACTAAACGGGCGATCGTCTCTGCATCCATAAGTTGACTAATAGGAATACCGTTGACAGTTGAGTAACTGGGTAATGGAACCATCAAATCGCCGTGAGAACCGAGGACAGTGGCATTGATTTCAGCAATCGAAATGCCCAATTCCATTGCAATAAAAGTTTGAAAACGGGAGGAGTCGAGAATGCCCGCCATACCCATGACTCGGTGTTTTGGCAAACCTGTCGCTTCCCAGGCTAAATAGGTCATCACATCGAGGGGATTTGTGACTACAATTAAGATTGCTTCGGGGGAATGGGCGATCGCCTGTTGTGCAGATTCCGTGACTATTTTAGCATTAATTTTAATTAAATCTTCCCGATTCAGACCGGGTTTGCGTGGTATACCGGCGGCAATTACGATAATATTTGAGTTAGCAGTATCAGCATAGTTGTTTGTACCGACAATTTGGCGATCGTGTCGTTCAGCACCTCTGGCTTGCATCAAATCCAAAGCAATTCCCTGGGGCCAACCTTCGACAATATCTAGCAATACCACATCGGCCAGATTTTTCTCAGCTATCCGCTGGGCTAAGGTACTGCCAACTTTGCCTGCACCAATAATTGAGACGCGGGTTGATGGATAATTTAGGTTGGTGGAATTGATAGATGTCATTCGATTTTAGATTTTATAGAAGAAGGAAGAAGGAAGAAGGAAGAAGGAAAATGCAATCACTTGTTACTAGGCTCTGCCTGGTAACACAGATCAGGAGGCTCCGCCTCCAATTTACTCAGTAACCAAGCGAGGCAGAGCCTCTGGACATCGGTTCCCAGGCTGAGCCTGGGAACCAATTAAAGTTAGTTGAAATCTTCTAGTTGGTCTACCCGCAGCCAAATATTCGGGGTAGGGACTTTGCCAAATTTGACAAAAGCATAGTCGCCGCGAACATCGAGCACTTCACCTTTAGTTTCAAATAAATAGGACGAAAAGCGTTGATCGCTGGCTTGGGCTTCCAAACTATTTTCCAATTTTTCGCGTACCGCGCGGACTATACTACCTTTTTTGATTGCCATGACTTGCTCTATCTAGTTTAAAAAACTATACAAATTTTAATCTAGATTTGCGTTTAAAGCACTTCTTTCTGTTGACGGTTGACGGCGGTGCCCTGAGCGGAGTCGAAGGGTTGACGGTTGAAAGTTGACTTCTGGTTATTGCTGACACTGGGGGCAGAAATGAGTCGATCGCCCTGCTAATTTTATCCGTTCGATCGGGCGATCGCAAGTACGACAAGGTTGGCCTTTGCGGTTGTACACCCACGCCACACCGCCGTAATTGCCGTTTACGCCTTGGACGTTGAGGAAATTGCTAAAAGTGGTGCCGCCAGATGCGATCGCCTTATCGAGCACTTGAACAATCGCTGCATGGATGCGCTCAATTTGCTCAGCCGTCAAATCCGCGCACAGAGTTGTCGGTAAGACTCCCGCGACAAACAAGGTTTCATCAGCATAAATATTACCCAAACCCGCCACCAGAGACTGGTCTAGCAATGCTGTTTTAATTGGTCGCGCCCGTCGGTGTAGTTTTTGGGCGAAATATTCTATGGAAAAATCTGTTGAAAATGGTTCTGGACCTAAGACTTTGAGGCCAGTAATCACGCTGGAAACTTCGGTTTCTGGGGGGACGTACCACATTTGTCCGAAGGTGCGTTGGTCTACAAACCGCAATTCTTGGTTTCCTTCTAGGAACAGTCTAACTCGTGTGTGTTTTGGTACGGGTTCGTCGCCATTCACCCACAGAAGTTGGCCTGTCATTCGCAGGTGTACGCCTAACCAGCCAGTTTTGGAAGGAAGGAAGAGGGCCCTTCGACTTCGCTCAGGGTACAAAGGCACGGGGAGGGCGGGCACGGGGGCACCGCCCCTACAGATTGCGGGTTGTGATAGTTCTGCCAGGAGGTATTTGCCGCGTCTGTACCACCGCTCGATCGACTTTCCTTTGAGTTCGGTCAAAAAATCGGTAACAGAGATTGAGCGGGCGATCGAGCCCTCTAACAGCACGTCTCCGCTCAATATTGCTCGATCGAGGGTGAGATGATTGAGTCCCCGGCAAATAGTTTCTACTTCTGGCAGTTCTGGCACAATTAGCGTTGTTCTGTTCCTTGATTTGGTTAGCCTTTAGGAGCGTCACCTGATGGTGCTGCTGGCTTTGCTGCTGCTGGTTTGGCTGCTGCCTTTGCTCCTGGTGCTTTTCCGGCTGCTGGTGCGGCTGGTGCTTTGGCTTTGGCTTTGGGTGCTTCAACTTCGACTACTTCGCTGAGGGCGAAGTTGTTGGTGTTGACGCCTGCATAATTTACTTTGTCAAAGCGAACGATAACTGCGTATTTAATGCCGCTTGGATCTACGGTGGCAACGGTGCCCACTTCTTGATACCAATAGGATTCTTTGCGGAGAATCCGAACTTTAGAACCACGTTGAGTCATGAGCTTTGTTTCCTTTGCGATAAATAAACAGATAAAGCCATTTTTTTTACTTTAGTCGATCGCGCGGCGCATTTAAAGTCTGTCAGGAAATTTTTGTTTTACACGCCGTTTTTTGTAAAGAAACGTAAACTTTTTTGTGACCTATCTGTGGATATAGAAAATAAATAGCCTCATATTATCTATCAAATGACAACTGTGCGATCGGGTTGATAAAAAAGTTTACAAATCGGAGAGTAGGACAGGTGCATGGAGATCTGGCGCTAGTTGCGCGGGCCGCCAGGGGTTGAAAACCCCTGTCTCATAGCTAAAGTCGTCTAAAGACGACTGAATACAATTGTATTTTTTGGGCGGGCGGATTATATTTTTTGGGCGGGCGGATTATATTTTTTGGGCGGGCGGATTATATTTTTTGGGCGGGCGGGACGCCCACCCCACAAGAAGATTTAGTTTTTTGTGGAACAGGCATCTTGCCTGTTCTAAAAAATGGTGTCACAAGAAGATTTAGTTTTTTGTGGAACAGGCATCTTGCCT
>REAP01000144.1 GCA_004294385.1 Oscillatoriales cyanobacterium | reverse complement strand
GGAGGGCTATTTTTTTCACATCACACCTGACCCCGTAGTAATTAATGGTGTTACCAGAGGAGAATTTGGTATCCACTTTGATGCCAACGTTCCCGGCTCTGCTGGCTGTGTGGTGCTGCGAAATTTACCGGGGTGGCGAGGATTTTGTGAGCGGATGAATGCGATCGCACAATCCGGCATCAAATCAATTCCACTAAAAGTTGGTTATCATTAACTGAGTGGCGAACCGGGGCAGCACCGGCGCTGGGGAAACCCAGTGAAAGCTCGTGCAAGAGCTAGCCACTTTTAAAGTATTTGATAGAAATTTATTATTGAATCAGCCAGGGCAGAATAAGGGTTTCAGGCTTTCTGCTAGAAAAAGTGCTAGAATTTAGAGGTACCTTACGCGGAAACTCCTTTATTTGAGCGTCTTCCAGGGATTTTAAAAATTCCTTCACACGGAAGGGGTCACAGGTTCAAATCCTGTATTGCCCATTAAAAATTTTAAGGTGACTCATTTAGACGATCGCAGAAATAGAGGTAACTTTATGATCCAAATAATTCTGAACTCCGAACAAGAAAAATTACTGCAACAACAGTTAGAAACAGGGAAATATACAACCCCCGATCAGGTAATTACTGATGCTTTAAAAGCTTTATCAGAAAAACAATATCTTAATCAACCTCGGCAAGTAGTAAAAATTATTTCAGGAAAACCTGCACAAGAGTTACTAGCAGAAAAAATTAAAACGAGCTTGGAAATTAAGAATAGTTATCAGCCAGATCAGCACAGACAAGCTTTAGCTGAAGATTTTAGCAAATTATGTGAAGAAACCCAGGCCTTACACGCTGATCGTCCTTTAACGGATGAAGAAATTGCCGAAGAAATTGCAGCTTATCGGAGAGGAGAATGAGAGTTGTTATCGATACTAATATTTTAGTATCTGCGGCGATCGCTGGAAGAAAACCAGCATCTATTATTACCTGGATTATCAATGAACCTGATTATGAGTGGGTAGTTTCAGAAGAAATTTTAGCAGAGTATCAGGAGGTCTTAAGTAGACGAAAACTAAAATTAACAGATGTTCAGAAAGAAAGATGGTTTGATTTGATTCACGATTCAACCAAACTGATTGATGTCTCTATTGAAATTGATTTTCCTAGAGATCAAAAAGATGCTAAGTTTATTGCTTGTGCGCTCTCTGCTAATGCTGATTTTTTAATTACAGGCGATCGCGATTTTACAGAAGTTCAAAGTTTAGAGAATACGTTAATTATTTCTGTTTCTCTGTTTGCAGAATTGATAATTAATTAGACACTGTTCAACAAGTAAGCTAACTGAATTTTTTGGAAATTTTTAGTTGCGAATCTGGAATTAGTGTGGTATATTGATGATCTACGGGCAATTAGCACAGTGGTAGCCTACTACCTTCACATGGAAGGGGTCACAGCTTCAAATCCTATATTGCTTGCCCATCGAATTTGTTCTCTGAATCCGTTAAGAGTCCCAATTTTTTATCTAACGTAGAGTTTCATCTTTCTATATGGATACTTTAAAAAAATGAAGATCCCAAACTATGAAAGAGTAATTTATGAGGACAGCCCCCTAATTGAGGTGATTGCTCAACTGAGATTTCCAACTATCCTAAAAATTCCCAGCCAACAACCTGTAGACTTTCAAGACAGCATCAGATTTGAATACCCAATTTTTGAAACTTCTAGAAATTTCCAGATACCAGTTGAACTATCTAATCTTTTAACCCAATTCAGCTCAAATTTTCCAAGTGACTTGACAGCAAGTGACTTGACTTATCAATTTAAGTCAGAAGACTTGAGTTGCCAGATATCTTTAGACAAAAACTCTATAACGCTTGCTACGACAAAATATGAAAGATATGAAAATTTTATTAATAAATTTAAAACCGCTGTAGAACTTTTTGAGAAAATATATAATCCCTCTTTTTATTCACGAACAGGACTAAGGTATCGCGATCTAATTATTAGATCAAAACTAAATATTAAGGACAAAGAGTGGCATGAATTAATACCGCAACATATTGCTTCTGAACTTTATACACCAGAACTGGCAGATTCAATTCAAAACTTCGTCAAAAATGTACAGCTAAAAACCGAATTCGGTCAAGTTAATTTTAATCATGGACTTGTTAACGTTAGGGACACAGAAAGAGGTATAGATGAAACAGCTTATTTATTAGATACTGATTTTTTCACTGAGGATAAAGTAGAAAGGAGTGAAAATGTCTGGACAATACTCAATAACTACAACCACACAGCCAGAAATCTCTTCCGTTGGTCTATCACGGAAGAGTTGCACAGAGCAATGAGACCTCAACCAATATAATCCTATGCACGTAATAACTGGTACTACTAACAGCAGAAATATAATTGGACAAAGGTATCAAGTTTTACCGAGTTCTTCTCAGACGCAGTATCGGCAGAGTTTAGCATCTGCTACTCCTAGCTTAAAAATCGAAGTTTCCATCGAATCACCTTTTAGTGGTGAATGGTTTGGTCAATTCAATCAAAACACGATCGTTTGGATTAAGTGCTTAACGCTACTCAATCTACTTTTTGCTAATACTCCAGAAGGATTGCAAGAAGCATCTGAAGTGCTTGAACGCATGGTGGAATATTATAGTGAATGTCGGTCTGATTTAGGACAAACTACCTTACCTCAAGAATTAGGATTACTTACTGGTACCGTATTACCTAGCGAAGTCAGACCACCTTTAGTTCTAGATTTAGAGTAGCTAATCATGAGTAAGCCTTTGATTTATAGAGCCTCGGACAACAAAGAGGCTCTTAGACAAGGGGAAATTCTGACTGGACTTATACAGTTTAAACCAGTTCCCAGTGAATCTTCTCCAAACTTCGATCGAACTCAGTTTAAACCTATTGTTCATCCTTATGCAATTATTGTCACTCAAAACTGCGATTTAGATTGGGACTATACCGCTAGGCAAAATCAAAATCAGCCTAATAAGTTATTAAATTCTATACTTTTTTGTCAAGTACATACAGCTCAAGAAATTCGTTCAAGCAAAACAGTCCCGATAAATTCAGCAGATTGGAATTTAGTCAAATCTAATCGCTATCAACAGTACCATTTTTTGGAGAAAATACCTCTAGAACGTGAATTATCTCAGCAAGGTATACCAGAATTAACAGTAGATTTTAAAAGAATTTTTGCGATAGATGCTGATTTCTTATACCATCAAATAAATAATAATTTTGCTAAACGACGTACAGTGCTTGAAAGTCCATATTTAGAAGATTTTTCACATCGTTATCATGACTTTCATGGGCGTGTAGCACTTCCTGCACAACATGAAAGTGAAAAGGGGGTATGAGGAAAAAATCAAGCAGGTAGAAAAACGGAAACTTCAACATATTCCCAAATAGAGACAGGTTCGGGAATCGGAAAAGCATCCTCTTGTAGTCCTTCAATAATGTTCAACACATCCAAAATTGCCGATCGCCCAAAACCCCCATTTTTATACTACACATATGCTACAATAAGATTGTAACTCGTGCCCCGCCGGAGGTTCCCTCATGGCAAATGCCAATATTCCTCAAAATTTCAACTTAATCATCCCCGCAGGAACCCAGATTGTCACCAAAATTGAGGTCAAAAATCCTGCAACTAACGAATCTTGGAAACAAGGAGCTGTAGGTGTCATCGTTAAATCGCCTACGGACAATTCCCACGCATATTTGGTCAAACTCCCAGATGGCACACAAATTAGTTTGCGGCGACATGAATTCAGCATCCGCAAGCAGTTTCAGAGCGAAGGATTGCAGTCAGGAGGAGATTTTCTAGCAGAATACAACCTCTATGATTCTGTTATTTACCGCTGCATTGTTGGTTCCAGAGCTTATGGTCTTGATAACGAGCAATCTGATACAGATAGGCGCGGGATTTATCTGCCGCCAGCAATGCTTCATTGGTCGCTTTATGGCATCCCAGAGCAATTGGAAAACAAGGAAAATGACGAATGCTACTGGGAACTACAAAAGTTTTTGATTGTGGCACTAAAAGCTAACCCAAATGTGCTGGAATGTTTGTATACGCCTTTGGTGGAAACGGTTTCTCCTATCGCACAAGAATTGCTCGATATTCGCGAAATTTTTCTGTCCAAACTGGTTTATCAAACTTACAATGGCTATGTTTTGTCTCAATTTAAAAAAATGGAGCAAGACTTGCGGAATACAGGAGAAGTTCGCTCAAAGCACGCGATGCACTTGATTCGGTTGCTACTATCAGGAATTACGGTGTTGAAGGAGGGTTTTGTGCCGGTTCGAGTGGATGATTATCGATCGCAACTTTTATCGATTCGCAATCAGGAAGTACCCTGGGATGAGGTGAATCGGTGGCGGCTGGATTTGCATGGGGAGTTCGATCGCGCTTTTGCATCAACTTCCTTACCAGAACGCCCTAATTATGAGAAGGCTAATCAGTTTTTGATTAAAGCGCGCCGAAGTGCGATCGAGCATTAAGGTAGCTGCGAATCAATTCAGCCATTTTCTGTTGTTCTTTATGATACACGCTTTTACCCAAAGATAGGCGATCGCCCCGATTCGTCAGCAGACGCAACTCGTAGAATTTATAGTCTTCCGTGTCTTCTGTTTCTTTTAACTCTAGTCGATAAATTTCATGGAGCGATCGCTTAACTACTTGAGTCACCCCCATCCACCTTTTCTGAATCGTCAAGGTACTGCGGTATTGCTAGTTGCTTTTAGCCCCGCTAGCAAAACGCTGTTGACCCGATCGCGCGGCGGTAGTGTCAAACTCTGGAACTTGCAAAACGGCCAACTGCTGAAGCGTTTGGCAGACGTACATCGCCATGAATCGGTGGCTGTGAGCTTGGATTGGCAAATTTTGGCGATCGGCACTACCAGAGGCACTATCAAGCTTCAGCACCTGAATAGCGGGCAATTGCTGCAAGTTTTGGAAGGCTATCAAGGAGATGACATTAGTGCGATCGCCCTGAGTCCCAACGGCAAAATGCTAGTAGCCAGCGGGTTGAATGCAGCCAGTGGTTTCTGTCGCGCCACAGTCACGATGTGGGAACTTCCCAGTGGTGAAGTGCGGGGAACTTTTGGTAGTGAAAACTATGTGGCGATTGCTCCCGATAGTCGAATTCTAATTAGCCACGGCGGTAAAATTATTAACTTGTGGAATTTGCAAACAGGCGAATTATTGCACTCGCTGCAAACTGGAATTCGGATTACTTCAGCGACGGCAATTAGTCCTGATGGGAAATATTTTGCTGTGGGTTGTTTTGATGGTAATGTGAGAATTTGGAATTTTGGTGGGGAGTTGCTGCACACTTTGGAAGGAAATTCTAGTCCTATTTCCGCAGTTGCGATCGGGCTTTTGGGCGAAACTCTGGTCAGCGGTGGGGAGAATGGTACTGTTAAACTTTGGCAACTGCGGATTTGAGATGGTTGAGGTGATTGGCAATAATTAAATTATTGCAGTATAATTGACTTAAGGTTTTTTAGAGTGGCCCAGATCATGAATGTTACCCTAACACCAGAACAGGAAAATTACGTGCAATCGCAATTAGAAGGTGGCAACTATGACAGCATTCAAGAACTAATTAGCGAAGCATTACAATTGCTAGAGGAAAGAAATCGTGTATTGAAACAGCAACGTTTGGTGGAACTCAGACAGAAAATTGCTAGCGGTACGGAGCAAATTGCTCAGGGAAAAGTGACTGAGGGTGAATTAGTTTTTGCTAGATTCCAGGAAAAAATCCGCTCAATTTCTGAATCTGGATTATGAGCAGCTATTCTTTTTCAGATGATGCAGTTCAAGATTTAGATGACATTTGCGAGTATATTGCTGGCAATAATTACAGTGCTGCCAGTAAGCTTTTTGGTAGGATTCGAGAACGATGTAAAGTCACGGCTGATTTTCCTAATATGGGTAAAAGTTATAGCCAGCTATCTACTAGCTTGCGAGGATTTATTGTCGATGATTACATCGTTTTTTATTACCCAAGAGAAGATGGAATTGATGTAGTTCGCGTAGTGAATGGAGACCGCGACTTGGAATCTCTTTTTTCAGATTCGGATGAAGGATAGTAGGGACACGGCACTGCCGTCTCCTAATTTCGGCAACTAACTAATAATTCCGATGCTACCGGATTTGATATGATATTAAACTCAAGCCGATCGCAATCCCCGACTTCTTCAAAAAATCGGGGATTTGAACTATCGATCGCACTCACCTTTTTAAGCCATAAAAATTAGCGTTCCCTTGCTCATTTCCAAAGTATCACCCATTTCCATACCGTTGTGAAAAGCACCCAGAAGTATATCGCTAGTTTTACCACAGCCGATCGCACCACTAGCATCAATTCCAATTGCTCCAAAATCCCGTTGGCGAGACTCAGCTTCAGCGAAAGAACGCTCTAAAGCAGCTTTCAAACTAAAACCATCCGTCACCCGAATCACAATTTTGGCTGCCAAACATTCATCCATAATGTGTTCGCCAATTCCTGTGCAACTTACCGCCGCACTCCCAGTCGCGTAATTCCCCGCCGGCATCGCAGAATCGCTCACCCGCCCAATCCGCTCAAAACCCTTGCCGCCAGTCGAAGTACCCGCAGCCAAACGCCCCTCAGCATCCAAAGCTACGACTCCGATAGTCCCAACCCCAGCCGGTTCAGCGACTACTCCAGCCATTGCTCTGCTAAAATTACCTTTGCGTTCCTCCATCCACTCGTGCAAACGCAAATCCGTCATCGGATCGTAAATCGGCAATTGAAGTTCTCGCAGCAATTCCGCTGAGCCATAATCTGAGAGTACCCGATCGTCCGAAGTCTGCAAAAATTTAGCAAGTTCGATCGGATGTTGAACACGAGAAACATTAATCGCCCCACTGAAACGTTGCACAAAACCATCCATCAGCGCAGCACTCATCCGAATTTGACCATCCGACTGCACCACAGAACCCGTACCAGCATTGAATCGAGGGTCATCTTCCAACAACCGACAGCCGTGCACCACTGCATCTATGGCACTCGCACCGTCTTTCAGCATCGGATAAACTTCTGCCAAAACCTTGTAAAGCGATTTACGCACGGCCTCAAGTCCGCCCTTACCCTGAAGAGAATTGCCGGCACCGCCGTGAATAACTAGCTTTGGTTGTATCTGTTGCGATGCCATATCTTTTAACCTAGAATTTTTCCTTTGCAATCTTAACCTCGGTTTGGCAAATGGCAAGAGATTCTTAACTTTCGGTGGTATTGCGGCGGCGACGACAGCGATCCGAACAGTATTTCACCTCATCCCAGCAGTCAGCCCATTTTTTGCGCCAAGTAAAAGGTCGATCGCACACGGGGCACATTTTGGTAGGTAAATCGGATTTCGATATCTGCTTGGCCATGCTAGTTTTGACAGTAGTAGATTAACTAATTCACATCTTGTATCATTTTTATGAACAGGCATCTTGCCTATTCCACAACAAAATTCAATTCTTGTGGAACAGGCATCTTGCCTGTTGCTGAGGAAATGAACAGGCAAGATGCCTATTCCACAACAAAATTTAATTCCTGTGGAACAGGCATCTGGAACAGGCATCTTGCCTGTTGCTGAGGAAATGAACAGGCAAGATGCCTATTCCACAACAAAATTTAATTCTTGTGGAACAGGCATCTTGCCTGTTGCTAAGGAAAAAAAATCTAATTTCAGCTAAAATCTCCCCAAATTAAATGCTCGAAACGGCCGCCGCCAACATCCGAATAGTCTTAGTCGAACCCGCAGGCCCATTGAATGTGGGTTCTGTGGCCCGTGTGATGAAAAATATGGGTTTGCACCAATTAGTATTGGTAAATCCCCAGTGCGATTATTTAGGGGAAGAAGCTCGACTGATGGCTGTTCGCGCCGCCGATATATTGGAAAATGCCAGAGTTGTTGAGAGTTTGCCCGAAGCTTTGGTAGGGTGTACAAGGGCGATCGCAACTACAGGAGACGATCGCCCGATCGCCACAAAGCGAGAAGACCCCGCAGATGCCTTACCTTGGCTCCTGGAAGCCCCCAGCGCCCTAATTTTTGGTCGAGAAGACTGCGGATTAACTAACGCCGAATTAAACTACGCTCAGCGCCTGATCCGCATTCCCTCCAGCGATGCCTACACATCCCTAAATCTCGCCCAAGCCGTCGCAATCTGTTGTTACGAACTCTATCGAGAAGCAGGAATAAGAAAGAAAGCCCTTCGACCTCGATCAGGGTACGAAGAAGGAACAGAGCTCATTGCTTCTGCTACCTTTGAAAATCTAGAGGGATATTACCAAAAACTCGAAACTGTGCTATTAAAAATAGGATACTTGCATCCCCACACAGCAGACAGCCGGATGGCAAAATTTCGCCATTTGTACAATCGCGCCTATCCGACTGTTGATGAAGTCGCCATGCTGCGCGGTACCCTGCGGCAAATAGAATGGGCATTGAAATCCTGTGCGATCGCTCCAGTTTCTGATAGTCTGGATGGGGCGTTGCCAGATTGTCCGGGCGACACTCAGCAACCTAAAAAAT
This sequence comes from Oscillatoriales cyanobacterium, assembly GCA_004294385.1. GTDB lineage: Bacteria > Cyanobacteriota > Cyanobacteriia > Cyanobacteriales > Microcoleaceae > Microcoleus. The sequence goes on along the minus strand of REAP01000144.1, from coordinate 8,225 downwards.
AGGACTTACACAAAAAACCCGGTTTCTGAGACAAATCGTGAATCCCTGCGAGAGATATTGACATAGAAACCGGGTTTTTGGCCCCTTGTGCGTCCACAAAAAACCCGGTTTCTGAGACAAATCGTGAATCCCTGCGAGAGATATTGACATAGGGTTTCGACTTCGCTCAACCAGCAGGGTTTTTTGGCCCCTTGTGCGTCCAGGACTGAAAATCTCAACTTAAAAGTTTATAGTGGTGAAGGAGTTCAACGTGGCAGAGCCGTTTCCAAAGCGATCGATATTATCAGTTCTCTCCTCAATATCCTCTACCGAATCGGGTTCCGAGCCGCCTCAGTCGGGGAAAGCAAATCAGTCTAGCAAGTCAGCCCGTCGCGGTTCTCCCAAATCCCAGAAACCACAGCCGGAAGTTTCCACGAAAGCCACAGTACCTTTGACTTTACCTTTGCAACCACTAAGCACTAGCAGAAGTAGAGCGAATTCCTCTGCTTCCACTAATCCCCCAGAACTTAACCCACCAGACTTTTTATCCAATCCCCAATCGGCAATTGCTGGTAAAAAACTCGGAAAAAGCCAAACTCCCCAGTCCAAGGGCCGTCAATCGCGCAAAAAAGGCCTTGCTGCTGTCGATTTGTTCGATCCCGGAGTATATGTGGAAAATGTTAGTGCGATCGCCAGCAATCCCAACACCCAGCTCATACCGCCAACTACCCCTACACCCCGTGAAAGTCCTTTGCAGTCGCCTCTCAGTCGCATTGAAGATACTGAAACGCCTCCACAGGTCAAAAAACGAGCAGCCCCGAAACCGCGCCCTCAAGCCAGCAAAAAGCCCCGCAAACGACCCGCATCTCCCAGTACGCCACCGCTGGTATACGCTACTCGTTTGTTAATTTTGGGAGTTGGGATGGCGGTGATTTGCGGGACAATGTTGTCAGTGGTGAATGCTGTGAGTCGATCGGGCACCACAGCACAAGAACAGAAAACCGCGATCGCCGACGGGCAAAAAACCCAAGCAGAAAGTGATAGCGCCAATGCTACAGTTGCGAATCCTCCTGCACTCCAACTGAATCAAGAATTAGCAGCCTTGAAAACCCAAGTTCAGGCTTTGGCCACCGAAAATCCTACTTTAACAGCAGGAATATTCTTAGTTGATTTAGATAGTGGAAGCTACCTAAATTTTAATGGCGACACTACTTTTGCTTCAGCTAGTACGATAAAAGTGCCAATTTTAGTAGCCTTTTTCCAAGCTGTAGATGACGGGAAAGTGCGGCTAGATCAAACGTTGACCCTGCGCGCCGAAGACATTGTGGGCGGTTCCGGGGAAATGCAAGACCAAGCTCCGGGTAAAAAGTATTCGGCTTTGGAAATTGCTAGAAAGATGATTGTTGTCAGTGACAATACCGCGACAAATATGATGATTGATTTGTTGGGAGGTGCAGAAGTTTTGAATCAGCACTTTGCAACCTGGGGTTTGAGGGCGACGGTACTCAACAATAAGTTGCCGGATTTGGAGGGAACTAATACTACCAGTCCGAAGGATTTGATTAATATTATCGCTCAAATCGATCGCGGTAATTTAGTTTCGGTCAAATCGCGCGATCGTATTTTTCAAATCATGCAGCAAACTAAGAATGATAGTTTACTACCAAAAGGGTTGGGGGCGGAGGCAATTATTGCTCACAAAACCGGCAATATTAATACTTTGCTGGCGGATGCAGGGATGGTGGATTTACCGAATGGTAAGCGTTATTTAGTGGCGGTAATGGTGAAACATCCCCCGGAGACTGAGAAGCCTGCTCAAAGTTTGATTCGCGATATTTCTCGGATGAGTTATCGGTATTTGAATGATGGAGAAGCGACGGTTGATTCCAAAGTAAAAATTAAAAAGTAAGGAAGAAGAAAGAAGGAATAACGAACCACGAAGACGCGAAGAGCGCGAAGGAAGAACTGCATTTCCTTCTTTCCCCCTTGGGGTTCTTCCTTTGTGTTCTTCGCGTCTTCGCGGTTCCTTTAATCTTATATCAATAGTGACCGGATTTTTGGTACACTTCTTGTATATTTAACTAAACTATAAGTCTGTCTGCAATATGAAACCAAACATTCGGCTTGCTTCTTTACTAGCATTATCAATGGTAGCTGTTGGAGTCTCTCCCACACTGAGTAATGCCAATCCTTCTCCTCAAGGTGAATTCGACGATATCAAAATTGTTTCCAATAATATTGAGCTGAATCGGGCGAAAAACTTAGCTCGTCAAGCAGCAGAATCTGCTAACGGTGGCTTGGGCCAATATCGAGCTGAAGCTTCTATGCACGGTGTTTCTTCGGAATCGCCGTTTGTGGACAATAACGATGGTACTTGGACTTTTTCTTTTAAAGGAAGCAGGCCTGGTTCATCTGTCTACAGGATAGAAAGTGTTGTGACTGTTTCTCGCAATGGAACAGTCAGAATCGATTACAACGGGCCGATTCGCAACTCAAACTAAATTTGACCTGCCACTTACGCACAGGTTGCCAGAAACCGGGTTTTTTACGAGAATATTTGGTTACAGCCAGTAAAAATGGCAAAAACCCGGTTTCTTTGATTTTATTTGAGTTGCGATATTTCTGCAAAAGCCGATTGCTCTTCTTATTACACAACTCCAACGGCTAAAAGTTCCGCCGCTTCTTTTTCATTCAATTCGTCAAGTTTCTGCCAAACCTGTTGCATCAATTCATCTAATCCCACTCGACTTACAGCAGAAATCGATAAAACAGGAGCTCCACTAACTTCTTGAAGTCGAGAAATCAAATTACCCATTTCTTCACTGTCGAGATCGATCGCATCTACCTTATTAAAAGCCAAAATCTGCGGTCGATTTGCCAAACCTCGCCCGTAAGCTTTTAACTCATCCCGAATTGTAATGTAATTCGCGATCGGATCTTCATCAGTCACATCGATCAAATGCAGCAGCAACCGAGTCCGTTCAATGTGCCGCAAAAACTCGTAACCCAAGCCCGCACCTTCGTGAGCCCCTTCAATTAATCCTGGAATATCTGCAAAAACCGTACCATCGCCACTCGGTTTTCTGACTACGCCCAAATTCGGGACTAAAGTTGTAAACGGATAATCGGCTATCTTAGGACGAGCCGCCGATAAAGCCGAAATTAGCGTAGATTTCCCAGCATTTGGCAAACCAATAATTCCCACTTCAGCTAACAGCTTCAATTCCAGTCGAATAAATTTGTGTTCTCCTTCCCCACCGGGCATCGCATAATCTGGAGCTCGGTTGGAATTGGTCAGAAAACACTTATTTCCCAAACCGCCTTTGCCGCCTTTAGCAACACAAAAAGTTTGTCCAGGTGTCACCAAATCTGCCAAAATTGCCTGAGTTTCCGCGTCATACACTACGGTACCGCAAGGAACTTCAATTGTGCGATCGTCCCCACCGGCACCAGTCATATTTTTGATCGCGCCACGTTTCCCGTTGTCGCCTTTAAAAATGCGGTTGTACTGAAAATCTAGCAGCGTTTGCAGACTTTCCACCGCCACCATATACACAGAACCACCTCTACCGCCGGTACCACCCGAAGGCCCGCCCGCTGGTATATACTTTTCTCTGCGAAAAGCTACCATACCGTCGCCGCCTTTTCCTGCTGCGACTTGAATATCTGCTCGATCGATAAATTGCATAATATATCTATTGACTGTTGAATGTTGAATGTTGACTGTTGACTGTTGAATGTTGACTGCGCCGCCCTGAGCGGAGTCGAAGGGTTGACTGTTAACTGTTGACTGTTGACTGCGTCGCCCTGAGCCCAACGGCTGCGTTTATCCTGAGCGTAGTCGAAGGGCTCAGGATAAACGCAGTCGTTGGGTTGACTGTTAACTGTTAACTGTTGTTACTAATGCCCAATGCCCAATGCCCAATGCCCAATGCCCAATTACCCATGCCCAATTCCCTATGCCCCATGCCCTATGCCCCATGCCCAATGCCCAATTCCCCATTCCCATAACTAACAATATGAAGATATATCTTCCTTGCAATCATCGGCTAAATAGCAGAGAGCTCGGAAGCGCATCCCCACTAATTGTTCGTAAAGCGGGTTAATCTGACACATCGCTGGAATATGTACTATTTTGCGACCAAATAACACAACATCTCGCTCAAACGGACACTGAGGCGGAATCATTTTACAAACAAAGTGTGCCACCCTGGGGTCGTTAACTTCCCAGCCGTCGAGCCAGTCTTTCACAGGTTGCAGCACCTTTTTTTGCGGAGGCACAGGCCGCCTCGCACTCAGGGATGATGCGGGATTTCCTTCAACAGCGACTGCTGAGATTGTGTGTTGTTGTGGCTGGCATTTGGTTTCTTCGATGGTGTTTCCGAGAGCTTCTATCGCCTCTACATTTTGACCTAATGCTGTACAAAATTTGTGCAGCAACTCATCTTCGCAGAGGGAATAAATACCGTCTGCTAAGGCTACCATGACTGCGGTTCTCAAAAAATTTTCGCCGATCGCAGTTCCTTTCCCTAACACAGCAGCTAGTTCCTCTGGGGTAATGGCTTCAAAACCTGTTTCCACAGATACTGGATGTAATTCATCCTGACTTAGAGCCGCAATGATTTTTTGCTCGTTTTCGTCAAAGTTGCCGTCAGACCAAGCAATTGTCAGCAATCCGCGCAGCCAAGCGGTAATTTCTTCGTTGGTACAGGAAGATTTCACGTTATTCATCAGCATTTCCACTTCGTTCAACCACTCATTTTGTTGATTGTGAGCGGGAGCAATATTCCCCCCCAAATCACTTTTACTACTTTTTTGCTCGATCGTTCCGTTCGTTGAAGGTGTGTACCTGAAGATTGCTCGAAACGCTTGTAGTGGACGTGTTAAAAGCATATTTGTGTGTGTCAGGATGTATCGCTTATCTAGCGAAGAAATTAATTAGCCGCTTCTTTTCCATCAGAATGTAATCTATCTGGAGGAATAAGTTTGTCCGATCTGAACTATTAACTGCACCAGTCTCGATCGAACTTCACTCTTTACACATTCTAGTGCAAATTTTATTAATTTTTATGTACAAAGGCTACAAAATCAGAAGTTAACCATAACTTAATGTTAGACAAGCAAACTCATCTTATATCAATTATCAATTCCAGACAGGAGACGGCAGTGCCCAAGGAGTGTCAACTTAAGCTTGAAAGCCCGCCAGGGAATGTAGTCAGCCCACGAGTCCAACCGGGGTTGAAACCCCTGTCTCATAGCTAAAGTCGGTTGAAACCGACTAAAGATTTGCCCCAAACCAATACACATCAACCAACTCTTCAGTCCTCTTTGAGAGGACTTTCGCTTTGAGACGGGGGTTTAAACCCCCGGCGGACTATAGGTTGTACCTTAAGTTGACACCTATGGGCTTTGGAGTGTCCCTACAATATCCGTTGAGGAGACGGCAGTGCCCATAGGTGTCAACTTAAGCCTGAAAGCCCTGAGAAATCTGGTTTTTACCTGAGTCTAGATCCCCCTAAATCCCCCTTAAGAAGGGGGACTTTGATCGGACTCTTGTCCCCCCCTTCTTAAGGGGGGCTAGGGGGGATCTGGCGTTAATAGTCAAACAGCAGTCTCTGACTGAGTTTGAGCTTAAGTTGACACCAATGGGCAGTGCCGTGTCCCTACAAAATCCGTTACATCCGTTACACTCATCCGTTGCCGAACTTCCTTCTCCTTAACTTCGCTGACACAAAATCCAGCGCAACTCCATCGGGGGACGGGCATTTGTCATGGGGAAAACATCCCTACCCGTTGCCCAACTGGCAAACCAAGGTGTCGGCGGCCAAGCCCCTTCGGGCAGATGATCCCGTTCGTACTCAAACACCAATTCATCGGATATTTGGACTAAGGGCAAGCCTTCCATCGCCACAGCGAGTTCTTGATTCGTAAATAAAGTAGACCAAGAAAGCTGGGCTACTTGTCGCACCAGGGCATCTGGTTGGTAGTCGCCGACGGCTAAAAACGTGCTGAACAGCAACAGACCTCCCGGACAGAGGGAATCACACATTTTCGCTAAAAACAGGCGAACTTCGTCGGTGTCTCGAAAATGAGAGATGACTTCGGCGGCAACTGCAAGTTGGTAGCGAGCAGGTTTCATCCGCACTAAGGGGTCGAGCACATCGCCTTGAGTAACTGTCACAGGCAAGTTTTCGGCTGTCACAGCAGTTTGTAACTGTTCTGAAAAAGCTGGGGCAAGCTCGATCGCATCTACAGCATAACCCAACCTCGCCAACGGCAGAGTATTACGGCCAGTACCTGCGCCCACATCCAAAATCCGTACTCGTTCTGGACTTCCCAATTTAGCAGCCATTGCCATCAATTTTGCGTCGGGATGAGAACCAAATAGAGGAGGTTCTCTGGTATCTACCCAACTTTTATACTGATCTCCAACTGTCGAGCTAGCAACGATCACTTTGCAAGCTAAACCAGTTTGTGGAGGCTGAACAGATTCGTATTGAACTATTAACGTCGAAGCAGTAGAAGACCGATAGCCTAGTTCTAATTTTGTAGCTAAAAGTTTCTTAAGTTCGTCCTTTCTATCTTCTGGCAATGGTCTGTCGAGAGTGCTGAATAATTTCTCGATCGACTGGAGATAGTAATTTAGCATCCCCGGCACACAGGGGAAAGCTAATTCTCCGCGAGCGGTAATTCTAGTATTAATTTTGTAGAGAATCGCTTGCTGGAGAATGTCAGGATTTACTACCAGCGGTAGCTGTTCGTTCTGATTGATTGTACTTTCTGTGCCCATAAATTCCGCTCAAGGAAGAAGTCAATTAACAGTTGACAGTTAACAGTTAACAGTTAACGGTTAACTGCTAACTGTGATTAGTTGCTACCAGTAAAAGTCACTAGGGGGAATTTTGACTGAGCTTCAGGCATTGGCCGCCGTCTGCCTTCTTCTTGCCAGTAGTTGATGACTTCTGTGGCTTGGTTGAGGACTTCGACGCGATCGTTGTCAGCAATCCAATGTTTCGCTTCGAGTTCGTTTTTGAGCTCTTCCCACGCATCCTTACGGGGCCAGAAAAAGTAAGCTGTCAGCGGGCTAGTTCCTTTACCGACAACTTGGTCAACGGCGAGGGCAACGTTCTCTTCTAGCCAGAGAACTTTTAAGATGAACTTGGACAAGCAAACCTCCGGGGTTCCGATCGAACTTATTAAAAATTTCTACAATCGCTAAGCTTAGCACACTCTTGGCATATTTACTCAAAAATCTGTCATTTGCTCAGGTAAAATGCAGAAAATTAACTGTGGGTTGGGAACTGATGACGGTAGACAGAGCGATTGTAGTTTTTGATATTGACGGTGTGGTGCGGGATGTGTCCGGTTCCTACCGACGGGCGCTGGCGGATGTGGTGGAGCATTTCACGGTGGGTGCTTTTCGCCCGGATTCTGTCGATATTGACTCTCTGAAGTCTGAGGGAGTTTGGAATAATGACTGGGAAGCTTCCGAAGAGTTAGTTTACCGTTATTTTGAGCGAATTGGCCGATCGCGAGTGGATTGTGCGATCGACTATAACGACTTAGTAGCATTTTTCCAAAGTCGGTATCGCGGCCCCGACGACCAAAATTGGACTGGTTACATTTGCGACGAACCGCTGCTGTTAAGTCCGGCTTACCTAAAAAGTTTAACCGAAGGTGGCATAGTTTGGGGATTTTTCAGTGGAGCAATGCGGGCTGAAGCAACCTATGTTTTGTCAGGGAAACTCGGTTTGAATTCCCCTGTGTTAGTCGCGATGGAAGATGCACCAGGAAAACCCGATCCTACAGGACTTTTTACGACTATTGAAAAGTTAGAAAAACTGAACGGTTTAGCAGAAAATTTGCCTGTGATTTACGCAGGAGATACTGTTGCTGATATTTACACAATTGTCAAAGCGCGTCAACTACAACCATCGCGAATTTGGCTGGGGATCGGAATTTTGCCACCTCACGTTTTGGATGATGCTGTGCGATGTGAGGCTTACACTACTGCGCTACAAAATGCTGGTGCTGTATGTGTGTTGAGGAATGTGGAGGAGTTGACGGCTGCACTGATTGGGGAATGGGGCATAGGGCATAGGGCATAGGGCATAGGGCATAGGGCATAGGGCATAGGGCATTGGGAATTAGTTACTTGTTACTTGTTACTTGTTATGCAGTCCCCAAGGCACTTTGGTCATTGCTCCCCGATAGTACCCTGAGCGGAGTCGAAGGGTTCAATAACC
>REAP01000143.1 GCA_004294385.1 Oscillatoriales cyanobacterium | reverse complement strand
TTGAGCGGTCGCTAAAAATCTGATCAGATAGCGCGATCGCTTTTACTTTTGCCGATCGCACCCGAGAATGAAACAACCCTGGGTTTAAACCCCTGTCTCCAGGGCGGGATGACCAATGAACACGGGGCGGGCTGACAGCTTAAGTTGACACTAATGAGCACTGCCGTCTCCTAATTTCGGCCAATAATTCTCGATTAAAGCCTTACAGACAACCAAAAACAAAATCAAGCAATCACCTAGTTCGCGACTGCTTGACTTCATTTAGTTTGGAAAGTTCATGGGTGTCTGGCTACTTAGAGCGATCGCCCATATATCCTCTGACTAAGGCTCGGATTAATAACGACGATTGAAGCCGCCGCCACCGCCACCGCCGCCGGAGCGACCGCCACCGCCGCCAGGTCCACGATCTTCGCGGGGCTTAGCTTTGTTAACTTTCAGGTCACGACCCATCCACTCAGCGCCATCAAGTGCTTCGATCGCGGCTGTTTCTTCCGCTTCACTTCCCATTTCCACAAAGGCAAATCCGCGCATTTTGCCAGTTTCGCGGTCGGTCGGCAATTGAACTCTCTTAACGGTTCCGTACTCTGCGAATACGCTATTAAGGTCTTCTTGGGTAACTTGATAAGAAAGGTTACCTACGTAAATCGACATGAAATGTCTCCTAAAAATCAGATGTGGATGGAGGTTGAGATTTTCGATCGAGTCTAGACAAAGTTAAACGTGAAAGACTCATCAACAAGTGCCTCCTAGTTTATCATACCAAGTCGGGTTATGTGGAGGTTATTGCAGATTTTACGAAAATATTTTTCTCATCCAATTTCGTGCCCCAGCAAACAAACCCATCAATCTCTTAAGCAAAGCTTGGAAAATCGAACTTTTTTCGATCGGGGAAATTTCCTCGATCGCAGTTTCGATCGCCAGCGGAGGCATCCCAACCACCTCATACAGCGGATACTCGCCACTTTTTCCCGGAATTTGCACTGATACGCGCCGATTTACGATCGCCAATTCCTTCACCTCCGCATAGGTTTCCTCAGAAATCAACAGATTTGTCCCCACTTGCTTATTCGCAGATTCGATCCGACTCGCCAAATTAACCGCATCCCCAATTGCCGTCACCGTCTGGCTTTTGGTAGCACCCAAATTCCCCACCACCACTAGGCCGTAGTGAATGCCGATCCCAATTCGCAAGCGATGGCGGTATAAATTTTCAAAATAAGGATTGAGTCTTTCTAGCTCCTCCAGCATCTGCACCCCGGCTCTCACCGCCTGTTGGGCCGCCATGTCTGAATTTTCCAGCCCAAACAGCGCCATAAAACCGTCACCCATATAGTTATTGATGATCCCGCCGTTGCGGTTGATCGCATAACCCATTTTTTGGAAATAGCGATTTAAAACATAAATCACGTCGTAGGGGAGCAGTGATTCGGCAAAAGCGGTGAATCCTCGGATATCAGCGAACAAAATGGCAATTTTTTTCTCCTGCCCCACCGGAGGAGAAATTGACTTTCCCGTCATTTGGTCATTAAATGACTCCAAGTCTTCAGAATCGATCGCCAATCTCCGCAAAATCACCTTTCCGCCAGTAACCTGCGTCTGACAAGCTAGCCGAATTTCCGGTTCTAATCGTAATTTTTTCGCTAATTCTGCTTCTGGCGAGGTGCGAGGAGAGCAAAATTTTAAACCTTCGACAATTAATACGCGACAAGTCGAACACCGGGCAATACCGCCGCAAATGTGGGTGTGGGGAATGCCAGCCCGCAGGGAAGCTTCGAGAATTATATCGTCATCGTCTACCTCGATCGTGCGATCGTCCGGCAGATAGTGAATGTGCGGCATATGTGGCATTTCTAACTTGAATTGGCGATGAGTCTGATCCAAATCTGTGATTGCAGTCAACCTGTGCGATCGCAAACCAGGTTTCTGAATTGTTTTATATATGCCCTGATTCATTAACTGTATCCGGATTTCCTCTTTTTTTGCGAGCTTAACCGCCAAACTGAATAAATTGCTTAAAAAATCGGGAATCTGGGTGTTCTGATTTCCAGCGTTACTTTTATAAATAAAATGACATTATTCTTAATACCTAAATACTGGCTGAAAGCCTCATGAATTCGTTGTCCGATCCGAGTAATTAGTCATGTATTTTTATTGTTTTATAACGATTAATTCTTAAAGCCTTACTTGACAAGAATCTTAGCTTTTTGTGCCTCTAAAAACAAGCAAAATTTATTGAGATAGAATAGCAGCATCTTTAAAACCAATATAAACATGAGCTCATCAACAGTCCTACAAAACATCGAAAAACACATCCCCATTGTGGGAAATGTGCATACCAAAGGTCCGATCGCCTACCGAGCAACCCGCCTCGCCGTCAGTACAGTAAACACCGTACAAATGGCAGTAGCAGAATCTTACATCAACGGATTAGAAGTCCCAGATGCTGTTTTGCGATCGCTTTTTGACACCTGTATGCCCGTCTTTTTCAAGCATTTTCCGTCCCTACTTGCACCCTATGAATGGGTACTAACAGAAACAGACCATACCGCCGAAGGGCCGCGCGATTTAATGAAGATTCAGTACGACTTACCTCAAGCCATGCTGAATCCAATGTTAGGCGACTCGAAACTCATCTATCCCAAATACAGCATGGGCTTGTGGGAAAAAGGAGCCACCAACCTCGAACAATCACAGATACAAATGATTGATGATGTGATTGAGAAGCTAGAGATTCAGGATGGAGACCATATTTTAGACTTTGGATGTGGTTGGGGCTGCGTTCCAAACTACATTCTTTCCAAATTCCCCAATGTCAAGTTTACCGGAATTAACTTGAGTCACCATCAATGCGAATATATGCGTCACAAGATGCAAGATCCTGACAGTTACCTGAGTTCAGGTCGATTTACTCTGTTTGAAGGGGATTTGAACGACGCCCAATTTGAGACAAAATTTGATAAGATTTTGTCGATCGGCGTTTTTTGTCATGTAGGTAATTTAACAAAAGCTTTTGCAAAGCTTGCTTCTTTTCTTAAGGATCAAGGCCGAGTTTTCATTCACATCATCACAGTTCGCACTCCCAACAATATATCCAGTGTTTTCACCCACAAATACATTTTCCCCCACGGCCGTTACTGGAAATACGATGCAGTTCCCAGCCACAACAAAGACCTCAAAACCATTGAAAAATGGTATCTCAATGGATTTAATTACTCCACGACTTTTGCGAACTGGCTGAAAAACTTTGATGATTCTCAGGCGATAGTCAAAGATTTAGACTACGGTATCGACTATGCCAAATTTCGGAGAATTTGGCGGTTTTATTTGATTTGGTTTGTTTCCAATTTCGCGAGTTGCGACGGCGAATACAATGGTAATGGTCAATATTTAATGACTCATAGCTAATTGCCGATAGTTACAGCAATTTTCAGGTATGTAGGTACTACTTCTTGTAGGGAGACGGCAATGCCCATTGGTGTCAACTTAAGGTATAACCAATAGTCCGGCAGGGGTTTAAACCCCTGCCTCAAAGCAAAAGTCCTCTCAAAGAGGACTGAAGAACTCCTGCCGTCCTCTTTGAGAGGACTTTCGCTATTAGACAGGGAATTCATTCCCTGGCGGACTGCCGGGTGGGCGAGAGGACTGGCAGGCTTACAGCTTAAGTTGACACCAATGGGCAATGCCGTTTCCCTACGGGATATTGATAGCCGAAATTAGGAGACGGCAATGCCGTTTCCCTACAATTAATCACTGACTTTTATTGACACAAATTGACTGACTTGAGTTTCGCCATCTTCGACAATTGTGCTTTTTGCTTCTGATGTTGCACAACCGCTAGGTGAGATCGTTCGTTTGATGATAGTTTTATATTTTTTCATGGTTTTATTAGCTGGCGATCGCAATTTCGGGTTGATTGTATAACAAATAGTTTACCTCATTGGACAGCCACTCGTTAAACATCTTTTGCAAAATTTCTTCATGGCGTTCAGCAGTCAATTCAGCAGGCAGAAATTTTTCAACCATGAACAAGTGATATCCTAGGTCAGTTTGAATTGGACGAATTACCGATCCGGGTTTAGCGCTAAATACTGCAACGGCTATATCTGGTTTTAAACCCCATCGATAAACTTTGCCTTCGCAACCGCATAAATTCCGACGGTTTTCATCAATGTCATAAAAATGAGCCGCATCAAAAAAGCTGATTTCTCCTTCTTGAATTTGATAAAATAGTTCTTGAGCAAGCTCAGGTTCTTGGACAATTATTTGATAAAGAATGATGCCATCAAATTGCAATTTATTTTGAACAAAAACTTTTTTTACGTCTTTGGCAAATAAGCATTCTGCTAGTTTTTGAGCGAGGAGCCGATCGCAAATTCCGGTCTCTAAGTCTTCTACCGAAATCATCTGCTCTGCCAGCCAAGCAATCGTATCCGCAGCCCTTTCTAAACGTTTCTCACGCCGCAGTTTGTCTCCCTCTGCTTGAATTTCTTCGGGAGTCACAGTTAACCCGCGTTCTTTGGCTGCTTTCTCAATGACTCTCTTCTGCAAAATCCTTTGATAAAATGACTTTACTTCCAATTCTTGTTTCAGTGAGTCAATGATTTCATCTGCCTGAATCATTGGCTGGTAAAAGTTTTTCATTTTTTTTATTGCATCCCGGATCATCTTAATAAAGTTAGTCGGCTTGGGCAGACCAATCATGAAATCTTTGCGATCATTTAGCAGAAACTAAAAACTGTTATTTGGCAAAGTAATAAAGTCTGCATTTGTCAAAGTTGTTTTCCCTACGACATCAACAGTTCCCAGAACTATAGCTAAAATGCGATCGCCATTATTGGCACTAAACTTGACTAAAGTCGCATCAGCCTGGCCATTAGCGTCGGTATCAATGACTTGCAGTGCAATTTCTGCGATCGCAATTCCGGCTGTCAACCCAATTTTATCACCTTCAGCCGCATTAAAATCGAGGACGATATCGGCATAAGCTAGATTAGCTACAGGAGTCGCTGTTTCCGGTCTAAATACAAACATATCAGCACCGTTACCTCCCATCAATGTATCAGTGCCAAAGTCGCCGCACAGAAAATCGTCACCGTTACCACCAATCAGCAAATCAAAACCTCTTCCTCCTCGCAAAGTGTCGCTTCCATCACCTCCATCGAGCGTATCGCTACCTCTACTACCTGTGACAATATCGTCACCACCTCCGGCAAAAACTAGATCGAATCCGCTACCACAATCAATCACATCAATGTCATCAGTGCCGCGCCAATTTTGACCGCCGTTGCTGTCGTAGGTGACAGTTAATGCCAAAGGCTGGTTTTCTGTGTTGCTAATTTCAGGAGAAATGGTTGTTGCAGGATTGTCTGTGTTGGAATTGTCCACAGGAATGGCGATCGAATTATTGACGTTATTCTGATCTGTAGGCTCAGTCGCCACCTCATTATTTGTTGGTGTTGGTGTTGGCGTTGGAGTTGGTATTGGTATTGGAGTTGGAGTTGGAGTTGGAGTTGGAGTTGGAGTTGGCGTTGGAGTTGGAGTTGGAGTTGGAGTTGGCGTTGGAGTTGGAGTTGGAGTTGTGATAGTTGTGATATTAGTGAACGGTACACTACCTGTAGTAGCCACTGCTTCTGAACTGCCAGAAGTAGCTCCCGGAGTATAGACTGTTTGAGTGCTACTGCTAGTGCCGGCAGGGGAAGTTGCTGTCGCGCTACTGGTGTTGGTAACACCTTGATTATTTGCGATCGAGCTCGTTTGACTTGAACTGCTACTATCTGAAGGCGTTGGAGTTGGTGTTGGAATTGGAGTTGGTGTTGGTGTTGTTACTGATGCTGGAGTTGGAGTTGGAGTTGGTGTTGGAATTGGAGTTGGAGTTGGTGTTGGAGTTGGTGTTGGTGTTGTTACTGATGCTGGAGTTGGAGTTGGTGTTGGAGTTGGAGTTGGTGTTGGCGTTGGCGTTGGAGTTGGTGTTGGAGTTGGCGTTGGAGTTGCTGTCGTTGCTGTCGCGCTCGACGTCGGAGACTCACTGGAAGAAGTGGAAGCTTTTGCGCTCCCGCTGCTAGAGGTAGCTCCCGCAGCGTAGGCTGTCTCAGTGCTGCTACTGCTTCCTGTAGGGGAGGTGGCTGTGGCGCTGCTGGTACTGCCTGCGCCACTGTCATCTACGAAGGCACTAGATTTGCTGGAACTACTGCCGCTGCCGCCACCAGGGTTATTCGTCGGCGAATTTAAGGTGCTTAAACTATTGCTATTTACAATAGTATTTAAGGGCTGAGTAGCTGGATCTAAGGTCGGCATCGCGATTTATCTCCTTTTAGCTATAAAGACGAAAAGCACTTGAGTGAATATCGACACTGCCAATTTCAAATGAAAATGTATGATTTTAAAGAGTGTAAAGCAATCCTAAATATATCTGGACTAATTAGAGCTGTGTTGCCAATTTGGCAGATTTGTTTGAAATTATAGTCCTGGACACAAGTTTTCAATTTTGAATGCGATCGCGATCGCAGTTGAGGACACGGCACTGCCGTCTCCTAATTTTGGCTACTAGGCAGGTATAGGAGTTTTTTGCTCGCAGATAATTGCGGTTTGATGCTCACCTTGTTCTTGGATCACCAGATCCAAATTATAGTGAGCCTCTGCCAAATCTGGTTTCATAGAGATAGACTGTCGATAGTAGGCGATCGCAGTTTTGAAATCGCCGGCCTGTTTACATTTGGAGCCGAAATCATTGTTGATTGCCGCGTAATGAGCTTGTTTCTCTGGGGAGAGCTTTCCTTGAGCATGAAGTGCATTGGCTAAGCTAACCTCAGCTTCAACACAATTAGGCTGTAGTTCTAGTGCTTTTTGATAACAGGCGATCGCATCTTCCCATTTACCTTGCTGCTGTAGAGCATAGCCCAAGTTATTGTATGCCGCGATCGCATCAGGCTGTAGAGCTAAGACTTGATGATAAGATGCGATCGCCTCTGACAACCGATCTTGAGCTTGATATAAATTCCCCAAACTAAATAAAGCCTTGATCGAATTGGGCTGAACCTGAAGCAAATTTTTCAGTAAATTTTCGGCAGTTTGGTACTCGCCTTTTTGCCTCATCAACACCGCCAATCCATAGAGTGCCTCTGGGTGATTTGACTGAGCTTCCAGAATCTGATAGTATCCCTGTTCAGCTTTGGTGAGTCGGTTCGATCGATGATCTCGAACAGCTAGCTGAAGCGCTAAAGCAAGAGTGTTCCCAACATCCTGTTGCTTATTGTGGCCATTCTTGTATTTGGCTACGATATGCTGAATGTGGCGATCTTTAGCTCCAAAAGAATACTTATATTCCTCATTCCCCATTAAAAAGTCGTACACTTTAAATCCATTTTTAATCGCATATCGGATCGCATCAGCATGGAGGATCAGTCCAGGTGGGGGATTTTTAAAAGTGCGATCGCGACCTGTAATCGTGAATAGCATGGATTTTTGCTGAAAATCAACAAAATTGGCGATCGCCCCTAAAGGTCTGTCCCCCTTCCACAGCACCGAAAGATACAGACAGTTATGTTCAAAACAATGACGTAAAATCAGTTTATAGTAATCGATTACTACCTCAAAAGTATCACCTTTTTGCTGTTTCCATCTCGACTCCCAGAAGTTGAGTAGTATCTCAATATGAGATTCCAAATTGTCTGCGTTAACGTAGGTAATAGAAAACTCGTCAGAACTTTCAACTTGCCTTAAAAAGCGTCTTATTTTTTGGCGAGTATTGACACCAACGTAGTTTTGCAGATATTCATCCCAGTCATCTGGTAATGAAACATAAGGGGCAAGATAAAGATCGGGATCTTCAACCTTCACACTTTGAATACGCAGTTGACTGAGAGCGAAACTATCTTCAGAGAAACTACTCAACAAGAGAGACATCCGTGTATCTGTTTCTAGAATACTTTTTACATTGAAAGTAGACCAGACTAACTCTTGCTGGATGTAAGCAGCAAAAGCAGGTATTACCTCTTCTTCATAACCAGGCAGGCAAATAAGTCCTGTGTAATCTGCCATGCTATTTCCTGCCATGCAGATTTCTGTTTCAAAGCCTCCATCCTCGTATGTTAATAAAGTTTTCAGAGGAAAAAAGGCAACATAGGATGAATCGTGGGCATCTGGTTTTACAGCTAATATGAACCACGGCTCATGCGCCATCTGCAACCATCCAGATAACCAAATCCAGGACAAGAAAAACTGAGCCTGATGATCGGCCGTGTATACAAAATCCCAATTTTCTCTGATTTTCTTAAATGTTTCAAAACTATCAATTTTGTCAATCTGCATATCATTTTTTCTCCAGAAAAATATTGCCGATACTTGTCGGTTAAAACTAGATCATCCCCAACCTTTCTGAGAGGATATCTAACAAGTATTTTGTGCAACATCAAAATCGCAGTATCGATCGTCTTCCTATCCGGTGAGACTAACGCCCAAAAAATGAAATTGAAGTGCTGCGAATTGTAGATGAAGCAGTTTGGTTTCCAGTCGTTGCATAGGCAGTGCCTGTTGCCTTGGCTATACTAAACTCAAGACTACCCAAGTCTTTAACCGTAGTGTTGGCTGTGGTATTTGTATAAGTGTTATTACCAATGGCAGATGCACCTACAACAGCGATCGCATATCCAGGCCCGGCTGAAGTTGTGGCGAATGTACCAGCGTAAACATTACCACCACCTACGACAATGTTGCTTTCGTTAATGGGTTCCAAATAACTTAAGTCAGAGATAATTAGTGAACTTTTCATGGCTGCATTACCAGATTTTTTTAACCAACTAAATTAATTTCAGATAACTCCTTAAAGTCATTTCAAAAACAGAGTCATCAACTATTTATAAAACCAGTTAGTTTCTGGCTCTTTTCAATCAAATAGAGCTATATCGACTTCATCTACTCAGCCAGAAAATTCATTTCTGGCTGAGTAGATGAGAATGAAATAGCCATACTATTCGACTGCTAAAGATTAGTTAGTAGCAGCGATCGAGACGCTAGTAGAACTCCAGGGATAGACAACAGCGAAGGTTTGGGTCAAAGTATCTGAACCATAGGCATCAGCTTCAGCAGTAGCTAGATTGCTAAAGTCATAGCCCAAGTTGAATCCACCAACAACAGAAGTTTCAGCAGTTTCCAAGTAGTTCAGGTCAGAAATAATCATGGCTTTTATCCTTTTTATTTTTGAGTTTGTAGCTCGAAGCAACCTGTGGTTGTTCTGTATTTAATATAGCTGGGCAAATCAGAGCTGTGTTGCCATTTTGGCAGATTAATTTTAACTTTGACTGACAACGAAAAAGGCAAGCCACTCAATGATTAATCTCAAATTCGTTAGCAACGGCACTGCCATGTCCTCTATAGCAATCCTAAATAATTCAGATAAATTTGTAGGGGTAGTGCCCCCGTGCCTACCCCCTATCTATCGGGCAACCACGGGGCATTGCCCCTACAAATAATTATGCAAATGATTTAGGATTGCTATATATCATATTGATGATATGACAGCGATAAAATAGAGGGCATCCTCAGCTAGGATGCTCTCTATTTTGGTTGTTAATTTCATTCTCGGACTGAACAACTGCTAATGATTAGTTAGTAGCTGCGATCGAGACGCTTGTAGAAGAGTAAGGAGTCACAATAGCGAAGGTTTGGGTCAAAGTATCTGAACCGTAAGCATCATTGCTAAAGTCATAGCCCAAGTTGAATCCACCAACAACAGAAGTTTCAGCAGTTTCCAAGTAGTTCAGGTCAGAAATAATCATGGCTTTTATCCTTTTTGTTTTTGAGTTTGTAGCTCGCAGTAACCTGCGCCTGTTCTGTATTTAATATAGTTGGGAAAATCAGACCTGTGTTGCCATTTTGGCAGATATATCTAAAACGTGGATGTTGAATACTTGAAAACCCGATCGCCTGCGATGAGTTAACCAACAAACTGGTACACCCAACGCCCGCAACCGGGTTGTGTTTCCATCGCACAATCTATTCGCCCGCTAAATTAAACAAACGTGTCTTAAATCCAGCAAAAAATCCTTGATTTTGAACATCAACCGTCGGCGACGAGAGATATTCCGCTTCACCATTGACTTCAGGTACAAAACCCCCTCGAACTCCGGCTCGTTTGTCCCTCGCCACCTCCACATAATCTAAATCGGCAATTTTGCTCATCGCCGACTTAGTTTCCGATTTATTCGACTGACTGATTTGACTGTTTTCCTTAAGCAAGCGGTTGGAAGTGCGATAGGGGATGTAGTCGAGAGGGTTGTAACCAGTACAGCGCAAAAGTAAAAAACAAGCCCAAGAATACTTTCCTGACAAAATCGCTGAAATTATCTCATCCAATTGTTCGGGTTTGATTCCAACTTGGGAATGATTGGCAGAATGGTGAAATTGGGAATTCATAGCTTTATCCTGTTTTGTGTAAATTAGTTGACTGTTGACTGTTGACAGTTGTTATTTGTTATTTGTTATTTGTTAGTTGTTACTTGTTAGTTGTTACTTGTTAGTTGTTACTTGTTAGCTCTCATTTCTAACAACCAATAACCAATAACCAATAACCAATAACCAATGACTAATGACTAATGACTACAAACTCATGCCGCCCTTTTGTAGTTGCTTGAGAGGATCGAGCAAAATGTCGGCTATGCTGCGCTGACGGATCACAATTTCTGCACTAGCTGTTTGCCCAGCTTTCAGTTTCCAGGTTTGATTGTTGGCTTTCACTGAATCGCGATCGATACTTACTTGTACCCGGTAAAAAACACCCAGTCGCTCATCGGTTTTGGCATCCGGCGAAATCGATACCACTTTTCCGGGAATCACGCCGTAATTTTGATAGGGAAAAGCATCGAATTTTACTTGCACCGGCATTCCGGTTTTGACAAATCCCGCTTCTCGGTTCGGTAAACTGACTTCCAGCACTAAAGGAGCGTTATTCGGAGTCATTTCCGCAATGGTTTGACCGGTTTGAACAACTTCGCCGATGTTGTGGACATTGAGTGCGGAAATAACTCCGTTGACTGGTGCGTAGAGAAATCTTTGTTTGAGCTTATTTTTGGCTTGAGTGAGCAGGGTTTGGGTTTCGGCAATTTTGGATTTGACTTGATTTAATTCGATTTCCAACTGCTGAACTTTTTGCTCTTTCTCTAACTGCGTTTGACGGGCTGTGGCTTGTTGGCTTTGGGCTTGGGCTTGTAGTCGATCGACTTCTGCCAATCCTTGAGTTAATTCACCTTGGGTTTTAGAAATGGCGCTAGTTCGATCGCGCAAACCCTGTTCAACCTCAAACAGCTTTTCCTTAACCTGGGTTGCATCAGACAGTTGACTCCTGATTTGAATGCTTTGCTTGTCGCGCACGGTTTGCTCGACTTCAAAAGCGCGATCGTGAGCCTGACTTTCCTCTCCCAACTGGCTTCTAATCACCGCGTTTTCACTCTCCCGCAGAGCTTCCTCAGCTTGAAATAATACGTCTTTTGAAAGTGCTCCTTCATCTACCAAAGGTTTGAGACGCGCGATCCGCTCTTTGTGAGCAGCTACTTTTGCTTGCAATTGTGTCAACAAATCTTGAGTTTTGCGTTGCAACGGTTTCAGCCGATCGCGCCGCCCTTGCTGCGAGTTAATATCTGTTTGCAGTTGCGAAACCAAGTCTTGCGCCTGCTTTTCCAGGGGTTTGAGCTTTTGCTGGCGTGCTTTCTGGGAAACTACATCGAATTGCAATTGCTCGATTTGAGACTCTGTGGTAGCCACTGAAGCACGAGCACGGTCGATCGCAGCTTGGGCACCTCGTTTATCTGCTTCTGCGATCGCCTTGCTAGCTTGAGCTTCCAATCGCGTTCGTTCGATCGAGCTAATCTGCTGTACCAATTGAATCTGATAACCGTTGAGTATTTTATCGAGACGTTCCACCTCCCCTGAAGCCGTTTCCGGGTCTAATTCTGCCAATAATTGTCCAGTTGTGACTTTTTGACCTTCTTTAATCGCGATGTTAATGATTTTTCCCGGCTCAGTCGGGTGAATTTTGTAAACATCACCTTTGGGTACTAATTTACCCTGAGCGTGGCCAACTTCATCGATTTTTCCGAAAATTGCCCAGGCTCCAAAAGCTACGAAAAAAACCATTCCTCCTAATATCAACTTCTGAGGAAAAGATACTGCTGGCTGATCGAGTACCGACTGCAAAGAAGTAGACCAATTATCTTCCTCGTGAGTGCGGAACTTGGCTGGATTGATATAGTCATTAATTTTAGAAGAGCGATTTTGAGGTTCGACTACTTCTAAGGATTGATCTTTTTTTCTGACTTCATTTTCTTTTAAAGCTACACCCCCATAAATTTCATCTATCTCATTGGGAGCGCAGCCTAATTCTTTGTCATCTTCTGAAAGCATGATATTTTCTCCAAATTAATCAGTTGGGCATTGGGCATTGGGCATTGGGCATTGGGCATTGGGAATGGGTAATTGGGCATTGGGCATTGGGCATTGGGCATTGGGCATTGGGAATGGGTAATTGGGCATTAGGAATTGGGAATGATTTTTCTTCCTTCTTCCTTCTTCCTTCTTCCTTCTTCCTTCTTCCTTCTTCCTTCTTCCTTCTTCCTTCCTTAAAGATCGAGCTGTTGCTGAGCAAGGTGATAGTAAAGTCCGCGTTCAGCCATCAATTCCTCGTGGTTTCCTTGTTCGGCTAAAATGCCTTTATCTAAAACTAAAATGCGATCGGCATTCCGCACAGTAGACAACCGATGGGCGATGATAAACGAAGTGCGATCGCGACTAATCCGAGCCAGATTTTGCTGAAACCTGCGCTCAGACTCAGTATCCAGCGAAGAAGTTGCTTCATCCAAAATCAAAATTCGCGGATCACCTAAAAGAGCACGGGCGATCGCAATTCGCTGTCTTTGACCCCCAGACAAACTCGTTCCCCTCTCCCCCACAGGAGTTTGATAACCAAGCGGCATATCCTGAATAAAAGCATGAGCTTCTGCCAACTTCGCCACCTCTATCGCCTCTTCCAAGCTTCTAGAATCAGCACCCAGCCCATTTTTGTACAGCGTAATATTTTCCAAAATCGTTCCCGAAAACAAGAAACAATCTTGAGGAACAACACCCAACTGAACCCGCAACGACTGCAAAGAAATGTGCCGAATATCGTGGCCATCAATTGTCAGCCGCCCCTTTTCTGGGTAATAGAAACCTTGCAGCAATTTCACCAAAGTGCTCTTACCAGAACCGCTGCGGCCAACAATAGCCACCGTTTCTCCAGCTTGCACCTCAAAGGAAAGATTTTGCAGCGTATTCCGTTCATCATCTTGCGAATAGCGGAAAGAAACATTTTCCAACTTGACGTTTCCCTGAATGCGCGGCAGCACCAGCATCGGTTTGTCAGGACTTTCTTCCGGCTGAGCCGAGAATACATCGTCCAAACGCTCGATCGAAACCAGCACTTCCTGAAACTCATCCCAAAGTCCCACCACAGACAACACAGGAGAAATCACACTCCCGATCATCATATTAAAAGCGACAAATTGACCGATCGTCAACTCATCTTGAATCACCAGCATCGCCCCGTACCACAGCAAAGCCGTGCTACCCAAAGTATTAATCGAGCCCCCGACTATTTGCAAACCATTCGCCAACTTCTGCCCCCGAAATTGGGCATTAATCATACTGGTTAATTGGTCTTCCCAGCGCCAGCGCATTTCTCGCTCAGCAGCAGTTGCTTTAATCGTCGCCACCCCAGTAATCATCTCTACCAAAGATGAATTTTGCTTAGCACCTTCATTAAAAATCTCCCGCGAAATTTTTCGCAGAAACGGAGTTGCGACTAAAGTCAAAATCACGATCGGCGGAATTAAAGCCAGCACTAACAAAGCCAGACGCCCATTGTAGTAAATCATCAGTCCGATGTAAACTACCGCCATCAAAGCATCTAACCAAGCAGTAATCGCTTGACGAGTCAGAAACGCCTGAATTTTTCGATTTTCCTGAACTCGTGTCAAGATGTCGCCTACCTGACGCGATTCAAAGAATTTGATCGGCAAACTAAGAGTGTGACTGATAAAGCCACTAATTAAAGTCAGGTCAATGCGGTTAGAAAGGTAATCGAGCAAGTATTGTCTGCTTGCACCCAAGAGCGACCGCCAAATACCAAATAGCAGCAGTCCGATCGCAAAAACGTGCAGCGTTACTATGCTTTTGCTAACAACTACTTGGTCGAGAATTACTTGGGTAAATAGCGGAGTCACTATCCCAAATATTTGAATGAACAAAGATATGACCAGAATTTGTGCGATCGTACTACGGTAGGGCCAGACTATACCGAGAAAATTTTTGGTTTTGATTCCTTTCTGTTCACCAATGTCATTACGGTATAGCTGGGGCGTTGGGTCTAAAATTAGGGCGTAGCCAGTCCAATTTTCGGCAAAGTTTTTAACACTCATCCACCGCTTGCCCATCGCCGGATCGGCAACTAAAACTTGTTGATTTTTAAAACGGTAAACTGCAACGTAGTGATTGCCTTGCCAGTGAGCAATCCAGGGATTTTGATTGCGGAGAGGAGTTAAAGAAGCTCGCACGGGACGAGCCTGAAAACCCATCCTTTCCGCTGCTTTTGCCAAACTTTTGAGGGAGGCACCGCTGCGACCAATTTCTGCTAGTTCGCGCAAGTAATTAAGACTGAATTTTTTACCCCAATATTCGCTAATCATCGCTAAGCAGGTGGCTCCACAATCTGCTGAACTTTGCTGTTGAATGAATGGGTGTCCACTGCCCAACCACTTGCGTCGCTTGGGTTTGGGAAAGGTGATGCTGACTGCTTGGGATTGGAAATTACCGACGACTGTTAATTTGGGCGACTTGGTTTGTGAGGTATGGTTGGAATTTTTTGGAGGCTGTATTAAGGTTGAATTATGAGGTTTGCGGATGATTTTTGGGGGAGAATTGCTGTGATCAGAAATTGCTGCTGTTGCGATTTCCCACTGTGTGCTATTAAGCTGGTAAACTAGCAAATCTGTTTTAGCTTGCCAATCTTCTGATCCAGAGTCGGGATGTCCCCAATCACTGCCGATAATTGGCGGTTTTTCACCTTGAATTTGACCGCTGCGTAACCAAAAATGACTTGGCGATTTTTGATATTGCTGAGCGAGTGAAACTCCGGCGGGGATTCGGATTTCTTCTATGTAAGGGAGTAACTGAGGCCAGAGGATTTGCTGTTGCTGGGGATCGAGCGATCGCAATTCTGTTTGTGTCTTAAAGAATATTAACCGCTGTCGCTGTTGAAATTGTGCCTGCAAGTGTTGTTGGAGTTCGGGACATTCTTCTAAAATTGGCTGCAATTTGGATACATCAATCCGAGCCATTTGGCAAGTGCCGACTGCAATTGCTCTGTAAGCTACTCCGCTTTCGACAAATAGGTTGTCTGTCCCAAATATTTCTCCAACTTCCAGTACAACTGCCGAATTTTCTTCCTGTTTAGTGCCTGTTACTGTTAACAGTCGGACTCTTCCTTGGCTAACTAAGTAACAATTGCGATCGATCGGTTCTTTGTCAAGTAAATGGCTGTCACTATCCAGATTTTGATATTTGGTGATTTCATCCCCTAGCTGAAAGTCATAAATTTCACAGGCTGCATTTATTTTGGCAACTACTGTTGGTTTTGCGCCTATCTCCTCCAACAGTTGTTGAATCGCTGGAACATTCTGTACTGATTCAGGCGATCGGGAAAAGTAATTTTTCACACCTAAGCTTTTATTCATAGCTTCCCCTGTTAAATTACGTTGAATTGGGCGATCGAGAACTAGCTAGGTAATGCAAAAATTTGAGCTTGTTAAAATCAACCTAGCGGGCTAAAACAACTAAATTTGATATAAAAACTGCTGATTTCAGATCTCCTTTCAAAAGTTTTAGGATGTGGAATCTGGTCTTTTGAAGATTGGGTATTGATTACTTACGTTTTGTCTTGCTTGGTTCCGATCATACTGACATGATTGCTGTATTGACTACATTTATGGGATTAACTTTACGAAATCTTTATATTTAAGCAGCATTTTCGGCAAAATTATAAAGATTTGGTAAAGTTGAATCATTGTAATTCTGCGTAAATTTACGGAGTAAGCTTAAGAAAACAAAAATAAATATTATCGCTAATAATTATGAAGATTATGTGTTGTTTTGGATTATTTAAACAAGATATTTCACCTTCCTGGAAAAAGCCTCAAATCCTTTCTCCTCTCGCAAGACGGGCAATAAGCAGCAATTTATATAGGTAGCAGCTTATCTGAGTAAAAGTAAAGAAATATTACAGTAATTTGTAGCAGTAATTAAAGAAATTAATTTGGATTTGGATTGGGATATATAGCGGTAGTAAAATGAACAAGACTGACGGACTTTGAATCTCATCAACCGGGTTTTTGATCGGCATTAAAGCTATTAAAATCAATCACGGAGGCGATCGCCAATTATCTATACTTACCTAAAGTCTCAACAATTACCCCAGCCTAATCAGCACTGAGGACGATTCGATCGAGCTATTTGCCCTGATAAGTTAAGAACAGTAAAAACTACTTGACTTTTGGCAGAGGTGTATGATGTTTGGATTTTCTATATTGGCGATGTATGTTATAGCTTTCTTGATACTGACTCAACCGATGGGCAGCGGTCAGAGCCGTGAGTGGTGGGTAGAAGTAGATACAGACTCACCAAACCGCACCTATTACTTTGGCCCGTATCGAAGTAAAGATGAAGCCGACAATAGCACGATCGGCTATATCAAAGATCTGGAGAAAAAAGGAGCTCAAAAAATTAGCATCAACATCAAACAAGGTCGCCAACCCACCCAGTTCAAAGCCAACCAAGACTAAGAGAGAAGGTTGAAGGTTGAAGCATGAATAGGTTTATACACATGACTCCCCTGGTCTTGCGGGTTCATAATATCCATAACTTCACATCCAGATATTGTAAAACCCGCATCAACCCAAGTCAGGATGGAGGACACGACAGTGTTGTGTCCCTACCCAAAATAATATTGTAGGGACACGACACTGTCCATAGGTGTCAACTTAAGCCTGAAAGCATTCCAAGTCGTTGAATCATCCTACGAGTCCGACAGGGAATGAATTCCCTGTCTAATAGCGAAAGTCAGTT
>REAP01000248.1 GCA_004294385.1 Oscillatoriales cyanobacterium | reverse complement strand
GCAACAGGCTTTCCGGCCTGTTCCACAAAAGATAAATTGTCTTGTGGAACAGGCCGGAAAGCCTGTTCATCAAAGGCTTTTTGAAAGCCCGATCGCACAAAAAAAACCCGGCCAAAAATTGGTCGGGAGTTAATTAATCAGGGTGCATCTACTAAGTTAGTCTCCGGTGTCTCCATGCCTCTTTCAGGCCGGAAAGCCTGTTCATCAAAGGCTTTTTGAAAGCGCAATACAGTCAAAAAAAACCCGGCCAAAATTTGGTCGGGAGTGTAAATCAGGGTGCATCTACTAAATTAGTCTCCGGTATCTCCATGCCTCTTTCAGGACAGTTTCGGAAAATTTGCCAAGATTTGTGGTAAAAGTGCGATCGCAAAAAAAAACCCGGCCAAATTTGGTCGGGAGTTATCAATCAATCAGGGTGCATCTACCAATCTAGTCTTCTGGGGATGCGATCGAGATCCGGAAAGTCGCAACTAAAAACTCAAAACTATTTTCGGTGTACCAGAGTTGCACTAGCTTGGTCTGTCGGAACCAAAAGAATTTCGCTAATATTGACGTGGGGCGATCGCGTCGCACAGAAATACACCACATCAGCCACGTCATCCGGTGTTAGCGGTGTCAATCCTTCATAGACATTTTTGGCTTTTTCTGCATCGCCGTGAAACCTGACACTGCTAAATTCTGTTTCCACCAAACCGGGTTCGATTTCTGTTACTCGCACCGGTGTTCCTAAAAGGTCTTGTTTTAACCCTTCAGAAATTACTTTTACCGCCGCTTTGGAAGCACAATAAACATTGCCTTTGGGATAGGTTTGGCGGCCTGCAATGGAACCAATATTGACCACATGACCCCGGCCTCGATTTACCATTCCCGGCACTATGTAGCGAGTCATATAAAGCAAGCCTTTCACATTGGTATCGATCATTTCTTCCCAATCTTGAAAGTTGCCTTCGTGGAGTTTGTCTAAGCCGCGACTCAACCCGGCGTTGTTAATCAAAATATCGATCGCCTTCCAAGCTTCTGGAAGTGTATTTAGGGCTGATTCGACTTTTAGGCGATCGCGCACATCCAACTCTAGCAAATGAATCTGGTTCGCCGACGCAATTAATCCGGTTTCTACAAGTTCCTTTGCTAGGCGATCGAGCTTGTCGATGCGGCGCGCTGCTAAAATTAGTTGAGCGCCACCTGTAGCAAATATCTTGGCACAGGCTGCTCCGATACCGCTACTCGCACCTGTAATTAAAACAATTTGGTTTTTGAGAGAAATCATTTTTTGTCAGTTGTCAGTTGACTGTTATCCGTTCCCTGAGCGTAGTCGAAGGGTATGTTCCCTGAGCGTAGTCGAAGGGTATGTTCCCTGAGCGTAGTCGAAGGGTATGTTCCCTGAGCGTAGTCGAAGGGTTTGTTCCCTGAGCGTAGTCGAA
>REAP01000142.1 GCA_004294385.1 Oscillatoriales cyanobacterium | reverse complement strand
TGATTGACCCTTCGACTACGCTCAGGGTACGGTTGATTGACCCTTCGACTACGCTCAGGGTACAGTTGATTGACCCTTCGACTACGCTCAGGGTACGGTCAACTAACAACTAACTTTTTTAAAGTGATAAAAGCTTACCAATTGTCTTGTTTTCTGGTCTGAAAGTTGCCTTAGAGACACGCTGAATATCAGTAGGAGCAACATTGGCGATCGCATCTAATTGCTTGAACAAATTGCGCCAAGAACCAGTTTTTACTTGATAATCCAGCAGCGAAAATGCCATGCCCATGTTAGAATTGAGCGATCGCAATAAACCAGCTCTAGCCTGAGTTTTCACTTGCTCCAATTCCTCAGCAGAAACCGATTCAGTTTTCAATCGCTCGATTTCCTGACTCAAAGCCACAGCCACTTCATCAACCGTGCGGCCCGGAGCAGTTTGAGCATAAAACAACATCAAATTCGGATACTTCTCACCCGGATAACCGCTAAAACCTTGAGCCGCCAAAGCCAATTGCTTTTCGACTACTAAAGATTTGTAAAGTCGAGAAGTGCGGCCACTGCTAAGCAAAGAACCGATTATTTCATAAACCGCATTGTCAGGATGATTCATCGCAGGCCTATGGTATCCTTCCAAATACCAAGGTTGAGTTTTTAACCTCAGCGTCACTTCCTTAGTTTGCGTTTGGGGAGGTTCCACAATTTGCAATTTAGGAGCGGCTGGTTTCGCCTTGTAGCGACCAAAATAAACTTGAGCGAGTCGCTTCACCTCCGCAGCTTTTACATCTCCTACTATCGCAACAGTCAGGTTGCTGGGGACGTAGTGAGTATCAAAAAACTTCTGTACATCGCTGCGACTGAGGTTTTGAATATCTCGAGTGTAGCCAATTACCGGGCGACGATAGGGATGAACTGAGAAAGCTTTCTCAGCAAAAACTTCAACCATTTGACCTATGGGAGAATTTTCGGTTCGCAGTCGGCGCTCCTCTAGAATCACCTGTTTTTCTTTATAGAATTCCCGAAATACTGGGTCTAGAAATCGCTCTGATTCCATCGACATCCACAGTTCTAATTTATTAGCTGGGAGGCTATAAAAATACATGGTAGCATCAGTAGAAGTCGCAGCATTTAGCCCAACACCGCCTGATTGTTCGACGATTTTTCCGAATTCGTTGCGTTTGACAAATTGAGCAGCTTCAGCTTCAGCCTTGTCAAATTCTGCTTTAAATTTGGCTAATTCTTCTGTTTTGCCACTAGCTTTGGCTGCTCGAATTTGGTCGAATAGTTTGTCTTGCTTTTCTAACAGCGGTTTTTCGGCTTTGTAGTCGGTAGTGCCGATTTTGGGCGTGCCTTTGAAGGCTAAATGTTCTAGGTAGTGAGCGACTCCGGTTTGCCCGTCGGGTTCGTTTGCTCCTCCGACGTCAGCATGAATTAGGAACGATGCGACGGGTGCTCTGGGCCTTTCGAGTACGACGAATGTCATGCCGTTGTCGAGCTTAAATTCGCTGACTTGGTTGATTACTCGATCGAGCGAAGGGACAGCAGAGACTATTTGGGAGCCTTTAGCGGGGTTGGGGCGGGCGATCGCGATTTGAGGCGAAATTCCCCACCACAGCAGAACAGCAGCCAGCAGGGAGGCAAGGAATTGAGTTTGGCGTTTGGGAGAGCGAAATTTTTGAGACTGCGGGGTCATTTGATTTTAGATTTTAAATTTTAGACTTTGGATTGTCAAACAGCAAGGAGTTTTGAGTTTAAGATTAAAGTAACGTACAACTTTAAATGTTAACATTATTCAGCCGTCAAGTCCCGATCGCGCTATTCCCAGTCGCCAACTACCTATTACAAAACTATGCGAATTTTTAATCAGTCTCCTCCATCTGAAACCGAAACCAAGAAGCGGATTTTACAAGCAGCTCAAAAATTGTTTGCCCGCAGTGGATACGACGGTACGACAACTCGCGAATTAGCTACAGCCGCCGGGGTGGCCGAGGGTACTCTGTTTCGACATTTTGATAATAAAAAAGCAATTTTGATTGAGGTGGCGACGGAGGGATGGGTGGAATTGCTGACAGATTTGCTGACGGAATTGAGCGAAATGGGCAGTTACAAAGCTGTGGCTCAGGTGATGCGGCGGCGGATGTTGAATATCCGTGAGAATAGTGACATGATGCGGGTGTGTTTTTTGGAGGCGCAATTTCACCCAGATTTGCGCGACAAAATTCAGTTGGAAGTAATCGGAAAAATGAGTGTTGTGGCTGAGGCTTTTTTTGAAACGGCGATGGAAAAAGGGGTTTATCGGAAGATGAATCCGAAGATTGTCGCTCAGGTATTTTTGGGAATGTTTGCAGTGGCCGGTTTTAGTCAAAATACGATTATGGAACCCAATGCTTCTCCGCAGCAAATGCAGGAAATGGCAGAAGGATTAGCTGATATTTTTCTAAATGGTGTTTTAATTAAGGATGAATAATTGGGAATTGGGAATGGGGAATTGGGAATTGGGAATTGGGAATTGGGCATGGGGAATTGGTTATTAGTTATTAGTTATTAGTTATTAGTTATTGGTTATTAGTTATTGTTCCCTGAGCGGAGTCGAAGGGTACAATAACCAAAGCCGCTTGGTGACTACCATAACAATGCCCAATGCCCCAATGCCCAATGCCCCATGCCCCATGCCCTATGCCCCATGCCCAATGCCCCATGCCCAATGCCCCATGCCCAATTCTAGAGTGTTGTGGATAGGAATAGGTTGTCAACGTGGAACATCGAGAGAATCGATCGAAACTGCCATTCAACAAGTATGTCACAGTTATGACTTGACCGAAAGTGCGATCGCCGGAATTGCAACCATAGACACTAAAGCCAATGAAGCCGGAATCATCGAACTTTGTCAACACCGAAACTGGGCTTTAAAAACCTTTCCTGCTAATACCCTAAATTCTGTAGAAGTTCCCAATCCTTCCCATATTGTCGGGCAAAAAGTCGGAACCTACAGCGTAGCAGAAGCCGCTGCACTTTGTGCGATCGAGTTGACATCTTGCAGAATTATCAAAAACAGGCAAGATGCCTGTTCCACAGTTCTCAAAAACAGGCAAGATGCCTGTTCCACAGTTCTCAAAAATAGGCAAGATGCCTGTTCCACAGTTCTCAAAAACAGGCAAGATGCCTGTTCCACAGTTCTCAAAAACAGGCAAGATGCCTGTTCCACATTTCTCAAAAATAGGCAAGATGCCTGTTCCACAGTTCTCAAAAACAGGCAAGATGCCTGTTCCACAGTTCTCAACAACAGGCAAGATGCCTGTTCCACAAAGAGTGAATCTGCTTGTGGGGTGGGCATCTTGCCCGCTCATCAAACGCTTTTAGTTCCTAAACAAATATTTCTGGCTAAAAATCCCCACCCTTTACAAGGGGGGGTTAGGGGGGGTTCTGCCATAACTATAGCAGTTGCAGTTTGTGCGATCGAATATTTAAGATAGTATGTTACTGCTCGGCATTCACAAATCGACCAATCAGACCCGAAACAAACGACAAAACAATGGAACCGAACAAAGCAGGCCAAAAACCATCAACCGAAAAACCGATACTGAAAGCACCAGCCAACCACGAAGCCAGAGACAACGAAATCGCATTCACAACGAATAAAAACAAACCCAAAGAAAGAATGCTCAAAGGCAGAGTCAGCAATGTCAGAATCGGCCTGACAACCGCATTCACAAATCCAATCACCACCGCAGCCAGCATCGCCGCCGGAAAGCTAACGATCGCGATACCTGGTACAATTTTAGCTGTAATCACCAGGGAAACCGCCGCTACCACCCAAGTTAAGAAAAAGTTTAGCATATCGTTTTTTTCAACTCCATCATTAATTAATTGAAATTGTAACTCTTTAGTCGATCGCGCAAAGTTCGGAATATACTACCAGATATCTACCTTGCAAGGACACCCGATTTATGAAACTCCGGCAACTAGCAGCATTCCTATTGACACTCAGTATCTTAATCTGCCCTCTGCCAGCTTGGGCCCAATCTAAATATTATCCACCTCCACTGTCCTTTAGCAACGCCGAACTGACAAGGCGCGACTTTTCTGGTCAGGTTTTGCGGGCGGCTGAGTTCTCTAACGCTAACATGGACTTGACTAACTTTTCTAATGCCGATTTGCGGGGAGCAATTATGAGTGCTTCGGTGATGACTGAATCGAATTTGCATGGAGCAAATTTGACCAATGCCATGATCGATCAAATCAAGTTCACCAAGGCTGATTTAAGTGATTCTATCTTAGTAGAAACAATTTTGTTGCGTTCTACTTTTGATGGAGTTAATATTACTGGTGCTGACTTTACCGATGCAATTATGGATGGTGCACAAATCAAAGAATTATGTAAAATAGCTAGTGGGAGTAACTCTCAAACCGGAGTTTCTACTCGCGATTCTTTGGGATGTCGCTAAACTTTGCTAAGATTGACATCTTCCACTTTTGTACCCTGAGCGTAGTCGAAGGGTCGAAAGCTCGAAAGGTCGAAGGGCATTCTTTCTTCAATCCGTTAAATCCGTTACATAATCCGTTGCCGAACTTTCTTCATCTTATGAACAACAAAACTTCTAAACCGGGCAATTTGATAATTAGAATAGCATTAAGTGCGATCGCATTTTCCACTCTTTTGCTACCCCAAGCCACCTTCGCCCAAGCTAATGGCTTAAACAACTCCCAGCCCCAGCAAAACTTTCAAACCAATGACAATCCAGACCCTTTTTCCGGTAGCAGTGGAACAGCAATGTTTGATTTAATTCACAGATCCAGATTGGGAAATGGTCGTAGCATAGAAGAGTTTAGCACCGAACAGCGGCAAAATTTGAACGATGCGGCCGCCGAATTTCGGAATAAACAACGTCTACTCCTAGAAAAACCAGCAGTACCTTCTCCAGGGGCTGCACCCACTGAAATCACCGCACCTATTCCCTAAATTTCCGCATACCATCTTAGTCCCTCTCTGCTGAGACTTTGCTTATGTAGACGCGGTTTCTAAGCGCCGGGATTCTTCTTCTCAAGAAAGTGAGGTACGCCCAATTCGCAATTCGCAATTCGCAATTCCCGATGCCCGATGCCCGATGCCCGATGCACGTCGGGCACCCTACTTGACAAATCCCCCAAACACAGCCATACCGTAATATTTCCAAGGAACTGCGATCGCCTCAAATCCAGCTTGTGCTAACATTTCTAAATGTGCATACAGTGTCGCTAGGCGATCGGGATTAGAATACCCATAAGATACACTCATCCCCACACTCCCCCGAATTGCCGCCAACTTTTCCCCTTGACTAGCCGCCCAATCTTCCCGCGCCGCTTGATAAACCTTTTGCATTCTTGCCGATTCTGCTAACATCGGATCAGCATTCCAAAAACAGCCATCAGGATTTAAACTTTCACAAATCCGTTCAAACAATTTCAACTTCATTTCATCATCAAGGTGATGAATTGCCAGAGATGAAATACAACCATCAAACTTATCACGCAAACCCGAAAAATTTGGATTATTCGCCCATTCTCCAAAATCCAACTCAATTCCAGTCCACCTAGCTCCATATCCGGCTGACTCTACTTTAGCACGAGCAAAATCAAGCATTCGTGGCGAATAATCTAAAGCCACTATTTCCGCCGATGGGTAACGTTGCAGAACTTTCAAACTAAGTTCCCCCGTACCGCAACCCAGTTCCAAAATACGGTGATTTGTGCTACTAATACAACCCGCTAACACATCCAGCATTTCATCATA
Organism: Oscillatoriales cyanobacterium; assembly: GCA_004294385.1. Classification (GTDB taxonomy): domain Bacteria; phylum Cyanobacteriota; class Cyanobacteriia; order Cyanobacteriales; family Microcoleaceae; genus Microcoleus. The sequence goes on along the minus strand of REAP01000142.1, from coordinate 4,036 downwards.
CTTAGGCAAAAGTCGCCGAATGCCAGTATCAAAATCCGCAGTATTGATAAAAACTTCTCCCGGCAATATCTCCTTGCTTGCAGGTGAGGCACTAGAATGAGAATTCACGATCGCTAACCATAGACTACAATCACCATCTTAACCGATAATTAGCCATTTGCAAAACAGTAATTTTTATGTCCTTGAGGCTTTTTTCATTCTTAGGCTTTTTCAAATCTCGGTTGTCTCGGCAAATCGCCCTGTGGGTATTTGCTAGCATTCTAGTAATAGAGGCAATTATTTTAGTTCCCTCCTATTTTCGGCGCGAAGATGAACTATTAATGCAACTCGAACAAGTATCTCGTGCTACTATAGATTCCCTAGTATTTTTACTAAAACAAGATATATCCGATCGCAATTTATTGGATACAAAGGTCAAAAATGCGATCAAAGAATCTAAAATTATCTTAGGAGCATCTATTTATATGGCTAATAATGGCCAACTTATATATACATTTGGCGAATCACCAGGAATTGGTTTAGATCAAGTAAAAAATGAGCACGTTTTACGAAAACACTATCTAGATGCAAAACGCTATGATGTTGCTTGGACTAATAAATATTTGGGCTGCAATTACATTTTAATTGTGCGCCACGATGCTGCATCTGTGCAATCGGAATTATACGCATATATCTGGCGAATTACAATTCTTGTTCTGATTATCACAGCCTTTGTGACTACTGTAACTATGCTATTTTTAGGAGGAACAGTAATTGCACCTATTTTGAGACTACGCGATGATTTGATAGCTGCGGGAGATGCTTTGAGCAAAAATCGAGTACAGCCGGATTTCTACTCCCTTTCAGTCAAGCGCGATGATGAATTAGGAGAAGTAATGGTCGCTTTCAATCAAATGTTTCGCCGAGTCTATAAAGAAATTGCCCAGCGACAAGCAGCCGAGGAAATCTTGCGTGCTGAACAAGAAAAATCCGAACGTTTATTATTAAACATCTTACCAGAAACCATTGCCGATCGCCTAAAACAAGGTGAGAGCAATATTGCCGACGGATTTGCCCAAGTCACGATTCTGTTTGCTGACATTGTGGGATTTACTGAAATATCCTCCCGCACATCTCCACAAGAATTAGTCGAATTACTTAACAAAATATTTTCAGCATTTGACCATTTGACCGATCGATATGGATTGGAAAAAATCAAAACCATCGGCGATAATTATATGGTAGCTGGCGGTTTGCCTGTGTCCTGTGCAAATCATGCAGAATCTATTGCGGAAATGGCCCTGGAAATGCAGCAAGAAATTATGCAATTTAGCGACGAAAGCGGCCAACCCCTCCAAATCCGAATTGGGATTAATACAGGCCCTGTCGTCGCCGGTGTCATCGGCACCAAAAAATTTATTTATGACTTGTGGGGAGATGCTGTCAATACAGCAAGCCGCATGGAATCTCAAGGAATTCCTGGTAAAATTCAAGTCAGTGATTCAACTTATCAATTGTTGTGCGATAAGTATTTATTGAAAAAACGCGGTACAATCAATGTCAAAGGTAAAGGAGACATGACTACTTATTATCTAACTGGAAGAAAACTTTAAAATAGGAGAAATTGTGGATAAACGTGAAGAAGTGACGATCGCAGAATATGAAGTAACAGCCGAATCTTTCCGAGAAGGAACATGGCATCACGATGTCTCCCAAAATCGGGACGCACTGACGGCTGCCATGCCCCGCAACCCCGGTAAAATCCTAGATGTCGGGTGCGGGCCGGGACGAGATTTGGTGGCGTTCAAGAGCCAAGGACACACCGTTGTGGGTTTAGATGCCACACCAGCTTTTGTAGAAATAGCGAAAGAGTTGTCTGGATGCGAAGTTTTGCACCAATCTTTTCTGAATTTAGATTTGCCAAATGCAGAATTTGACGGTATTTTTGCCAATGCTTCCCTCATTCATGTTCCTAGGGATAAAATGGTGAAAGTGCTGACAGATTTGCACAAAGCCTTAGTTATTAACGGTGCGATTGTGATGTCAATGTGCCGGGGAGATTGGGAAGGCTACGACGAGCGGCCAACGGGAAAACGCTATACTGCTGGATGGGAATATCATACCTTAGCGCCTGAGTTGGAACAAGCAGGATTTGCAATTGTCAATCATTACTATCGCCCACCGGGTTTACCACGCGAAGCTCAATCTTGGGTAGTAATGGTGGGGAAAAAAATCTAATGGGAATTGGAAATTGGGAATTTGTCTCCTCTCTTCCTCTGTGCTCTCTGCGCCCTCTGTGGTTAAAGAAAAAAAATAATTTACAAATTGATAGAGGATTGTTATAATACTGCATAAGACAGAAAGTAAAGCTATCAGAAACCTTGCGATTGCTTCGTTTCACTCGCAATGACATACTTAGTATTTTACCTCTTTAAAAATGCAGTAGGGGCGGGTTCACAGACAATAATTGCCGAAAACGCATAATCCCCTAAACCCGCCCTGACTCAACGGCTCGATCGCGTGGTGGGGGCGGGTTTTTGAGTCTTTGGGTATCCTTTGAAGCTATTGGTGAACCCGCCCCTACGAATTTTTGACGGAGGGTGCTCGTAAACCTGCCCCCATCGAACGGCAAATATTAAGAGTCAAAAGGCTTAATCCACGATCGCCCGATCGCCCAATCTAACACAAAACCTGCGATCGCAAACAATAGCAGACTTTCGACACTCCGAACCACGAAGGGCAACAACTCCAATAGTGCGGGCATTTTCCCACCCTCAAAAAACAATCCAGCATCCAACTGTCCAAAAGCCCGCACCAGCCCAAAAGCCAACACCACACCCGATTTAAGCTGCGGATTAGTATTGGCGCGAATAGCATAGCGATAGGTGACGCCGAATAGAAAACCGGCCAAAAGTGCGATCGAGCCTTTGAAAGCAAAATTTAGGTCGATCGCGCTTACCTCCAATCCCGCCAGGAAATCAAACCTAGGGACTAGGATGAAAGTGTTAGCAAGTGCGATCGACCCAAAACCCCAAAACACCCCAAAAGCAGCAACAGCCCCTGCTTTCAAAGATTCCACCCGTTCAGCAGCACTAAAATTTGACAAATCCTTCACAGCGCCCTCGTTTTAAAAATGGCTCAAATTGAATTATGATCAGGTTTGGAGTCATTTTGTACAGTTTGTTAAATAGCTATGGATATTTTGTCACTCGGTTGGGTTTCGCTGCTAGTTCTGTTCTCCTTCTCAATTTCAATGGTCATTTGGGGACGCAACGGTTTCTAGATTAGTCCTGGACGCAGAAACCGGGTTTTTTTACAGAAATACTGCATTTGAGTCTTTAACGCTGGTAAAAAACCCGGTTTCTTTAGTATTTCCAGGACTGCAATTTGATAATTTTAACAGTTATTGATTGGGCGGGGGCGGGTTTTTCAAGATTGTTTGTGAGTGGCAAAATTTATCGGTGAACCCGCACCAACCATAATTGCCACTCACAAACAATCTCATAAACCCGCCCCCACCCCACCCAAAATTCACAATAAATTGATTATAACGATTGGGTGACGATGGTTAATCGGGGTTATTGATTGGGCGGGGGCGGGTTTTTCAAAATTGTTTGTGAGTGGCAAAATTCATCTGTGAACCCGCCCCTACAAATTGCACCATCAATGTAGGGGCGGGTTCACCAACCATAATTGCCACTCACAAACAATCTCATAAACCCGCCCAATCTCAACCCAAAAATTCACAATAAATTGATTATAACGATTGGGTGACGTGAGTGGCAAAATTTATCGGTGAACCCGCCCCTACAGATTTTATTCAATGTTTTACCACGAATTTTATACAATATTTTACCATCAATGTAGGGGCGGGCGATGCCCTGAGCGTAGTCGAAGGGTTCACCAACCATAATTGCCACTCACAAACAATCTCATAAACCCGCCCCCACCCCACCCAAAAATTCACAATAAATTGATTATAACGATTGGGTGACGATGGTTGATCGGGGTTATTGATTGGGCGGGGGCGGGTTTTTCAAGATTGTTTGTGGGTGGC
>REAP01000141.1 GCA_004294385.1 Oscillatoriales cyanobacterium | reverse complement strand
CAAAGAGTGATTTTTATTGTGGGGTGGGCATCCTGCCTGCCCATATTTGCTTAACAGGCAAGATGCCTGTTCCACAAAGAGTGATTTTTATTGTGGGGTTCTGGGTATTCTGTTCTTAAACAGAAAAAGCCTGGAGCTGGAAACTTCCAACTTCAGACTTTTACTAACTCCCCGGGTAGGATTTGAACCTACGACCAATCGGTTAACAGCCGACCGCTCTGCCACTGAGCTACCGAGGAATGGGGCTTTTTGCTTGCCACATTTACTAATAGTAATACGAACATACTGAATTTGGCAAGGCCTTTTGCAAACTTTTTTTTTAGTCATACAGAAAGCGGGTTTCAGGAGTTAAGGCAGTCCCATTCTGAGTCTAGCGAGCCGCTGTTGGGATTCAGGATCGAGGGAACTCGCTAGAAAGCGACTGGAAGTCTGTTTACGAGATTTGTGAAGGCGTTCGCTGCGGCGGGCGGTGGATTCGACATCAGCAGCAAGTTGATCGGCTGACATCCATTCTGCGCCGTAGCCGACGACGGTTAGTTGCTGCGCTCGGTCTGAGGTGGCGACAATCATGCGGCCTTTTCCCGATCGCGATCGCAATTCATAACGCAAATTAGCACAAGATTTTTCAATATAAGTATCTGCTGTCTGACCGAAGTCAGTGTAGTGCACCGATAAATGTTTTGTAATAATTTCTTTGACGCTGGGAGTATCTCGATAGTGAGCATCAAACACGAGTCGAGCCTCAAAATCCTGAACAGCGCTGTAGTTAACTAAAACCTCAATTAACTCGCGGCGAGCTGTTTCGAGTTCATCGCGATCGCGTTTCTCTCGGAATCGAGGCCAAAGCCCTATCATGTTATAGCCGTCTACAAGTAAAACCGCTTGCGATATATAGGTTGACATGGTTCAAGGCTGAAGATCTCCAGCAGGTAGAGGACATTATTTGCATTGTTAATCAAAGCTTTTGTTGTATTTTATGACAAATAGATGCTTAGTATCAAGTCCGGTTGAGTACGGGCATCGGCCAAAGAGGGCATCGGCCAAAGAGGGCATCGGGCAATTTTAGATTGGTAATTTTAATCGAAAATCGGATCGGGCATTGCATCTGAAAGTCAGCCCCCTAAATCAAGAAGTAAAGTGTGGATTTGGGGGGTGAATGTTGTATGGTGGTGCGATCGAACAACCGATTAAATTTCGTGGCTATTCAGCAGATTCAATCGGTACGGGCGATCGTACAATAGTCGGAAGTATCACTTTCTCAACCGCAGGAGTACAGCCAAGCCACTGCACAGACAAGTCCGCAAACTGCTCCGGCTGACCACTGACACAAAAACGAGTCGGCAAAGCAGTACCAGCATTCCGCAGCCCCAAAAGCTCCAACTCCTGAGCAGCAGCAGCCACAACCCGTACAGCCGGATCGACCAAATTCACCCCAGCAGGCAAAAGCGATCGCAACACCGGAGCCAACAACGGATAATGAGTACAGCCATAAATCAGCGTATCGATGCGTTGCTGAATCAAAGGAGCCAAATATTCCCGCGCCACCTCAAAAGTGTAAGGATCATCAATCCGGTTTTGCTCAATCAGCGGCACAAAAGCCGGACAGCTAACCTGCCAAACCCGGCAAGAATTATCCATTTCCAAAATCGCATTACGATAAGCATTACTAGCAGCCGTAGCAGGCGTGGCGATTACTCCTATGCGCTTCCCTTCCTGGACAGCAGCCTGAGCCCCCGGCAAAATCACTCCCAGCACCGGAATATCAAACTCAGCCTGCACCATCTCCATCGCCAAAGCAGAACTGGTGTTGCAGGCCATAATCACCATTTTGACATCCTGTTCCACCAGCCAAACCATAATTTCGCGGACAAACTGCACAATCTCCGCAGCCGTGCGAGTACCGTAAGGTAGTCTTGCTGTATCTCCAAAATAAAGTATCGATTCGTTGGGCAATTGTCGGTACAACTCCCTCAACACAGTCAAACCACCTACGCCACTATCAAAAATACCGATTCTTTGTTGTCCAGAGTCTGTTGTCATTTTTTAATTATTAATTGTTAGTTGACTGTTGGCTGATGGCTGTTCACTGTTAACTGTTCACTGTTGCCAGTTAACTGTTCACTGTTAACTGTTCACTGTTGCCAGTTGGTCACTGAGCGTAGTCGAAGTGGCAGTTGCTACCAATGCCCCATGCCCGATGCCCAATGCCCAATTCCCAATGCCCAATTCCCAATTCCCAATTCCCGAATATTACCTTTGCTGAAGATACAACAAAATGCCACGGGCGATCGAAGCGGCCATTTGACTGCGGTAAGCTGGATCAGAAAGCCTCGCAGCATCCTCAGCGCCAGTCACAAAACCGATTTCCAATAACACAGAAGGCATGGAAGTCTTCCTTAACACAAAAAATCTAGCCTGACGCACCCGGCGGTCGCTAGCCCCCGTCCCTTCCAAAATACTGGCGTGAATAGTCCTGGCCAAATCTAGTCCATTATCGTAATAGTATGTTTCAATTCCGCTGATATCCGGCCGACTCATGTTAATAGCATTAGCGTGAATGCTCACGAACAAAGTAGCATTCAACCGCTCAGCCAGAGAAACTCTTGGTTGCAGGTCAATCTCGCTGTCGTCAGTTCTACTCATCACTGCTTGGACTCCCTGCTGTTCCAGGAGTCGCGCCACCTGAAACGCGACATCCAAAACAATCTCTTTCTCCTGAATCCCCCCAATTCCGACAGCACCTGGATCCCGACCACCGTGCCCAGGGTCGATGACAACCACCCTGCGGCTATTAGAAATTTGGGGTAAATCGGTAGAACCAGTATTCGTTCTCGGCCAAGAGATGGGATTGCGATTTGGTTCGGCGAGTGGTGGCTGTTGTGCGCTAACAGAGGAGCGTATAGGAGGGTCTACTGTGAGGCGGCGAGGGGTGGTTAACGGCCTTGCGCCCGCAGGTAGTAGGGAAATCCCGCCCAAACTACTCAAAGATGCCCGCCATTGTGTGTTAGAACTTTTGATCCGCAAAGTCACGCGGGTAATGGGCGGTTCGGTGGGCAATTGCCGGACTTCAATCCGTTCAACGCCGTGCTTGCCGTTAGTTTGAGTCTGTTGGTTGCTCAGCCCAGGAGCGAGGGTGGCTCCCTCAATATCTAGGGTAGCGATGTCTCCAGCCCGACTTTGTTCAAAGTTAATTTGCGGGCGGGCACCTGCGGTACGGATCAAAAAACCGTCGGCTGTGACTTGAACGTTTTGAACAACTGTCGCTTCCGAAGTTGGGGAAGTTGGGGATGATGGTGCTGAAGGCTCCACTGACAATCTCTCGCCGCCCTGTTCTGAATTGGGATTTTCGGCTCGTACAGGGGTTGGCAAATCTACTGTCCACTCGCTGGGAGAGATTCCCTGGAATTTTACTTGAGAAGGGTCGATCGTATATCCGTCTTTTAACTCAACCACTATTCTGGTGGTATCGTCATCAAACTGCCCTAATCGTACTGATTCGATCGCACCTGAGTATGGCTGATTTACCGACTGACGGCCCAGACTTGTTCCTGGTAAATCGATTACTAAGCGTGTGGGGTTGAAAATTAGTTGAGCTTTGGGTTGTACTCCCCCTTCGGTTGTGATGTACAGCCGGTTCTGTGAAGCATCAAACCGCCAAGATTGTAGTCTCGCTGCTTCGGCGGCTCCGGTGAGCAAAAATACACCTAAGAAACTGGATAGTAGCCAGTGGAATTTCACGACAGTTTTTCCTCAATTGCGTTGTTGCCAAAAGCTTTGGTGGGCATTGTTGTCCTCAGCCCTCGGTATTTAGCCGAAAGACTCTAGGGCGATCGCCGACTTCAGTTTTTGGCTAAATTGACTTTTTTACGCCTTAATAGGCTCACAGATGCCAGATTTTGGCAAATACTCACCCTCCCAAAGGCTCGCGACTGATTGATTAGGAGTTGATGGAAAGATTGCTGGTACAAGGGAACATATTTATTTTTTGCAGCAGGAAACGAGCTATTTCTGGAAGCTCGAAGGTAAAAGTTAGAAGGTAGGATTTTACTGTTATTCAAAGGAGCAGTTTCAGACATCGGACGCGATCGAGGGAATGGGCTGATTCTGCTGTGAAATACAATAGCACTGGCGGGGATCAAGTTTTCACAAGTTTTGCCGATCGCCCTTGCCACAATATCATCACTAGGCGAGTATCTAAAGTCAACAAGAATACGGATTCACCTCAAATTGGCGCTACTCATCCAGTCCAAAATTTCTTGATTGACTTGTTCGGGGCATTCATCCTGGGGACAGTGACCCGCATTATCTAATTCAACTAACTTTATATAATTCGGGCTGCATTCGACAAATTGATGAGGCTTCGCAAACCGGGGCGGAATCATCCGGTCTTGGCGACCCCAAATTAATAACATCGGAATTGTTAATTTTCGTAACACTGTCTTGACACTAGGGCCGAACTGTGAACTGCCAACAGCTTTAAATAAAGCACAGAAGGCTCTGGCTGCACCCCGATCGCCTGCGGGGCCTGCAAGAATTTCCACCAACTCGTCGGTGATGGCTTCGGGGCTGGAATAGGCAAAGGCAACCCAGCGACGGACAAAGGAAGGCCGACGGGCAAAGTAAAACAGAGGCCTCAGTATGAGCGGTGAAACAAAGAGTTTTTCAACGGTTTCGATCGCAGGTAACAACCATCCCGGCACTGCCTCGGCACGCACAGATGGGTCTGGGAGGCTAATCATCACGATACCTGCCACCATGTCCGGGTGAGCAGCGGCGGCGGCTAGACAAATCAGGGAACCGATCGAATTTCCGGCCAAAACCACAGGTTTTCTGACAAAGGTCAACCAAAAGTCATAAACTTGATCGACCCATATCGATACGTCATAGTCAACGGGAGCTTTTTGGGAGGCTCCAAATCCCAACAAATCCAAGGCGTAAACAGTATGGAACTCGGAGAGGGCAGCCATATTTTGTCGCCAATGACCGATGGAAGCCCCAAACCCGTGCAGTAAAATTATCGGTGTTGTTGGTGGTTGAGAGTCAATTTCTGGGGTGGCGGAATCTTCAATTGCGATCGACCCTTGATGTCGCGATTCTGGGGAACGAGAGGGACGAAAATAAGTGTAGCGAGTTTGCCAGCCCCGCCATACCCAGTCTCGTTGAGTACCAATCCGTTGATGCCAGTGAAAAGAATTTGTCAATTTTGCCTCTCGTAACATAAATTTACAATCAACAATACTCATTGTACATGGCAGTAAAATAAAACTAAGCAGAAACTGAGCCAGACTGCTTTTGCATAGTAAGCGAATTCTTGTAAAGTCGGGGAATATAGCTGTAGAAATTGGTAGTATGTAAAATATATCTGAGTACAATGGCAAGTATAATGTTTACCCCTAGCCTGCTTCGTAACATCATTTAAGAATTCCGGCGCGTTCACGCCCAGGAATACGTCAATAAACTACTGCTTACACAACAATTCATGCCTGTGATTGAAAGAAGACAAAATCGTAACCTCCCCCAGATCAATGAAAATATTCGATACCCCAAAATCCGGGTCATCGATACCGACGGCGCACAACTGGGGATATTGACACCATCAGAAGCACTGCGCCTCGCTGAGGAAAAAGAACTGGACTTGGTACTTGTCAGCGACAAAGCTGACCCGCCCGTATGTCGAGTGATGGACTACGGGAAGTACAAATTCGAGCAGGAGAAAAAAGCGCGAGAAGCAAAGCGGAAGCAGCACACTGCTGACGTGAAAGAAGTGAAGATGCGCTACAAAATTGAAGAACATGACTATCAAGTGCGCCTCAAACTAGCAGACCGCTTTATCAAATCTGGGGACAAAGTAAAAGCCACGATCATGTTCAGAGGTCGGGAAATCCAACATAGCAACCTAGCAGAAGACTTGCTTAAACGCATGGCCACGGATTTGCAAGAAATCGCCGAAGTGCAGCAAGCCCCGAAAAAAGAGGGACGCAGTATGATGATGCTGCTATCTCCGAAGAAAGTATAAATAGTCATCAGTCATCAGTCATCAGTCATTGGCCATAAACTGGTGACTGATATTTGATAACTTCCGAAGTTCGTCAGGAATCAGCTACCACACAGGACAATTAACGCTGCATGGACAATTTTCAAATCAGCGGTTCAGGGGGTGTCAGACAAGGGATGCTTCGATCGCTCAACCTGCGATCGGAAGAATTAGAGCGAACCGTACTGATGTTCCTCGTCTACACTCTAACCTCCGTAGGGCTGATCTGGCTGGAACTCAGCACAGTAGGTCTGTTTCTAGACGAATTTGGTGCCGACAAAATGCCCTGGATTTACATAGCCAGCGCTTTCATCGGTTCCGGTTTAGGCTTCGTCTACTCCTGGATGCAAAAAATCCTGCCATTGCGCCGCGTCATCGTCGTCGTTCTAGCAATGATGTCGGTACCCCTATTCCTGTTTCGATTCGGCATCGGCTACGAGGATACCAAGATAGCTGGTATCAGCATCGCCTTCATTACGATATTCCTGATGTGGCTGTGGGTGGAAGCTTGCTATGTGCTCAATGACCTCAACACTTCCATTACTTCCAACCAACTCTTCAACATCAGAGAAATCAAACGCACCTATCCCCTAGTTAGCAGTGGCTATTTAGTGGCTGGAGTAGTTAGCGGATTTTCTCTACCGGTGTTGCTGCACGTAGTAGGTTTAAAAAACGTCACCCTGGTATCGGGGTTAATGGTTGCCACAGGCTCGATATTGCTGTATTATCTTACCGAAAAATACCGCCAAGCATTCCCGGAAACAGCCCACTGGTCAGATGACGAAGACGAAGACGACAATCAAGAATTTACCGCCCGCAAAGTTACAGGCCCGCTGCAAAAATACGCCGTACCTCTAGTTAGCTTTTTCGTCCTCGCAGAAGTCCTCTACGTCCTAGTCGATTTCCAATTTTATAGCCAGCTAGAATACCAAAACCCCAGCGATGGGGCTAGTGGCGCTAGTTGGATAGCTAGCTTCCTGGGAATTTATGAAGGTATTCAAGGCTTGTTTCAAGTGGCTACTCAGTGGTTCGCATCTAGCCGTTTGGTAGAAAGAATTGGAGTATTTGTCACAGCGATGATTCTACCGGCAGGGATAGCCATTCTGGGAGTGCTAACGCTGGGAGCATCCCTGGGAAATTTAGTACCAGTTTTCATCGGACTGGTATTTCTGAGATTTCTGGATGAACTGTTGCACTACACGCTGTTGGAAACTGTGAGCCCGGTTCTGTTCCAACCAATCCCGGACAATATTCGATCGGGAATCCAAACTTTGGTCAATGGTGTTGGCGAACCTTTATCCTGTGGAGTTACAGGAGTTGGCATCCTGATTCTGCTGTGGATCACAAACTACATACTGCCTCACCAAAGCGAAAATCAATTTCACGATCAGCAAAGCTTGGTATTTATTGCTGTCATCGTTCTTTTATCCCTAGTATGGTTGTTCGTCGTCTGGCTGATCCGATCGCAATACGTGGGTTTGTTGGTCAAAAGTGCTGAACGTGGACGCTTGGGTGTCACTGATGTAGACCTCAAAGCCTTGAAACGGGCGGTAGTAGAAACTCTGGAACAGCCTGGTGGGGAAGATGATAAGCGTTCTTGTATAGAATTGCTGACCCAAATTGACCCCAAAAATGTCGGAGAAGTTTTGGCCCCGATTCTGGAATCGTTGCCCCCAGCCTTGCAGCGCCAAAGTCTGGAAACTATGCTTCAACACCCGAATCCTGCATATTTGGCAACGGTTCGCAACCTGAGTGAGCAAGAATTGCCACCAGAGGTGCTGGCTTTGGCTTTGCGCTATGTCTGGTTGACTGATGCGGAACCGAATATTGAGAGTTTGCGATCGTATTTGCAGCCGACTGTAGACCCGGTAGTAAGGGGTACGGCTGCTGCTTTAATTATGAGAAGGGGCGATCGCCAGCAAAAGGCAGAAGCTACTAATACTCTGCGACAAATGCTCACCCACAAGCAAGAGCGGGAACGTGTCATGGGGACGCGGGCTCTGGGAGAGGCTGACTACCTCCAAGGACTGCGGCTGTACATTCCCAATCTGTTGCAGGATGAATCTCTGCGGGTGCGGTGTGCTCTGCTGGATGTGATTTCTGCTACTCATTCGGAAGAATATTATCCTTCCCTGCTGCGCGGACTTGGTTACAAATCGACCAGGGAATCTGCCTTGGGGGCGATCGTCAAACTGCATAATGATGCGATTCCGCTGCTAGTAAATTTAGCTGAGGATATCCACAAATCGGATTTGGTGAGGTTGCAGGCTTGGACGGCTTTGGGTCAAATTGGTAGTGTAGAGGCGATCGACATTCTCGTCGGTAACTTGCTCACTTCTTGGGGAACTACCAGGCGCAATATCCTCCGCATCCTGTTGAAAATGCCCTCAGAAGCTGGCATAGAAGGCGTTCTAGACCGCATCGGACGCAGCGGACTCGAAACTCTCATTGAACAGGAGTTAATGTTTATCGGTCAAATTTACGCAGGTATGGTGGATTTGTCTTCGGCAACAACCTACGGCAAGTTCTCAACGGAAAATGTAAACAGCGCCGATGAACCGGCTTCGGATACGGCTCAATTGTTGCAGCGTGCCCTGGCGGGGTTAGAATCTGATGCTACCGATCGGTGTTTCTTGCTGATGAAGTTTCTTTATCCGCTAGATACTGTACAAGCGGCGGCTTTTAATATCGCTTCTGGCCAACCTTCTTTGGTTGCTAGGGGATTGGAAATTTTGGACAATACTGTTGATATAGCGAATAAGCGATCGCTGATTAACCTATTGGATCAGCATTCGGAAAGGGAAAAACTGAGTAACCTCTCGGAATTGATGGTGTACAAACCTCTAGCCCCTAGCGATCGTTTACGGCGCTTGCTAGAATTGCGTCACTTCCTTTCGGATTGGACATTGGCTTGTTGTTTTCATTTGGCGAGGGAAGCCCGCTGGACTCTCACCGCTCAACAAACTTTAGTCTGTCTGCGCCATCCTACGGGTTTTGTCCGCGAAGCAGTGCTAGCCTATTTGAAAATAGCCTCGCCCAGGGCTTTGCTAGAATTGCTACCTAGGCTACAAAATGACCCCGATCGCCTAGTATCAGGTCAAGTTGAGGAGATGATGGCAGAATTGGGTGCTGGTGGAAGAAGGTAATATTGGGAATTGGGCATGGGGCATGGGGCATGGGGCATGGGGCATGGGGCATGGGGCATGGGGCATGGGGCATGGGGCATGGGGCATGGGGCATGGGGCANTGGGGTATGGGGCATGGGGCATGGGGCATGGGGCATGGGGCATGGGGCATGGGGCATGGGGCATGGGGCACTGAGCGTAGTCGAAGTGTGTCAAAGTATCTGGCAAATAACCAATTCCCAATTACCAATTCCCAATTCCCAATTCCCAATTCCCAATTACCAATTACCAATTACCAATTCCCAATTCCCAATTACCAATTCCCAATTACCAATTCCCAATTCCCAATTCCCAATTCCCAATTCCCAATTCCCAATTACCAATTCCCAATTCCCAATTCCCCATTCCCTGTTTTAAGTTTAAATCAATCACTGCATCGCACTATGTTAACCAGCGTTGAACGCCTATTATTTGTGAGGGCGGTTCCGATTTTTAAGGAACTGCGGGATGATTTTCTCGTGCGTCTAGCATCGGTAATGGATGAACTTTCATTTCCTTCTAAGCACACAATTTTTACGGAAGGACAAGAGGGTCGATCGCTCTATATTCTGGTATCAGGAACGGTTCGGGTTCATATTGGCGATCGGGATTTGGCGCAGTTGAAGGCTGGTGCTTGTTTCGGTGAAATGTCGCTATTTGATGCAGAACCGCGATCGGCTTCTATTACGGCTCTTGAACCTTGTGAATGTTTGATGTTGACTCAAATGCAGCTCTATGATGCTATTGATGAAACACCAGGAATTGCTGTTAATATTATTCGCTTGCTGTCACGGCGGATTCGCGAATTGAATCAAAAGTTAAATGCTAAAGAAACGGTTTTATCTTTGCCAGATACTGTTAAAGTTGCTGAAATGCGATAGAAATTGGGAATTGGGAATTGGGCATTGGGAATGGGGAATTGGGCATTGGGCATTGGGCATTAAAATATTCCTTCTTCCTTCTTCCATAAGTCATATCAAATCCGGTAGCATCGGAATTACTATTAGCCGAAATGAGGAGACGGCAATGCCGTTTCCCTACAATATTATTTTGGGTAGGGACACTCCAAAAGCCGTGTCCTCTATATCATTCCGGTGTTACCGGAATTGATATCATAAAATAATTAAAAGCCCGGTTTCTTTAAGAAACCGGGCTTTTGAAATTGATGATCGAGTGAGATTTGCTACCTAAACCAAGCGGAAAATAAACGGGTAGCGGTAAGGTTCGTTAGGACTTTGTAAAACGTGAAGGATGGCCATGATTGTCAGTCCCCAATGTAGCAGATAACCTATGGGTATCAGGAAAAACCCGGCAACACCCAAAGTCAGGAAAGTTAACACCCCAATAATGGTGGTGTATAGCCAGACATTCAGGTGAAAATTGATGGCTTCTTTGGCGTTATCTTTGACAACGGGGTCATCGGATACGAATAATACACCGATCGGCACTGCGATGGAAAACACTAAGGTGCTCAAAAAAATAGCGCCGTGACACAACAGTGATAGCAGCTTACGCTTGTCGGAGTCGTACATAATTACTTTTCTCTTGAATTTATGATAAGTTTACCTTTAATAGCCAATGTAGCACAGGGTATAATGGCAGTCTGGTGAGGATTCCCCTACTCAATTGGTGATGACAATCAAGTAATTTGGTCACAAGCCCTCGGCTAGAACCGTAGAAGCAATTCTTCAATCTAAAATCCAAAATCTAAAATCTAAAATCGAATGACCACAGAACTCGAAATTGAACTGCAAACTGCTGCCCGGCGCCGACGCAACTTTGCCATTATCTCACACCCCGATGCGGGTAAAACTACTCTGACAGAAAAGTTGTTGCTTTACGGGGGTGCTATTCATGAAGCAGGTTCTGTGAAAGCCCGTCGAGCTCAGCGACACGCTACTTCTGACTGGATGGAAATGGAACAGCAGCGGGGAATTTCTATTACCTCTACTGTATTGCAGTTTGAGTATAAAAAATATCACATTAATCTACTTGATACTCCGGGACACCAAGATTTTAGTGAAGATACTTATCGGACTCTGGCGGCTGCTGATAATGCGGTGATGTTGGAGGATGCTGCTAAGGGTTTGGAACCGCAAACTCGGAAGTTATTTGAAGTTTGTAAGCTGCGAAGTTTGCCGATATTTACATTCTTTAATAAGCTCGATCGCCCAAGTAGAGAACCTTTGGATTTGCTGGACGAAATTGAGAAGGAATTGGGGTTGCAGACTTATCCGGTGAATTGGCCGATCGGTACGGGCGATCGCTTTAAAGGTGTTTTTGACCGCCGCCAACGTCAAATTCACTTGTTCGAGCGGACTAAACACGGTTCTCGCGCCGCGATTGATACAGTGATGGAATTGGGCGATCCGCGCCTTGAAGAACTTTTGGAACCGGATCTTTATAGTCAATTTAAAGATGATTTGGAACTGCTGGATGAGTTATGGGATGAACTAGATTTAGACTTAGTTGCTACTGGGAAAATGACACCTGTTTTCTTTGGTAGTGCGATGAGTAATTTTGGGGTAGAACTATTTTTAGATGCGTTTTTAGATTACGCTCTCAAACCGAGCGCCCGCAAGAGCAGCGCGGGAGAATTACCGCCAACCTATGAAGAATTTACGGGGTTTGTGTTTAAGTTGCAAGCGAATATGGACCCAAGACACCGCGATCGCGTTGCGTTTATTCGGGTTTGTACGGGTAAGTTTGAGAAGGACATGAACGTGACTCACGCTCGGACTGGTAAAACGGTGCGTTTGTCAAGACCTCAAAAGTTATTTGCTCAGGATCGAGAGTCGATCGACGTTGCTTATCCTGGTGATGTGATTGGTTTGAATAATCCGGGTGTTTTTGCGATCGGCGATACGATTTACACTGGTCAAAAACTGGAATATGAAGGGATTCCCTGTTTTTCGCCGGAACTTTTTGCTTATCTGAGAAACCCTAATCCTTCTAAGTTTAAGCAGTTCCGCAAAGGTGTTTCGGAGTTGCAGGAAGAAGGGGCTGTGCAAATTATGTATTCGGTTGATGAGTCGAAACGGGAGCCAATTTTGGCGGCTGTGGGACAGTTGCAATTTGAGGTGGTGCAGTTCAGAATGCAGTCTGAATATAATGTAGAAACTACGATCGATATGTTGCCTTATAGTGTAGCTCGTTGGGTTGATGGTGGTTGGGATGCCTTGGCAAAAGTTGGGCGACTTTTTAATACGGTAACGGTTAAGGATAGTTGGGGTAGACCTGTTTTGCTGTTTAGAAATCAGTGGAATTGTCAACAGGTGGAAGGTGAACATCCTGTTTTGAAATTAAATGCGATCGCGCCTGTAGTTTCTGGTTTGGAAGTTATCGCCAATTGATGGAGGAAGAGTGATTAGGTATCAAGTCATAGGGCTGACGCGCGGGTGGCCAGAAACCGGGTTTTTTCGAGAATTCTTGGTTGTGATGCGTAGATGCGGCCAAAAACCCGGTTTCTTTGAGGACGCGCGAGTGGCCAGAAACCGGGTTTTTTCGAGAATTCTTGGTTGTGATGCGTAGATGCGGCCAAAAACCCGGTTTCTTTCGGTTTCTTTGAGGAGGCGCGAATGGCCAGAAACCGGGTTTTTTCGAGAATTCTTGGTTGTGATGCGTAGATGCGGCCAAAAACCCGGTTTCTTTGAGGCTTACGCGGGTGGCCAGAAACCGGGTTTTTTCGAGAATTCGTGGTTGTGATGCGTAGATGCGGCCAAAAACCCGGTTTCTTTGAGGCTTACGCGGGGGTCAGAAACCGGGTTTTTTCGAGAATTCTTGGTTGTGATGCGTAGATGCGGCCAAAAACCCGGTTTCTTTGAAGGCTTACGCGGGGGTCAGAAACCGGGTTTTTTCGAGAATTCGTGGTTTTTGAGGAGGCGCGAATGGCCAGAAACCGGGTTTTTTCGAGAATTCTTGGTTGTGATGCGTAGATGCGGCCAAAAACCCGGTTTCTTTGAGGAGGCGCGGGTGGCCAGAAACCGGGTTTTTTCGAGAATTCTTGGTTGTGATGCGTAGATGCGGCCAAAAACCCGGTTTCTTTGTCGGAGTGCATAAATCCTGTGAACTTTCGGTGTAAGTTAACTGGACAAATCCGCCTCCTGAATGCCGCATCTTTACTACTTGCGATCGAGCTAACTGCTGACAGTATCATCACCCCAATTATCGAGATATTCTTGCAGCGCATCGCGACTATTGCGAACCCAATCGCGATTAGGAGCAATGGCTAAAGATCGATTAAACATTTCCAGCGCCTCTTGCCAACTCTTGAGTGCTTCCTGTCGCTCAGATAATTCTTCTTGCAAATCACCGAGATTTTTCAGCGCAATCCCTTTGTTGTTGAAAGCAGCGATATAATCCGGTGCAATAAGTAAAGCAGAATTCAAGGCAGCTATCGCCTCAAAGTAAGACTGTTTTGCAGCTTCAAATTCACTTAGCCCTGCTTGCAATTCACCCAGACATCGCAGCGCAATCCCTTTGCTATTGAAAACGTCGATATCATCCGGTGCAATAAGTAAAGCAGAATCAAAGGCTGCGATCGCATCACAGTAAGACTGTTTTGCCGCCTCAAATTCACTTAGCCGTGCTTGTAATTTACCCAGAACTCGCAGCGCATTCCCTTTGTTGTTGAGAGCATTGATATAATCCGGTGCAATAAGTAAAGCAGAATTATAGGCTGCGATCGCCTCTGAGTAAGAAAGTTTTGCAGCCTCAAATTCACTTAGCTTTGCCTGTAAATTACCCAGACATTTCAGCGCAATCCCTTTGTTCTTGAGAACGTCGATATCATCTGGTACAATAAGTAAAGCAGAATTATAGGCTGCGATCGCCTCAAAGTAAGACTGTTTTGCCGCCTCAAATTCACTTAGCTTTGCTTGCAAATCACCCAGACTTTGCAGCGCATTCCCTTTGTTGTTGAGAGCATTGATATCATCTGGTGCAATAAGTAAAGCAGAATTATAGGCTGCAACTGCCTCTAAATATTCCTGTTTTGCCTCTACATATCGAGCCAACCAAGCATAGTAATCTCCCTCCGATTTTGAAATTATGCCAAGCCAACAATCACTTTTAATCCACAACTCATCTCTAACACCCAGCAGCGACTCACATTCCCCGTAACGACTCAATCGCAACGCTTTACGAAACACCTCTTCCCATTCCTTCACACCTCGCTCCCAATCCAAGCGATTAGCATGAAAAATTGCCTCAGCCGCATCCCCCACTTCTCGATAATGCCCCTCTAAAACCTCATGAGCCCTGCGAGTTTTCGGATTATCCCGATCGGCATCCAACCGCCGCAATAAATCATGAATCCGATACCAATTATCCCCCCGCTTCTCCGATTTCCACACAAACGAAAAACCAGTCAAAACCTCAAAATTAGCACTACTTGCCTGGAAGTGACAACCCGCTCCCAATTTCACGTACAAATCCTCATCAAAAGCGCGGCAAGCACTCAGCGAATGCACGGCCGATCGCACTTCGCGATCGACATACAAAAGCAACCGATCCGTTAACTCCGCAGTCTTATTTTCCAACTTCGGAATTCGCGCAAAATCCGACGCCAGCAACTCAATTCCCCGCCTTCTTTCTGCCAGCACGACATCCGCGCACAAACCCAAATAAAACGGATGTACCTGCAAATTCTCCCAACTCTCATCAGGATTGACGCTGGCATATTTAATTACAGCATCTGCCAAATCAGCCTTGTCAATCTCCACTTTGTGCAAGTAATCCCTAGCATCGGCGGGCGACAAATGCCAAACCAATTGGGCATCTATATAATCTGCGGGAATCGGAAACTTCGCTGCATTCGGCCACCGCAGTTGCGTCACCGGACACTCTCGCCCCGCCACAGCAACCACAATCCCCAATTTGTAATCCAATGCTCTCAACAACCGCCGAAACCACTCATCTTGATACCAAAAAGTTGCGCCTTGAGAATTGCGTTTGTCATCCCACATTTTCTCGTGAGTATCGAACAGCATCACGAGGCGATCTGGTTTATTTCTGCTAGCCATTGCCGCATTCAAATCCCCAGCAAACAATTTCGGCAAACAGTCGGTTAACTCAGTATCAATATCTTTTTGGCGAATTTCATCAGCCGTTTCGTCGCTGACACCCAACCGCGTTTGAATTAATTTCATCCTTCGCTTAATGCCACCGAATTTATCGATTAATTTCAGCCCCGCCGCTACTTGCGACACCACGGGAAATCCGGCAAAGGTTTCAACTACAGGTGTCAAAAAATCAATCAAATCGTTGGGGAAAAGTTGGTTGAGAGTTGCGTCAGACTCGCCTTTGTTCAGCAAATACCAAAAGCAAGCAAAGTCATAATTAGGAAATTTAAATTTATATTTCTTGGTTGCTGCTGCCACATTTCGCCGCAACATTAGCAAGCCGTAAAATCTATCTTGCGGTTTATCTTCTTTAATCGGTATCAATCCGAAATCGTGTCTGACTACGGGGATGGGAGTGTAGGTTTTCGGTGCTGCATTGCGAACAAAATCAGCAACTTCGGCCGCCCTTGATTCTGGGAGTGCGCGCCATTGTTGCCAAACCTGCGGCGGAAATTTTTTGCAGCAGTGATATTCCAAGTGTTTGAGGAGCAATGACTTGCCGTTGCCTCCATCCCCGAAAAAATACAAAATTTGTTCGCGGGGCGGGTCTTCGTTTAAATAAAAGGCAAATCGGCGGGTAAATTCGTGTCTGTCTGTGAAGAGTTGCAGTTTGCGATCGTCGCTGATTTCGGTTTGAAAATCTTCGTCGTCTATTGGCATAAATGTATTGGTGAGGAGTTAATTTAATTGTAGATTAAAACCAAAATAATATTGCAGCGAATAAGAGGAGACGGCAATGCCCAAGGAGTGTCCACTTAAGCTGTCAGCGCACCAAGTCTGTTGGTTATCCCAGCAGTCCGACAGGGGTTTAAACCCAGGGTTGTTTCATTCTCGGGTGCGATCGGCAAAAGTAAAAGCGATCGCGCTATCTGATCAGATTTTTAGCGACCGC
>REAP01000140.1 GCA_004294385.1 Oscillatoriales cyanobacterium | reverse complement strand
AGCATCTCACTTACCAAACTACTAATACTATGGTATCATAGAAAAAGATTAAATGCAAAGCTGTCTTAAAAGACGGGGTTTTAAACCCATTCTTCTGATCAACTTTTTACCATACAATACCCTTTTATGGGGTGTTTTTCAATAAATTCAAAAAATTATCAAGTTCTTGGTGTCATTTTTTATACACTATTGATGGTGGTAGCAGAGCATTTCGATTTTGAATTTTGGATGTTCCCCACAGAGGAGTATGGGGGCTTGTGAGGAACGATGCCTAGTTTTTCGGTGTCTCTAGAAATAAATCCGGGGGCTTGGCTTGTGACCAAATTACTTTCGTTACGGTTCTACTTGTGGCCAGAGACGTTCTAATTGATACCGCCAAGTTGCTAGAGTTTGTTCGCGGGAGTCTCGTCCGAGTTCCATTTCGCCCATCATTCCTTCTGAATAAAAACGGTCTAAAGTCTGAAGAGTCGTTTCCACAGACTGTCGCTGCATTTTGGCAGCTTTGATGATTTGACGGATGCGCGTTTCGATCAAGTCATCAAAAAAGTCGGAAAAACCGCGCTGTTGCAAAGCAAGCAGTCTAGCAACGGCTGCGGAGAAATCAAGGGTGGAGAGTGTTGCAAAATTATGTTGAAATACTCCCCACAAGACGTTTTGATGTATGGCGTAACGAGTTTCGAGGGTGGTGTCAAAGTTAGCTTCTAGCAGTTTATCCAAAAATTGTTGAGCAGATGTGGCATCGCCGATGGGGATTAAAATCCGCAGCCAACTGCTGTCTTCTGAAAGGAGGACTAAGAGGCGAAATGTAGAAGTTTCTACTTGCCAAGAAGTGGCAGCAGGCATCTCCACTGTTTCACCAAATAAGTCTTTTAGGCTATTCGTAATTGCTTCGGGAGTCATCTGATTTTAGATTTTAGATTTTAGATTTTAGATTTTAGATTACCCAGCAGCACAGGCTTAAATCTCAAATTGATTTAGGGTAGCCAGCGGGGGTGATAGCCGGCAAAGGGCAGTTCTTCAGGCTGAATTTTTGGTTGAGAAGCATCTGCGGGTGTTTCTACTAAGGGTAGCAGCCAAAGACGACTGGTGGCGATCGACTGTCCGCTATCATTGCGGGGACTGGATGCTGTTGAGGGTGTTGCTGCTGTGACTGATTGATCGAAAATTAATGCCAGTCCGTCGGGAGATAGACTGATTTGGGTATCTAATTGGTTGGGCAAAATCAGCAGCGGTTTGATGGTTCCTACTAAACGAGTGCCCTCTTTTTTGAGGTCGATGGTGGCGATGAAGGGCTGTTCTTTGTAGTTTTCTGTTTTGAGACGTTCGGCTAAGAGGCAATAGAGACGCCGGAATTGGTTGTCTTTATCTTTGCGGGGATCGAAATAGACGGCGATAATACTGCCGGGAATTCGCAATATTTCTTGTTCTACGCCTTGGTTGTCTAAGATGAAAAGCGATCGCGTGAAGTCGCCATTATATTTAACGTAGGCGGCGGCGGAGTTGTCGCGGGCCATCCCTAATACTTGTTCGTATTTTGGCAAAAATTCTACTGGATCAGCTTCGGGTTTTAGTGGGACGATCGCTAATCCTTGTTTTTGAGATATTACCATCGATTTGCTGTCTGGCCGAATCATAAAATCCCCGCCTTGTTGATTTTCCAGGCGTCGCGGGGGCATTTTTTCCTCAATAATCCAAGGGCTAAAATCTCCAGGATTCCGGCGGTTGACACGCTGAATCACGATGATTTTGCCGTCGGCTGAGAGGTCGAATTTGAGGTTTTGATAATCTTTTGAGTCTAATAGTTTGTCGATTCTACCTGCTGGTGGCGGTGGCTGTGCTGGCGATGCTGATTGGGGATTGATGCCGGTGGTGACTGTAAATAGTTCTTGGCTTAGGGTAGCGCCTGCTTGGACTTGCGATCGGTCTGTTGCTGAGAATAAGATGCGATCGCTATTAGGATAGGGTTTAAAATCACTAACGACTAAATCTTTGGGAGTTAGTGGTATCGGTTTTGAGTCACTGCTGGATAGATTAACTAACATTAATCTGCTTTGTGTTTCGCCGTTGACACCAATATAAGCAAAAGCCCGATCGCGACTGCGAAAGGAACTGGTAAATGGTTGCATCGGCGTTCCTTTATTTTGGTTATTTTCTCCTCCATATCTGTCCGTTGCTGCTGCGAGTTTTAAGGTGTAGGTAACGCCGTAGGGTGCTGGATTCTTGAGTGTATAAGCCATCCGTCGTCCGGCCCAACTAAATTTGCCGGGGAGAGGAGGTTCTATTTTTAAGTTCTCTTCGACGCTGGAGTGATTCATCGGGCGAAAGAATGTGAGGATAAATCCTGTATCTTCCGCGCCGATTTGTTGGTTTTGCCAGGTAAATTCTCGAACTCGCGGTGCTGTGCGATCGCCCGAAAGCAGCAATAGTCCGATGAATATGCTCAGCACTAGCATCAGGGTTATTGCCATCCGGTCGATCGGCTGTTTAAACTGCCCTAGATTCAAGGATGAAAGATTAATTTTTTGATTAAAAACACTCACAAATATATCTCCTAATGCTTGCCACAAATTACGGTAAAATTTCAAATATTTAATTGATTTTTATTAGCAGAACTATCAACTGCTGACAGTGTATATGGCGATTCTGGTTCTGGGTAGAGTTGAGAATATTTACTATCATAGTGTCTGACTTCAAAATAATTTAAGTTTGACGGGTGAGGCTTATATATTGAGAAACATTCCAACAAACAAAAAGTTGCTGCACTTTCTAAAGGGCCTACATTCACTACTTGATTTTTCCAACTGCGACCTGATTTTATCCATTGTTTCATTTGCTTTTTCGACAAGCAGTAAAAGGCTGCATGAGGATTAGTAAATTCAGCAAATTTTACATTTTCTATCTCTACACCTGATAGCTTGTTCCATGCCAGAGCTGTATCTATTGTCAAATCAATATATCTTTTTGTTCCTTCATACATTTCATAGCGGTTTGGGTAAAGTATCGCATTCTCATATCCGCTTTGTTGATTGAATTTTTCTAGCTTTTCTATAGTAAAAGAATCGTACAAAATAATGTCATCTTCTATGAATAAAAACCAGTCAAATTCATCTACTTTATTGACAAATTCTTCCTGAAGTCTAAACTCCACAAACATCGGATCGCATTCAGGGCCTTCTTGTACCTGAATACAATTTATTTGATACTCAGGCAAATACGCTGTAACGTGACGGTTGGGTAGAGTCTGGACGACAATAGTGAGGTCGCAATGAGCAAAGCTCGTTAACAGTCCATCTATTGTGTGCTTAAGTCTCTCTATTTTTTTCGTCGCCACATCTTTATTTTGAGCTTCTTCAATTGATGTAATGTGTGCCAAACAAACCAATATTTTGGGGCGTTCTTTTTCTAGATTTTCATCGTCTTTCAACAATTGTATAACATTCCTTCTTTGATAAAAAAGCATCATTTTAGTATACCTACTGGCAGCACGCCATAATTGTTGCAACAAGGCAATTTGTAAAAAAACAAAGTCAATTACTGTTCTTCTCGTACTTTCCAATGACATATCTATTAGCTCCTTTTTGTTTACTGAAATAATTTGTCGATCGGTAGACCACCACCAAAATAAAATCTACATACAAGTATAGTTGCTAGCACCAATAAAAACAATGCTGTCAACTTCATATCCTCCCAAAGACAGAATAAGCCTTCTTTCCAAAGACCATAGCTAATTACTAAATAAGTAGGAATATCACCTACAGCTACAGCAATCACAGCACCTAAATTACCCATGAAATGATATCCGATTGGTATGCCAATACTGATACTCAAGAAAGTAGCAAAATTGCCCATAGCTCCATACTGAGATTTTCCTAAAGCTAACAGACAAGAACTCATCAGATTGTGGAGGGTAGTGTGCCAAATTCCTAAAGCCAAAATAGGGAGCATCCAAGATGCTGCTACATACTCTTTTCTGTATAGTATTAAAATTAGCTGATCTCCAAAACTGACAAAAATCGCTAAACCTATTGCTAAGGGTATCAGAATCAGATTCCGATTTTTGATAATTTTGGCTCGCAATTCCTCGCGAGGTAATTCTGCTAGCATGGAAATAGAGGGAAAAATGACTTTGCCACCAATGGCAATGATGACTTGGCGTGGCATATCACTGAGGGTGAAAGCGATGCCATAAATACCCAGCATTGTCAGATCAAATATTTTTCCTAGAACTAGCCGATCGGCTTGAGAACACAGAAAAAATAACAGTGTAGACAAAAATATCCATTTTCCATAAGAAAATATTTCTTTAACTGCTGATTTATCCCAAGTGAAGCGGTTTGATGTGCCGGGAATCAAAAAATGGCTCCAGATCAACTCGACTAAAGAACTACTCAAACTACCTGCCAGGATAGCCCAGATGGTGGGATTGAAATAAGCCCAGACAATCATCACGATAGTACCAACTATCTGGGTGCCAAATTCAAAAATCACTACTTGTTTGACTGACATTTTGCGGTTGAGGCTAAATATGGCAGTGGAGTTGAAACCTCCAATTAAGGTGTTGAGACTGATGATTGGAATCAACCATAATAGACGTGGTTCTTCATAAAAAGTAGCCACAGGCCAAGTAATTAAAATCAAACACAACCAAATAAATAAGCTGCGAATAACTTGCAGTGTCCAAGCGGTGTTGACAAATTCTGGATCTTCTCCACGCTTGTTCTGGATAATACTTGGGCCCAGACCTATATCTGAGAATAGGTGGACACCTACGATGAAAACATAGGCGAGACCGACAAGACCAAATAGTTCTGGTAAAAGCAGGCGTGTCAGGATTAGGTTACTGCCAAATCGGAGTATTTGACTCCCTCCATAGCTGACAATCGTCCAGGCTGCACCTTTGATAGCTAGTTTTTTTTCGGATGACATAAACTTAGGATTTCTTTTATAATTACGAGTCTAGTTGGTGGATCTGCTATTGGCAACTCCTACAGAATTCTGCTACCACTTTTGTAGCTAACTGTACACTATCTCAATAATCATAGGGGTTTTTGGGTTCGGGAATTGATTTGAGGGAAGAAGCCTGTATTGTTAGTTTACGTTTGCCTTGCAGTTCTTGGGCGATCGCCTCTCCTTCTATTTCTAACCAACTGTCGGGAGGAAATGTGACTCGGCTTTGACCTAGAGGCAATTTGACCGGCAAACCGACTGGATAGGCATCTGCGGCACAGCAGGTAATGATAAACCGCCCGATCCACAGATATTGTTCTGCTATGTTCGGCGGGTGAATTACAAATCCTTGAACCTTGACTTTTTGACCTACATATGTATCTGGCTCTGGATTGAAATTTAATAGGCGCACCCACTCAACGAGCGATCGCATTTCCGGTTTTGTCATATTCCGAAATTCTTGGGGTTGTAGCCTGGTGATTGGTAGGGATTCAGTCAGGCCTCGTTCTAATGCTGTCTGACTGGTAAATGTCCGTGGTGTTGTGAGTAAACCGATTAATGCAACGCTCAACATTAAGATACTACCGAAACTGGGAGGGAATAAAGTAATGTGTTCAACTGCGGTGGTTCTGGGAGAGTTAATTGTCGCTGATGTCTGGGATTGCTGTTTGGCGCGATCGAGCTTGATGAGTTCCCAAGTTTTCAACCCGCCAATAAATACTAAACCGATTCCTCCGGCGACAGTCAAGCCAAAGTAATTTGGGTGAATCAGAATGCTTAATTTGCCGGTAATCCAATATTTGAGGAGCAGTATACCCCAGCCTAAGATAGCTAGGGCATCTAGCCAAGGGGCGAGTTTTTTAAGAGTCATTTGTTATTTGTTATTTGTTATTCGTTATTCGTTATTTGTTATTCGTTATTACAGTACCCTGAGCGGAGCGGTGCGCTGAGCGGAGCGGTGCGCTGAGCGTAGTCGAAGTGTCGAAGTGTCGAAGGGTCGAAGGGTTATTTGTCCAGCAAATTACTTAACCTAGATATAAGTTCACGGCGAGGGTCATTAAAAATGTTAACTGAGCAGCTAGTACCATTAAGTAAATTATCGCTCTACCCCGAAAAATAGATAACATTAAACCAATCCCTTTGAGGTCAAACATCGGGCCAAAAACTAGAAATGCTAATAGCGAACCGCTAGTAAATGTGGCAGCAAAAGATAGGGCAAAAAAGGCATCTACCGTAGAACAAATCGATACGAGTGCGGCTAGTAGCAGCATGGCGAGAATTGAAGAAACTGGCCCTTGACCGAGGTTGAGAATGAGTTCGCGGGGGGTGCCAACTTGAATGATGGCGGCGATCGCACTACCAATGACTAACACACCTCCCAATTCCCGCAACTCCTGTACCACGCTATCCAAAAGCAGGTGCAGACGCTCTTTGGAAACGCGGTGGAACATGGACGAAGGTTTCGAGGATTTTGCGGTTTTGTCTGTTTGTAAGGGCTTCCAGTCGTTTTGTAGTAGAGATTCGATCGGCACCGCACCCCCCGGCATACCGAGCATAAACGTCCCCGACTGCAACAGCGACGGAGTTTCAGCTTTTAGTAGTAGCTCTTTTTGGGAGAGTTCCGGTTTCGGTATGGGAATAGCACGGGCTACAGACGGTTGTAGCAGAGGCCGCAAGTCTTTCTGGGTGCTGAATACCCAGCCGATGATTGTTGCTATCACTAGAGAAAATACGACTCGTAAAACTACGATTTCTGGCTGATCCCGAAATGCAATCCAAGTCGCCCAAATCACTACAGGATTGATTGTAGGGGCTGCGAGTAAAAAGCCGATCGCCACGGGTGCGGGCACTCCCTGCATCAACAACCTGCGAGCCACAGGCACATTACCACACTCGCACACGGGAAACAGAAACCCGATTAAACTGCCAGCTAAAGCCCCCAGCAGTGGATTTCGAGGGATGCGGGCGATGAGTTTGCGATCGTCTACAAACCCCAGTAGCAAACCAGAAAATAAAACTCCCAGCAGCAAAAAAGGTATAGCCTCTACTAACAAACTGAGAAATAGGGTGAAAGCATTGTTTAACTGATTTGTCAGGGCGGGTTGCATCCATCACCTACTCGTAAATTACTGTCTTGGATAGACCTTCTGTGAATCATAGCTCATGACAGCGCTAAGTTAAGATTAAGTTAAAAATTAGTCGCTGTGCAATTCTTATTTGAATTAAGTAATTGTGTAAGCAGTACGCTATCAATAACAATTTCAGTGAATATTAACAACAGGTTAAAAAAAATTAAGTTTAGGTTAACTGGCTGCTAAATTGTGGAACTAATGGTTCATAGCCCAAAAGTCAATATAAAATAAAGTTAGGAAGATTGTCCAGGGTGTATCTATCTTGATCGTACTCTATATTGCTTATACTCCGATGGCTAAAATCTCATTTAATGAGATTTTGAACCCTTTTCAATTAAATATAACCTCAATTTTCGTTCTGATGAATTTATGTTCAATACATCCTTTGTAGAAATACCAGTCCCTCCCATGTATGAGGCTGCTATAGCTGAGTTCCGTTTAGACTCTACTCTCCAAGAATTGTCGCTTTACGATTTTGAGGTAGAAGCTACAGATGTGGGAAGTAAAATAGCTCAGATGTTGGAGGCTTATCCACTACTTCCGGGAGTTGTTTTGACCGATATGGGTCAATTTGCCGGCATGATTTCCCGCCGGAGATTTTTGGAATTTATCAGTCGTCCCTTTGGGCGAGAATTATTTCTAAAGCGACCTGTAAGAGCTTTGTACGGCTTTGCTCAAACAGAAATTTTGATTTTTCCTAGCGATACTTTAATAGTGGATGCAGCAAAAAAGTCGCTGCTGCGATCGAAAGAACTACTTTACGAGCCCATTGTCGTTCAATTATCAGCCGAAACTTATTGTTTGTTGGACGTGCACGAACTGCTAGTATCCCAATCCAAGATTCACGAACTAGCAACAAAATTACTCAGACAACAAACTCAATCCCAATTAATTCAAACCGAAAAACTGGCCAGTTTAGGACAAATGGTAGCTGGAGTCGCCCACGAAATCAGAAATCCTGTCACCTGCATCACCGGAAATCTCGACTTTTTGTCGAACTACTCCAAAGACTTGATGGAGTTGTTATCGGCTTACGAAAAAAATATCGGTGAAAGCGCAGAAATTGAGGAACTAAAAGAACGCATAGAATTTGATTTTTTACAAGAAGATTGGGCGGAAATCCTCAAAAGTATGAAAGTTTCAGCCGAGAGGTTGACCGAACTTGTTACTAGCCTCCACACCTTCTCTCACATGGACGAAACCCATCGGAAAGAAGCGAACATTCACGAATGTATCGACAGTACACTGCTGATCATGAAAAATCGTCTCAAGTACAATATCAAAGTAGTTAAAAGCTATGGCGATTTGCCTTTTGTGAAGTGTTACTCTGGTCAGTTGAGCCAGGTATTTATGAATATCATCAGCAATGCGGCTGATGCTTTGGAAGAAATCAAAGGAAAAACGGGTTTTGTACCTGCTATTACGATTGAGACTGAGGTAATAGATGTGGCTGACGGAGATTGCGTGAGTTCAGAATTGATGCAAAATTATGTGAGAGGTGATTGGGAAAATTCACAACAGCTATCTTTAGTCAATCAAAAGGGTAAATTAAGTTCGGAACTAGCAGAAAAAAGCCAAAATCATGGTTGGATAGCGATTAGAATTGCCGATAATGGGCCTGGTATTCCGCCAGAAGTTCAGCGACGGATTTTCGAGACATTTTTTACCACGAAACCGGCGGGGAAAGGTACTGGTTTGGGATTGGCTATTACTCATCAAATTGTGACGGAGAAGCACAAAGGTAAGTTGAATTTGCATTCTACACCTGGAACTGGTACGGAATTTGAGATTTTGTTGCCAATGATTTGAAGGAAGTTCGGCAACGGATTCGCTCCACGGATGTAACGGATGTAACGGATGGTAACTGAGTAATATCAATTCTGGTTGCACGACCTATGATATAAAGGAGACGGCAGTGCCGTGTCCCTACCGTAATTAATTGTAGGGACACGGCATTGCCTATTGGTGTCAACTTAAGCTGTCAGCCCGCTAAGTCCGTCTGTGGGTCCGATAGTCCAACCGGGGTTAAAACCCCTGTCTCAAAGCTAAAGTCCTCTAAAGAGGACTGAAGAGAAGAATGCTCAACTCATTAGTCCTCTTTGAGAGGACTTTAGCTATTAGACAGGGGTTTAAACCCAGGGCTGTTTCATTCTCGAATTTTAGCACAGCTAAAATTCTGAATGAAAAAATTCACATCCTCATCGG
>REAP01000247.1 GCA_004294385.1 Oscillatoriales cyanobacterium | reverse complement strand
AAAAACCGATAAAAATTCTCGCAAGGATGTTGTGGGCAACCGCAGTCAAGCTTACAACAATGATACCGCTTATAACCTAACTTTTGACTCTCTCACTGGCTTTCCAATTGAATCGGGTTTTTTCTCAGCGCGGAAACCTGAACAAGTTAGTTTTGACTGGTTATTAGATGGTGGAAATAAGCAGAATGGTGGCAGTCCATCGCCAACATCCACAACTAGCTTTGCAGCGAATCTTTCGCAACCAACAATCAATAGCTTCAGTAGTATAGCCTTCTCTATGCTTGCAACTTTCAAAGGCATGGTGACAAATGTTAATCCTGGCTTCGATTTAACTCAATTACCGCCACCTAATTTACCAAAACCTAAAGAGTTGCAAGTATTTCCGTATAGTCATGATCTAGATGCGTTAACTCGACATGCTTCTTTTCCAGCATCTTCGCGCAATTCGAGACCCAGACCAGGGTAGCAGCGGGCAGATCGGAACCGCCAATGCTGTAAACCGCGAAGCTGGCCGCGTTGAAATTGCTGCCCCAGAAGGAATCTTCGGAGCCCGATCGTGCCGTCCAACAGATCCAGCCTCCAATCTAACCAGCGACATCACCGCCACATCATTGGGAGGCCCCCAACTCGACGGCTAAGTTCTCCTCAACACACCCGATATTGACCGCTTATAAAAACCTAGGCAAACCTAGGTAAGCTCTACAGTGTAAGCTTTAAACATTCTTTCTTAGCGCTTGACGCTTCCTCGTTGTCGAGGTTGACCAAGAAACTCCAGTTAGAAACACTATAATAATCACAACGACGTGATATTACAGCGGAATGTTTGATTTTTTTATTCAGTTGGTTCCACTCGCTCCAAACGTGCTTTTCTGAATTCACTTCAGAATAGGCGGTTAAGGAGCGAGGTATTTTTTCACTTAACTTCATAGCCCTACGAGCAATTACCAGTGCAGCCGCTTCGTCACTAGCTAAGCCATACATTCTCAGGTATTTCACCAAACCGATAATGCTAGAATAAGCTGGATTGACCGTTGTCAACTCAATGCCACGATTCGACAAAATAGAACTGAGTTGTTTATAAAATTCACTGTAAGCCCAGCCCGACAACATCCGAGCATACTTTCTACCTTTCTCTCCCAGGGATTGCTTTTTTGTTGAGAAATCAAGTTCTTCACAAACCACAGGACATTCAAATTCCGTGGCTTTTACAGCTAGTTGCAGACAGGCATCAACAATTTGA
>REAP01000139.1 GCA_004294385.1 Oscillatoriales cyanobacterium | reverse complement strand
CCAAATAACGTAGTCAGTTAAGACTGAGGCTGGTCAGAATAGCTTGCTTCGAGACTTGCTCGCGACCAAGCTCAGTGTCTTTAGACCTGAGTTCCTGACTTGTGTCGAAGATATATCAATATGACTCCGTTTCCCTCGGATTACTCCGCTTTTTTTGCCACTCTAATTACATAAGGTGCAGCCACCACTGGCGGCATGACTGAGAATTCCTGTTGGGAGTCTTGACTGTAAGCTCCAGTCCAGACGGCAAACAGGTTATTAGCTAGCTGTCCGATTTTGACATGATTCCCCGTTAACCAGACCGAGGGTTGTCGGCCCTCAGCAGCCGATCGCCCTAGAAGCGCAGCCGAATGTCTAGATCGCCATTCTACAGGAATCGCGGCAGAACCGTTATAAGCTCCAGACAAAGCTCCCGTCAGCGCACAGGTTAACGGGGCTGCGATGCCACACCGGGCAGCCCGCAAAACCGACAAACGCAAGTCTTCTGGGGTACTCAGGAAGCAATAAAAAGCGATCGCCATAGGAATGAAATTTTCAGGATTGACAATTGAGTTAGTCTGTGATTTATTTTCACCCTTAATCTGGCGCTCTTGCAAAGCCATTGCGCTCTTGCAGATGTGGGTTGTAGCTCTTTCTAAATCGGCTCCCTGTTCTAATAATATTTGTACTTGTGACAACAACTCTGTGAGAGCATTATCTATTGCCAGGTAAGTAATTGTTTGAGGAATTACCGTTGCTGGGTCAAGTTTGATTTTGAGCGATCGGGCGATCGTATATCCTAGCGCTAAAACTCCTGTCTGACATTCTGAAGCGTTTTGGTTCTGCCAAACCTCTGTCGCCAGCAAGAGTTTTTCTCGCAGCTTCGCTTTATTTTCATGAAAAAACAGCGCTGTTGGCAATGCAGCAACCGCAGCTTCACAAGGATGAAGTATGATTTTACCTTCCGTGTTTGGCGAATAGTCAAACTCAGACTCAGTAAATGCTTCCCAAGTATCGCGCCAATCTTTTAAGTCTAAACCACCACACCGAATTAAACTTTGAGCGCAGGCTACAGCAAGCCTCCCGCACTCGGATGAGTTTTTGCCCGTTTGGAGTTTGCTGTTGGTCGATTTCCATCCCAAATTTGCCCCAGTCAGTGACAACTGTTGGTGTTTAGTCAGTTGTAAAATCGGTGACAAGTCTGCTGTTTCGGCTCTCATTCCCAGAAGTTGATTCTGGTATTGAATGCCTATAAAATTCCCCAAAATGGAGCCCATTAAGGTTCCTTGAAACTTGCTAGACAGAGAATGCCACATATTTATTCGTAATTGGGAATTGGGAATTGGGAATTGGGAATTGGGAATTGGGAATTGGGAATTGGGAATTGGGAATTGGGAATTGGTTATTTGCGTCGCCCTGAGCGTAGTCGAAGGGTTATTTGTTATTTGTTTGCTATAGCGGTTCTCAAAAAAGTGAGGTATGCCCTATGCCCCATGCCCTATGCCCTATGCCCGATCGCGATTATATCCCCGACAACTTCTGCGAAGTCGGGGATTTGGGTATTCCGTAAATTTTCAGTTTCGATTCAGATGACTAACGAGAGCTTGTAGCCCTAGACGATAACTATCTGAGCCAAAACCGCTGATTTGACCGATCGCCACTGGTGCTATAAACGAGTGATGCCGAAAATCTTCCCGCCTGTAGATATTGCTCAGATGAACTTCTACCGCCGGGAGATTTACGGCTGCGATCGCGTCTCTAATTGCCACACTCGTGTGAGTATAAGCTCCAGCATTAATCAAAAGGCCTTGGTACTGCCCTAACATCGAATGAATTGCATCCACCAAGACTCCTTCATGATTAGACTGCTGAATAGAGACTTTCACCTGGAGCGCCAGCGCTTCTTGTTCTAACAACTGGTTGATATCATTTAAAGTCGCAGAACCATAAACTCCAGGTTCTCGTTGACCCAAAAGATTCAGATTGGGGCCGTGTAGTACCAGGATATTTAACAATTTTAAAATTTCCAGATCAACAAAATATTTGAGAGATTTGATTTCTGTATTAGAACCAATCTCAAACCTCAAGTTTCAAACCTCAAATCAAGTCCAGACTACCTGCGATTTCTTGGCTGATTGGCGGGAATTGGAATCGGTATCAATTCTGGTTGAGATTCTGGATTAATCAATCCTTCGATCAGTTTGCGAACCCATTCTTGAATCTGTTCCAGCACCTTTTCAATGTTTTCCATTGAGCTGATAGCTCCTTTTTTTATAATTTTGATTTTTAAACCGATCGCAAAATCTCTTAATACAAGCAAGCACAACTTTGAAGTCAATAGTTCGGCTTGCTTTTTCTCGGAAGGTTGGTTTGAGCAACGATGAGAATAAGTATATTTGCTAATCAGTCCTGTCTTATTATCATAACGAATCTTTACAGATAATCAATAGGGAAATGGCAAATTATGAAAATATTTCGGAAAACAAGCCTTAAATAAACCTTAAGATTACTTAAAGCTATTGACAATTTACAATTGATGTCAGACTTTTCCATTTTTTGCAGACAATATTTTGCGCCGCAGTCGATCGAGCGCCGTACAAGCACTCAGATTCCGAATCCAATCGCGGGTTCGCGTATGACCAAATTGGTATTCAAAACTCTCTACCTCGTCGTTAGGCCCCGCTAAACCAACATAAACCAGTCCCACTGGTTTAGAATCCGTGCCACCTCCAGGCCCGGCGATGCCTGTAATGCTCAATCCCCAACTGGTATTGAGACTAGCGCGCACTCCCGCAGCCATTTGTTTTGCAACTTGGTGGCTGACAGCACCAAATTCACCTAAATCTTCCAGATTGACACCCAATAATTTTTCCTTAACCTGATTCTCATAAGAAATAATTCCGCCCCAAAAGTAGCTCGAACTGCCAGCAATACCAGTCAGCATCGCCCCCAATCCTCCTCCAGTACAGGATTCAGCCACACTGAGAGTTTCTCCCCGATCGAGCAATAGCTGGCCAACAGTTGAAGCGAGGGTATCGGTATCAGCACCGTAACAGTCTAGGCCAGCAATCTGCCGCAATTGTTGTTCGATCGGGCTAATTAAGTTTTTCGCCACCTCGGACGACTCAGCATGAGCTGAAATTCGCAGTTTGACTTCCCCATGATTGGCGTAGGGAGCAACAGTAGGATTAGTTAAATTCAGAAAACCCTCTACTTTTTCAGCGAGTGCAGACTCAGCAATGCCCCAAAATTTTAATGTCCGGCTGTAAATAGTTCCGCTACACCAGCCGTTATTTTGCAGGTAAGAAACGGCGGTTTCTCGCCACATCAAGTGCATTTCTGCCGGTACGCCCGGAAACGTCATCACTGTGACGTTGGGAACAGGTTGCCAAATAATCCCTGGTGCGGAACCTGTGCGATTCGGCAAAATCTCAGCACCTTCTGGAATTAAAGCTTGTTTGCGGTTGCTCTTACTCATGGTTCGTCCCCGCTGAGCAAATTTTTGTTCGATATCGGCGATGATTTCCGGCTTCTCGATGAGGGGAACGCCAAAAAAATCGGCTATAGTTTCGACTGTGAGGTCGTCTGGTGTTGGGCCTAGACCTCCTGTAAACAACAGTAGTTGCGATCGACCTACTGCTATTTCTAACACTTGTTTAATGCGATCGGGATTGTCGCCCACCACTGTTTGATAGTAGTGAGGAATTCCCAAACTTGCCAACTCCTTGGCTAAAAACTGAGAATTGCTATTGAGAATATCCCCTAACAGCAATTCAGTACCAACACAAATAATTTCAGCAACCATTCAATTTGATTTTAGATTTTAGATTTTGGATTTTCGATTGGGGAATTGGGCATGGGGCATGGGGCATGGGGCATCGGGCATGGGGCATGGGGCATGGGGCATGGGGCATCGGGCATTGGGCATCGGGAATTGGGCATTGCTAATTGGTAGTAAATGACTAATGACTAATGACTAATGACTAATGACTAATGACTAATGACTAATGACTAATGACTAATGACTAATGACTATCTTGCGTGCCTCCAGACTTTCCAGCTAGCATATCCCAGCAAACTTGTCGCTCCCATTGCATAAATTATGCCACTAGGAACCGAAAAAGCTAGGGCTAAACTTCCCACCCACAACGTCAGGGCATAAATAAACAAAACTGCAAATCGATGGGACAATCCTGCATCCAGAAGTCGGTGGTGGAGGTGACGTTTGTCAGCAATAAACGGGGACTTGCCGTTGCGAAGTCGATCGAGAATCACCGCAGACATATCTAAAATTGGTACAGCTAAAATCAAATATGGCAGTAATACAGAAGTCACAGCCGTAGTTTTAACTAATCCAATCACTCCAACTCCAGCCAGAGTAAAGCCGATAAAGTATGCGCCTCCATCTCCCATGAAAATTTGAGCCGGATTGAAGTTGTAGCGCAGAAAACCCAAAGCCCCGCCAGCTAAAGCCGCTGCAATCAGGGCTGCGGCTGGTTGGTGCATGGATAGACTGACAATCAGCATTACAACTGCTGCAATCCCCGAAACTCCCGCAGCCAAACCGTCCAAACCATCAATCCAGTTGATGGCGTTGGCCATACCGACGAGCCAAATCACCGTTATTGGTAAACTCAGCCAGCCAAGATCCGTCAGTCCCAGGGAGGGAACTGTGAGAAACTCAATTTGTACTCCTGCCATCCAAACGATGCTGGATACGCCAATTTGCATAAGCAAGCGTTTTATGGCTGAGAGCGAAAACAAGTCGTCTGCTAAACCGATGAGGAAGAATCCGATGCCGCCGAGGGTGACTCCCCAAATTTGGTATTCATCTTTGGGATTGAGAACTTGTCCGCTAGCATCGATGAAGCCTCCTGAGAACCAGACAATTAGGAGGGCAATGATCGTGCCGAGAAAAATCGACACTCCTCCCAAGCGTACCATCGGGCGTTGATGAACTTTACGATCGCCTGGTCGATCGACTCGTCCGCTTTTGAGACCAATGGTTTTGACTATTGGTGTACTCAAGAGGACAACGATCGCAGAAACCAGAAAGGCTAGTAGGTGGTAGAACAGATGGTGGGGCATCTGAAAATAAGTATAAGTAAGTCGGGTAATTTAGTCTTTCAGGCAGAGTCTACTACATTTCAGATGGCTTTTGACCAGGTAAAATTTTAGCAATAGCGACTGGGGGATTAGGAGACGGAGAGTTGTGAGTTGTAAGTTGCAAGTTAAAGAGTGTTTAATTCACCGCTTAAAACTCATAACCCTCAATTTTCTCCTAATAGACTTCTCCTAAAAAGATAGTCAAGAACAGGCAAGATGCCTGTTCCACAATAATTATGGGAGACATCTAATGTTTTACCGCTTTACCTGTATAATCACAACTACAAATTCCCCCTCGTCAATCAGGAAAATCAAGCCAAGGCTGGTACTTTCAAAAACAGATGCGGATACAAGGGGAAGCGTGAGCATAGTGCTGCTACTCGGCGCAAGCACTCAGTGGCGACGCTTTCATCTTCAGGATTTAACAGTCGATCGGCAATAATATTACCAATCTCGGTAAATTCTGTAGTTCCCATGCCCCTGGTTGTCATCGCTGCTGAACCAAGTCTCAAACCACTGGTAACAAAGGGCGATGCAGGATCAAAAGGCACGGTATTTTTATTAGCTGTGATATTCACACCGCTGACTAATTGATCCGCTAGTTTGCCTGTCATGTTGACCGATCGCAAATCAACTAACATTAAATGATTGTCCGTGCCGTCAGAAACCAGTTTCAAACCCCGCTGTTGCAACTGTCCAGCTAAAGCACGGGCATTTTCAATTACTTGACCAGAATAAGTTTTAAATTCTGGCTTTAATGCTTCGCCAAAAGCTACTGCTTTACCCGCAATAACGTGTTCCAAAGGCCCGCCCTGAGAGCCAGGAAATACAGCTTTGTCGAACTTTTTGCCGAGTTCTAGGTCATTTGTCAAAATCAAGCCACCTCTGGGTCCACGCAGGGTTTTGTGAGTGGTAGTGGTGACTGCATGACAGTGAGGCAGAGGGTTTGGGTGATGACCGGTGGCGACTAACCCAGCGATGTGGGCGATGTCGGCTAGCAGGTAGGCTCCGATTTCATCAGCAATGGCTCTAAATTTCTCAAAGTTGATAATTCGCGAATAAGCTGAGTAGCCGCAAATTAGCAATTTCGGTCGATTTTCTTTGGCAATCGCCAAAATTTCGTCGTAGTCTAACTGTTCTGTTTCTTTGCTGACACCGTAGTGAAAAGCTTTGAACCATTTGCCGGATACGTTGACTGGTGAGCCGTGGGTCAAGTGTCCGCCGTGGGACAAATCCATGCCCATAATTCCGTCCCCTGGCTCTAGCAAGCTCAAAAACACTGCAAAGTTGGCTTGAGCGCCGGAGTGGGGCTGGACGTTGGCGTGAGCTGCTCCAAATAGCTGTTTGGCGCGGTCGATCGCGATTTGCTCGATGCCGTCAATAAATTCACAGCCACCGTAGTAGCGTTTCGTTGGTAATCCTTCGGCGTACTTATTTGTCAGCACAGAGCCTTGAGCTGCCATTACCGCTGCGGAAGTAAAGTTTTCGCTGGCGATGAGTTCTAGGTGATCTCGTTGGCGCTGGAGTTCCTGCCCGATTAAATCGGCAATTAGCGGATCGGTTTTGGAAAGAAATTCTAAGTTAGAGTCCGTCACAATAATCAACCTCTTAAGAAATTGGGGATTGGGAATTGGGGATCTTGTACCATACTACGGATTCCGCCCCATTGACATAAATATTACATTGTGTTCAGGTTAAGCTCTTTGTTCCAAAGTCCTGACATACAATGTAATCACTGGTGTGGAACCTGCCGGAGGTATCAAATGTTAGTCATTTTAATGGAAAATCAGATGCTTGCCCCTCAGCGTGTTTGCCAAGGTTGTTTGCTGGCCTCTAGCACTGGCCAACCCCGCTGGAATGATGGCGAACTCCGCTGCGGCCATCCGGTTCGCAAGCCTACGGAAAATTTGCCCGATCGCTACGAGTGTCAAATGGGCTTTACGATCGCTAATATTAAGTAATCATCGGGCATCGGGCATCGGGCATCGGGCATCAGGCATCGGGCATCGGGCATCGGGCATGGGGAATTGGGCATCGGGAATTGGGCATGGTGACTATTTAACCCAACTTGATATAAGTATCCCTGAATCTACTCCGCTCTGAGTGTGGGCAAATTCCGGGCGAGTCGGAACACAAACCCTGCTACTGCGTTATCCTGGATTTAATGGGAATTGATAGTTAGTCGATCGACTCAGGAGAATTCATTATGACTTGGCGCGGCTCTACAACTGTTTCAGACCGAATTTTTGCTTCTTTGCCCTATTTGCTACCGCTCATTCATGGACTAATGTTTGGCGGTTCTCTGTTTCGACAGTTTCCGATTCTCGGACTGTTGTTTATGCCGCTAGTTCCCTTAATCCAAATCTATAGTTTGCCCTTGGCTAGCTTGGTTATTTTCTTTGCTCTGTATTTCGGGGTAGTTAGAAACGAAAGCATTAGTCACTTCATTCGCTTTAATGCGATGCAGGCGATTCTTTTAGACATTGTTTTGATGTTGTCTGGCTTGGTTTTAGAGGGTTTTGGTCAAGTAATTCAGATGCAGTTTATTACACAAACTCTGAATAATATGGTGTTCTTAGGGGTTGTAGCTGCATTTTTCTATGCAGTAGTTCAGTCAGCCTTGGGACGCTATGCAGAGATTCCTCCACTTTCGGATGCAGTTTATATGCAGGTACGTTAGTTAGTAGTCATTAGTTAGCAGTCATTAGTCATTAGTTAGTTGTCTTTAAAGCCAATATAGGTTGGTTAGGTTGTTGGTAATAACTAATGACTCACAATTGACGGCTGACTAATAATTCAAATAAATAATTGAAGGCTGACTAACAACTAACAACTAACAACTAACAACTAATGACTAATGACTAATGACTGTATTTTCCAGACTACCAATGCCTTCAATTTCAATGCGAACTCGATCG
The DNA here is from genome assembly GCA_004294385.1 of Oscillatoriales cyanobacterium. Taxonomy (GTDB): domain Bacteria; phylum Cyanobacteriota; class Cyanobacteriia; order Cyanobacteriales; family Microcoleaceae; genus Microcoleus. Next base: position 1,589 of record REAP01000139.1, on the reverse strand, counting down.
CCTATTTGCAGTGGCCCTACTCCTTGTGGCGTTCCAGTCAGGATCACATCACCGGGAACTAGAGTCATGATTTGACTGATGTAGGAGACGATAAAGTCTGGGGAAAATACCATGCGATCGATGCGATCGGATTGTACCGGGCGATCGCTATCATTGATAAAAGTCTGCAATTGTGCAGCGGGACTCAATTCGCGGACAATCCAAGGCCCAAGCGGGCAAAATGTATCAAAACCTTTCGCCCTCGCCCACTGATTGTCCCGCTTTTGCAAATCTCTAGCTGTGACATCATTTGCGATCGTATAACCCCAAATTTTGCCCTGTGCTTGTTCAGGAGTGCACTGACTGCAATGTTCGCCAATTACGAGGGCCAATTCTCCCTCATAGTCTACTCTCTCGGACTGATGCGGATAGCGAATCGCCGCACCTGTCGGAATCACAGCCGTGGGAGGCTTGAAAAACAGTAGCGGTTCTTCCGGTACGGAACCTCCCATTTCGGCGGCGTGGTCGCTATAATTTTTGCCCACGGCTATAATTTTGCTGGGAGAGCACGGGGCGAGAAGTTGGTAACTATCTGGTGGGAGTTCCAAATCAGTGAGTTCTCCTTTCAACCACGGAGGCGCATCAAGTACCTGAACGCTGCGGCTTAGTTGGAGTAAACCGTAATGGATTTGTCCTTGTGCTGTTTTAACTCGAACGTAGCGTGAAGCCATAGGATTTTAGATTTTAGATTTTAGATTTTAGATTACCGCTTTCTGTGCAAATTCCATGCAGCGGTTGATCCCATGAGTCAACAGGGAGTTGCGCGATCGAGGCAAATTCAAAGATAATGCCGATCGCAATTTTTGATTCCCACTCAGCTTTACTGAACATCCTGTCATAGTAACCGCCGCCGTAACCCAAGCGATAGCCACGCAAATCGCAACCGACGGCGGGTACAAGGATTAAATCTACCTCTGATTGGTCTATTTGAGGAGCATCAGGCAGAGGTTCTAGAATGCCATAAGCTCCTGTATGTAAAGTATCTCCCGCCTGCCAGATATGCCATGATAGCCCTTTGCCGACACAGCGGGGAAATCCCCATTGTTTAGGGATGGTAAATAGGGGGCTTAAATCTGGTTCTTGGCGACAACTGAAGTAGGCGAGGATGGTTTTTGCTTGGGTGAATGGGGGCGAGTTTTGTAGGTGGTTACAAATGCGATCGCTCTTTTCTCTCCATGCTTCTGGCGATATGGATTTGCGGGTTTGAAGGAGCGATTTTCTTAATTCGGTTTTAGTTGATAAATTCCAGTCCGACAGGGGTTGAAAACCCCTGTCTCATAGCGAAAGTCCTCTAAAAGAGGACTAGAATTAATTGCATTTTTATTCAAACTCTGTAGTCGGTTTTAACCGACTTTAGCTTTGAGGCAGGGGTTTAAACCCCTGCCGGACTGCCGGACTGTGGGAAAGAGTCAACAAACACGTCAAATGCAGTACCACTCCTCTCGTTTTCCTTCCAGTCCGACAGGGGTTGAAAACCCCTGTCTCATAGCGAAAGTCCTCTAAAAGAGGACTAGAATTAATTGCATTTTTATTCAAACTCTGTAGTCGGT
>REAP01000138.1 GCA_004294385.1 Oscillatoriales cyanobacterium | reverse complement strand
CCATTCTCAAAAACAGGCAAGATGCCTGTTCCACAAAGAGTGTATTTTGCACCATTCTCAAAAACAGGCAAGATGCCTGTTCCACAAAGAGTGTATTTTTGTGGGGTGGGCATCCTGCCCGCCGATCAAAGGCCCAATGAGATGTGCGATCGGCTATTTGTGCGGTAGAATCACATCAAAAAAAGCATCATCCAAGTCATAACCCAACATCTGCGACATCGCCATCAATTTCGATTTACTCGGAATTCCTTGTTGACTCAACCAATCAGTCAACACAAAAATCTTGTGCATCAAAAACATTTCCAAAGCTTCAGGATTGTACTGAATTCCTTCGGTGCGGTGAAACTGGTGCGGAACCAACATCGCGGAATAGCGGGCTAATTCTCCGACTTTCCAATCTAGCAAAAATGGGAGCCAAGGATAATAAGCATCCAAGCGAATAAACCACAATCGCACTTCGGGGATTTCGGAAATTTCTCGCGGATCGAATTCTTCGCGGGGATACTCGATTTCAAATTGTAGCTGTTGTTCGTTTTGGGCGATCGCGCCTTCTGCCAGCCACTGGTCAATTACTGTCTGCACTGGAGACAAATCTAAATTGTTTATATGCTGAGCATTGATCGATATCATAATAGTCATAAAATGTCAAGAGCTGCTACGCTTTATAAAATGACAGTTGGTTAATTGCACAGCTTTAAATGGTGTTTTTGACTGCCCACGACGATTCTAGCACATCAAGCTTAAAGACCAATTCCCAATTCCCAATTCCCAATTCCCAATTCCCAATTCCCAATTCCCAATTACCAATTCCCAATTACCCATTTTTCCCAAACTTAGTATCCTGTAAAGAATTCCCAATCCCCTGAATAATTCCCCGCCCCACCAAACCAATTCCCCGCCCAATCACCTGAGTCAAAACGTAAACTATACCAGCCCCCAAAAGTAAAATAACTGCTCGAACCCTAGGTGCGATCGCATCTCTCGCTTCCAACACCAAAGTCAACGCCAACTGCCACCCAGAAAGCTCTGCTAACTCCAGATTTCTCGGAGCATAAATAGAAATCCTCTGAATTCCAGAATCCCTCAACACAAACAGCCAAAACCTACTTTCAAAAATCGCTTTCGGTTCCACAAAATAGCTTTTCCAGCGATATTTCCAAGACAAGTTATTCCGAAACTGCTCAATCTCTCGCGTCGATATCAACTTCCCATCGTAAAAACTTTGTTTGATTTCCTCAACATCCGCAAAATTGTTTAGCAGAGGCTGCACAACTCCACTAGCAACTTGAATTGCCAAATTTTCTAACAAAGATTCAGCCCGCTGCATGGCTTGCGGGCTGCCAGCCAGACAAGGAATATTATCAACTATCAGGGGAGTCTCAAATAGTAAATGTGCAAAAAAATCAACTGTCATCGGGATTTTGTCAAGTATTTCTGCTGCAACTAGATTGGCATCTTCCAGCAGCACTGGAACAACTTCTCTGTCGTTTCGAGGAAATACAGAAGCAGAACTTTCACTTAGACTTTTCGAGAGTGTTAAGTCTGTTTGAATGCGATCGGAAATCTGATTTTCGCTGACTTGCAGGGTGTAGTATCTGCCAAAAAAATCTATAATTGTCTCTTTCCACAAATCGCGTAGAATAGCAGGCATTTTTTCTGCTAGTTGAGCTTGTTGCACTTGCGAAAAACGTAATTCTTCTAGCAATTCCTCTAACTTCCGCAGGATGGAACTAATCAATTGGAGCTTTTTGGTCGATCGCAAAATATCGATTTCCAAAGGCACACCAGTCAAATTCACCAAATCAAACTGCAATTTAGCTGTCACCGAGTCAAACAAACTCCCTTGCCAATCACTTGCAATCGCCGAAGATTCAACCAAAACTTCTGTATTCTTAACTACCAATTCAGAATCAATTAATCCCCTCTTTCCTTTTTTCACCCTGAACCCTTCGACGGAGTTTATGCTGAGCCCTTCGACTACGCTCAGGATAAACTCCGCCGAAGTGCTCAGGGTACGTCGTGGCCCCTGACCGGAGTCAAAGGGCATTCTTCCTTCTTCCTTCTTCCTTCTTCCTGAAGCGTTCCCTGAGCGAAGTCGAAGGGCCTTCTTCCCTCTTCCTTCTTCAGGTAATAACTGACTAACAATCCAGCGAGCCGCCAACAATTCTCGGCGGTGCCCGCTCAACAAAACTCCATCCAAAACAGACGCCAAATCTTCTTTACCTGTCGCTATAGTCTCTTGCAATTCAGCTTTTACGACTGCCAAATTTGCGTCAATTTGCCGCAATCCAGACAAGCAAAGTTCAGCCAACAATTTTTGGTAAATGGGCATAGAAACTCTCGGAGAATCTGCATTATTATCTACATCTGCTGAGGACTTTTCTACTGATTGAACTACCCCTGAATCGAGTTCAATTTCCGAGGTGACAGCCGTATTTTCTGGCCAATAAGTTTGACCAGATGCCACCAAACGAATAGCTGCCATTGTTAGGGCAATATCTCTACCTTTAGGACAATAGCTTTTGATGTTAGTTTCCTGTATAGTCGATCGCCACTCCGGTGTTAGTGACCCGCCGAGTAGCAAAACTGGTAGGTTTGGATAGAGACTTTTGAGCTGTTGGCAAAATGCTGGCCCTGACATTTCGCCCGATCGCAGATTATGTCCATCAAAATCCAAAATCACCAAATCTGCCGACTTTCCCTCTCCAGAAACCGATCGCACTTTTAGAACTTCCAAAGCCTCCGTGACAGTTGAAACCTCAGCAAAAACTTGCAAATCAGGATAATCCTGGCAAGCAATTCGCAGCCCCAGGCGGAAAATCGGGTCATTACCGATCGACAACAGTTGGAAGTTAGTCATCCGCAGTCAGAAGGGAGAGGGGGAGAGGGGGAGAGGGGGAGAGAGGGAGAGGGGGAGATAGAATTTAAATGCAGAATAATTTATCAACCGATCGCACTCAGCGATCGGCAAAAACCCCAATTACTCTGGAATTAAATTACCATCTGGAGGCCCTGCCGATTCAGGAATCGGAGGTGGGGCCGCCGGAGCCGGAGCTGGTTCGGGAGCTGGAGCCGGAGCCTCTTGTCGGGCTGGCGGATAATAAGGCTCAGCTTGTCTAGCTGGCGGATAGTAAGGTTCCGCTTGTTGAGCTGGCGGATAGTAAGGCTCAGCTTGTCGAGCTGGCGGATAGTAGGGCTCAGGCTCACGAGCTGGTGCCTCTTGTCGGGCTGGTGGATAGTAAGGTTCGGGAGCCGGTGCTGGTTCCGGGGGAGGGACGTACTCTTCCTGTCGCGGAGCTGGGGCGTACTCTTCTTGTCGAGGAGCTGGGGCGTACTGCTCAACAGAAGCTGGTTCAGCTTGGCGAGCCGGTTCCGCCGGCAGAGGTGCTGTTTTGGCACTGAGTTCGGCACTCCAGCGCCCGATCGCACTTGCAGCCTCTGAATGCAGCGCCCTACCGTAGCTGACTTGGGAAGCCATATTAATTGCAGCTCCTAGACGGCCTTGAGATGCTAATTCAGCAGCTCGATCGAGAATGGGTCGATCTTGAGCCACTTGCAATTCGCTCACCCACTCGTAGACATTATCCTGAGCTTTGGCGTACAAACTCCTACCGCTCTTGATTTCCGAAGCTTTGTCAATAGCCTCGCTAAGTTTTCCTTGCTTGGCCAGGGCGAGTGCTCCGTCCAAAAACGGCTGATCTTCGACAATTTCGATGCGTTTTGTCCAATTCGCCAGGAGAGTTTGGGCTTCTGATCTGCGAGGGCGGTTTTCAGAGATCAGAACTACTTGACCGATCGCACCCTTGAGTCCTTCAACCGTTCCAGGTTCAGCCAATTGCTTAGCCAGCATCACAAAAGACTTGTCTTCTATCCGCTGAATTTCCTTGCGCCAAGAAGCCACCAAAGTTTGAGCATGAACCCGACGCGGCTGAGATTTGCCGATAGTTTGCGCTTGCTCTATCGCCATAGAAAAGGCTCCTGGTAGACCAATACTGGCGATCGAACTCGCCACTTCCAGCCGCACCAAATCTTGAAACTGCACATCCAAATTGTCTATTTGAGCTTGCGCCTTCTGGTATAGGGGACGGCCTGGAGCAATTTGACTAGCAGCGCCCTTCCCTTCCAGCAAGCTAAAAATATGTTCTCCCAGAGGTGTGGTAATCGACTGATTCCAAGTCACCGCCAGAGCTCTACCGAACTGCATCAAATCTTGAGCTTCGGCAAACAGAGGCGAATCAGGAGGCACCACAGAAGCCGCCGCGATCGCCCCAAGCAGATCTTTTGCCTGCAACCGCTTATTCGCCATCGCCAGCAAAATCTTGCTCCAGCCAGCGATTTCCTCCTCTGCTTTAGCCCGCGCAAACAGTTTCGAGTCTATTTTCCGAGCCAACACGATCGCCTCAGCGAACTTCTGCGGAGTTTGATCCTTCGCCAATTCTCTCGCCTCGGACAAGCGTTGCCAGCCGTTTCTTTCCACAGCTATCTGCTGAACTAGCTCGTTGTAGCGCTTCTGACTCCAGAAAATATTGTCCAATTTAAACAGAGCTTGAGCGTAATCCCAGGCTTTTCTTAAATCGTCAACTTTCAAAGCTGCTTGAGCCGTATCGTAGAGCTTTTGGCCCTCTTGCCAATTTTTTTCCCAAGCAGTAACAGCCTCCTGTACCTCCGGGTAAGACGGACTGGTTTTCGGAATTTTGGCCACAATGCCCATAGCCCCTTTCAAGTCGCCCGCCTCAATTTTTGCTTTGGCAAATCCCAAAATTGCTTTCGACCATTCCCCTACAAAATGTTGGCCCTGGCCGTAGAGCGGATGTTCTTTTGGCCAAGCCTGCACCATAGACATCGCCGATTCTAGCTGTTCTAGTTTGCCAGATTTAGCTGCTTGCTGAGCGCAATAAAGCCGCTCCCCATCAGCCGCTAGTGGCGAAAGTTGCTGGCAATTGGGAGGCGGTGGCATGGTCAGCAACCACAGAAATGCAGCCACACCGGTTACTCCAAATCCCACCAGGACAGTCAACCAAATGAGCTGCCACTGCCAAAAATTTCTTTTTCCTTCGACTAGCGGTGGCACCATTGTTTCAGAAATATAATTGCCTGTAACATTCTGTGCGCTTGACTTTGATGTCGGTTCCGAGGATGGTTTGTATTCCGGTGATGTTGATGAGAATTGGTCAGATTGTCGTCTCGCCATTACTTCAGCCTTTCCTGTAATGCGCTTTTGCATCTGGTACTAATCAAGCGCAGGTAAATTATACAGTAAGTACACACGCAATTTTTTTGTATTATCTGTTGGTCACACAATTGGGGATTTGGGATTTTAAATCTTCAATCCAAAGTCCCCAATTTAACATCTAAATTTCGGCGATCGAGCCTTCTGTGGTTGATTCGGGCGATCGGTAGCCGTAGAAGTCAATGCGGTAATCTACGATCCGAACTCCCGTTTGTTGTTCAATTTGTGCAATCAAGTCTTTGGGCAATTCCACATGAATATCGAGAATCTGAGCCGTATCCAGACAGTTGACGTGAGAGTGAGAATCGCTGACATTGCCGTACAAGCGTCCCTCCGATCGCTCTAAACACTCAATAATCCCTTCTCTCGAAAGAGCTTCCAGGTTTTGATATACAGAAGTATGACCGATCGAATACTCTTGTTTGTTCAGGCGATCGTAAATTTCCCTTGCTGAGAGGTGTTCTTGCGCCTGCCACAGGAGTTCGAGAATAAATCGACGCTGGCGGCTCAAGCGCATTCCCATCGCCTGACAGCGATTTAAAGCATCTTCTAATGAACGAATTGGTTTCACAGCTACCGCCTATCTTTAGCCTGCTCGATTTTTTAACTCTCGTACAACGTTGCACGCCCACCCTTTCACTAATTCTAACCCAGGGTTGCCCAAAGGTAGAAGAATGTCATCGACACCCTGCGGTCAATAGACACACAGATTCTTGCTACCTTCGAGAGTCCTAGGGGGAGGATTTGATAGCGTGAATCAGTAACTTAGCTATTTCTGAGAGTTGCTTTTTGTTAAAAGTTTTCAGCAAAAGCTTAACTAATGCCTTCGGTTCAGACGGCAGAGCTACTGGCTTCGATGCTGCTGGGGCTGTTGCTGGAACACTAGCCACTTCTGGTGCAGGTGCTGTCAAAAGCAGTAAATTTTTACTCGGAGCGATCGCCTTAACTTTCCCCCCTTGCACCAAATCCCCACCATCCTTAAGTTCTTTGATAATCAGTGGAGCTAACACCTTATAAGAATTTTTAGGATTTGCGATCGCCACCCTAGCCGTTTTGACTAAAGTTTGCCAAGTCACGATACCATTTCCTAACTTATAGAGGCGAACGCACAAATCAGACAACTGCTGACGAGTAGCAGCCGACTCCTTCGCCTTAAACACCTGCAACATTTCTTTCAGTAACACCATCACCGAAGCTGCAAAATTCGTCGTCGTCCCCCCGACTGCTGGAGCAGCCCCAGATGAACCCGACTTAGCAGCAACACCAGAAACCTTGCCCAAAACCAAGTTATTGAGGTGAGTTTCCAGTTGAGCAAACGTCGGCATGATTTGCTCTACGAGTTTCTCCCCCTCTTCATTCCTCAAGCCAAAAGGCCCCGACATCCGCTTCACCAAATCCTTAAGCGTGTCAACTCCTTTGAGAAACAAAGATTCTGCTGTTTGGTCAACCTGCTTAACAGGCCCATCCTTAAGAATCTTAAAACAATCTTCCAATCTGTGAGCCGTAGTTTTAATGCTATCCAAGCCAAGCATCGCCGCCCCTCCTTTGACGGAATGGGCGGCTCGAAACATCTCTTGAAGGCTTTCGGGGTCTTTCATCGTGGACTTTAAATCCACCAAACCATTTTCCAGAGTATCGAGGTGCTCCTTAGCCTCCTCCATGAATAAACGCAAAATTCGGTCTTGCTGGTTTGACACAATAGTCCTCCTAACAATCTCAGCACCCTCCAGAAAGCACTCCTAACCACGGAAGCAAGGCGACTCATGCCAAGAGTCGGACTCTCCTATGCAAGATATTCTAGCCCCAACAGCTAGCACACTCACAATACTGGTGTCGGAACAGGTATTGATATAGAGGACAAGTCATTGTAGGGTGCGCCAGGACTCAATATTCCGGCAGAATCAGCATTTTCCTCTGACGCACCCTACGGTTAGTTTGTTACTAATGCTGTTTCCAATATTGACAAGCCGCATAGGCCAAGGTGACAACACCAGTAATTATCGCAGCTTCATCGACCTCAAATTGCGGATGATGGAGGGGATAATTCGGTCTATCTTTCAATCCAACTCCTAAACGAAACATCGTTCCCGGTGCGTGTTCTAGATACATCGAAAAATCTTCTGCGCCGAGGGATGGTTCTGGTAAAATTTGGACGTGCGATCGACCTAAAGCTTCCAAAGCGGCCGCTTCGAGTAATTGCGTGAGACTGGGATCGTTCTGCACTCCCGGTACGCCCCGTTTATAGTTGAGTTCATATTTCGCACCGTAAGTCTGACAAACACCCGCCACAATGTCTTCGATCCAAGCGGGCAGTTTTTCGTGGGTTTCGGGATGGAGCGATCGCACCGTGCCCAATAATTTTACGCGATCGGCAATCACATTTGGTGCTCGTCCGCCGCTAATTTGCCCGATCGTCAAAACCACTGGCCTCAACGGATTCTGCGTTCTACTAATCGCCTGCTGCAAAGTAGTAATAATCTGGGAAGCGATCCAAATTGCATCGATCGCCTCGTGGGGACGCGCACCGTGGCCAGATTCGCCCATCACAATCAATTCTAGGTCATCTGCCGCAGCAGTTAGTGCCCCGTGGCGAATGCCCACTGAACCGCCGGGAATCGTCGGAAAAACGTGCACTCCGAGGATGCCTTCCACATCTTGCATCGCGCCATCTGCAATCATCCAACGCGCGCCTTGGGCTATCTCTTCTGCTGGCTGAAACAAGAAGCGGATATGACCAGACAATTTTTCTTCCAACTGAGATAGTACCATCGCAGCGCCCAAACCGACCGTGGTGTGGATGTCGTGGCCGCAAGCGTGCATGACTCCTGGGTTTTTCGAGGAAAACTCTAAGTTTGTGCGTTCTTGCATCGGTAAAGCGTCCATATCGGTGCGAATTGCTAGCCACCGGGACTCGCTGCTATTACCTTTGAGTTCGCCGATGACGCCGGTTTTGCCGATTCCTTCGATCGCATGAACTCCACTAGATGCCAAAACTCCGGCTACATAGGCGGCGGTTTGATGTTCTTGGCCGCTGAGTTCGGGGTGCGAGTGGATATGGCGGCGAATTTCGATGAGGCGGGGGGCGAGGGTGGTGGCTAGTTCTTGGATGCGGGGAAGCATGGATTTTGTTGGGTAGTGCTTTGATTTACTAGGTTAGCGCAGATGCTTGGCTGTGACACTGAGATTTTTTTTTATTAACCGCAGAGAGCGCAGAGAACGCAGAGAGAAGAGAGAAAAGAGAGTTAAGTAGAGATGGAGAATAGGAGTTTATATTGTAGGTTGAAGCTTATATGTTGCACCATTCATGTGGGATCTGTAGGGGCGGGTTCACCAACAGCCTTTCGGGTTGATAACAGGTTAAATAAACCCGCCCTCCCCACTTACAAGCCGCGTTGGGAAACAATCAACTTAGTAAGAAACCTGGTTTATTTTCTCTCCACCCTAGCCTCAGAAACCGGGTTTCTTTCCACCCGATATTGGGGAACCATCAACTTAGTAAGAAACCCGGTTTATTTTCTCCCCACCCTAGCCTCAGAAACCGGGTTTCTTTCCACCCGATATTGGGAAACCATCAACTTAGTAAGAAACCCGGTTTCTGGAATCAAAAAAAACTAATTTACCACCCTCCACAATTTGATTATTTTGTCATCACTCCCACTAGCTAAAACCTTACCATCTGGACTAAATGCTACAGACCCAACCCAATTAGAATGACCTGAGAGAGAGTTGATTTCCCTTCCCGTTGCGACTGACCACAATTTGATGGTTTCGTCCCTACTCCCACTAGCTAAAACCTGACCATCTGGACTAAATGCTACAGAAATAACATAACGAGAATGACCTGAGAGAGAGTTGATTTCCCTTCCCGTTGCGACTGACCACAATTTGATGGTTTTGTCAGAATTCCCACTAGCTAAAACTTTACCATCTGGACTAAATGCTACAGAATAAACAGAATTACCAAGAACAGAATTAACAAGATAAAAATAAGGAGAGAGGGTTTGAGCAAGGGAGATTTTTGTATATTTAATGAGTTGAATAGGTATAGTTTCAGGAGTCTGTGTTTCTATTGGAGTAGGTGTTGTTTCAGGAATTGGTGTTAACCTAGGAGTATTTATTGGGGTTGGTGTTTCTGTTGGTTGAATCGAAATTTTTCCACTTTAAAGATTTCCTCTCTTTTTGAGAAAATTTCATGTACGCGGGATAAGCTATCTGTCCGCACTCACACAGCAAAGTATCCAACACACCGGGCGAAGCGTTATCTGGCAAAATATAAATTCCTGTACGCGGGCTATTAGAATTGACAACACCCGCTCGATCGGGCAAATCAGGAAAGTAGTTGCGGAATTTATTAGTATATTCTGAAACAATTTTATTGAGATTTGACTTATTATCACAATCGGTAACTATGCCAAATGCCGACAAGTTTGTTTGATACTCAGAATTATTAGATAATATATCATCTAGATTGGTAACAAGGTTGCTGCTTCCTTCACCAGCATAAAACGGGGAATAAACTTATGCCAAAATTTGTCAAATTTACTTTCCAATTCTTTTGACATATCCAATCTTGTCAACTTATCCAATTTGTTCCACTCTTCTCGAAAATCTTTAAAACCCAAAAGCTTGAGAACCTTGCCTGTAAATGCCTGGTCGTGCGGCCCTTCTACTCCAATAATGGCGTATTTCATACCCGCACCTCCTGACCCAAATCCTCCCGCAATCTTTGCAATCTTTCCCGTTCAATTCTAACTGCTTTAGTTTGTGACTCCCCTTTCTCTAAACGATAAAGAACGAAGTCCGTGTCTGAATCGCTAGCATCTAAAATCGCATCAACTGTTTCCAAACTGTGGGTAGTTGCAAATAACTGCACGTCGAATCGCTGACACCACTGCACAATCCAAGCAAAGGAACTGCTAAGTGCTTCAGTATGAATTGCTGTTTCTATCTCATCAATTAGTAAAACTCCACCTCGTACTTTTGCGACTGTTAGAGCAATGAACAGCAAACGCCGAACTCCATCACCAAAAGAACTTAATGGTGAAAATCCTACTCGTTTGTGGTCAATATAGAGACTGCTACGATTCCCGCCATGCGACAGAATTTCTAAATCAATAATTCCTGAATCCATAACTTGCAGTAACTCAATCACTTCGGGCTTAAAACGTTGAAAAGTAGCTTCTGATAGCAAGCCAACTTGTGACTGTTCTATGCGATGAGAAAAAGGTGTTACAGTATCAACTGACAGCACTGCATCTGAGCGAATTCGTCGATTCGTTACACGCTCATTTTCCCAAATTTCAAAATGTTCAGATAATTCATTTGGTGAAGTTGACAGAATAGCTTTTAGCTCTATTTCTGCACCTCGCAGAATATTGTCAAACTCATTTTCGTTAATATCTAGATCGTCTGACGACTGAGTTTCGTCATCTTCCGATAATTCCACTGCTTCAAATTCTTGGTAAATTGCTCTCGACTCTCTCACTGAAAACTTACCATTACCAGAAACATGAGTTTCCCCTTGATAATAAGAATCAAATTCTTCTTCTTCTTTACTTTGAGGAAATAGCCACTTAAATGCCTCCAGTCTTGGCTTACGAGAATATTTGATTTCTCGTCGCCATGATGTATTCAGCCATTCTGCCAAATCTAAGGGGCGACAATAGGTTGATATCGCCTCTAAAACACTGGTTTTTCCTGAGTTGTTTGCACCAACCAATAGGTTGATTTGACCCAAGTCCTGCAAGGTTAAATCTCGCAGGCCTCGGAACCGATGGATGGTTAAATTGTCAATGTGTTTCATAATTATTAATCATGCTACATAAGTCGATATCTATCAATAAACATATTGGGAGTTAAATAGTAAAGCACTGATTAAAACATTCATATAAAGAAACCGGGTTTTTGGCAGTTTCTGGGATTCGGTACATAAGTCGATCGCACTTGCAACTCCTTCATCTGCTTCTCATCCACACCAGACGGCGCATTTGCCAAAATACAACGCGCTTGCTGCGTCTTCGGAAACGCAATCACATCCCGAATCGACTCCTCGCCAGCCAACAACATTACCAGGCGATCGACACCATAGGCAATTCCGCCGTGGGGAGGAGCAAAAAGCCAAACTTATTGTAAGCTTCCTCAGTCGATAAGCCGATCGCCTCAAACACCCTTTCCTGAACATCCCGCTGGTAAATCCGCAGAGAACCACCGCCCACTTCTGTACCATTTAACACCAAATCGTAAGCTTGAGCCCTCGCAGTCTTCAAATCGCCAATATCATCAGGATGCGGGGCTGTAAACGGGTGATGTAATGCTTCCAAACGCTTCTCATCAGCGTTCCATTCAAACATCGGAAACTCTGTCACCCACAACAGATTCATCTTGTCTTTGTCAATCAATCCCAATTCGTTACCAACGCACAAACGTAATCTGTCCAAAGTCTTATTGACAGTTGTGACATCGGCTGCTGCAAACAATAACAAATGACCAGGTTGTGCACCAGTGCGATCGAGCAACTCCTGTTTTTGAGCCTCAGTCAAATTATCCTTAATTGCGCCGATCGTATCAATTTCACCATTCTCCCGCACCCGGATATAAGCTAATCCCTTAGCACCGGCTTCGCTGGCTTCCTTAAACAAATCGCCACCCGGTTTAATTCGCACATTAGAAATCGCATCATTCCCGCCCGGAATCGGCAAAATTTTCACAATTCCGCCCGCAGCAACTGCACCGGAAAACACCTTAAATCCC
>REAP01000137.1 GCA_004294385.1 Oscillatoriales cyanobacterium | reverse complement strand
CCAAGGCTACTATATTCAGTACGGCGGACAGTATGAGTCGGAACAACGGGCTGCTCAAAACTTCCTAATTTTCGGAATATTAGCGGTGGTGGCGATCGCGGTATTGATGTATTTCACGGTAAAATCCGTTCCTGCGATGCTGATGGTTATGGTCAATTTACCATTGGCACTGGTCGGGGGTGTCATTTCAGTGCTGCTAACGGGCGGCGTTCTATCTGTTCCTTCAATGGTCGGCTTTGTCACGCTGTTTGGTGTGGCGACGCGGAATGGATTGCTGCTGGTAGACAACTACAACACCAAACTTGCTCAAGGAATGCCACTTTCGGAAGTAATTGTCGAAGGTTCGATGGAACGGTTGCTGGCGATTTTGATGACTGCACTCACTTCGGCATTGGGGATGATTCCCTTGGTGTTAAGCGGTGGCGCCGGTAAGGAATTGTTGCAGCCATTGGCGATCGTTGTCTTGGGTGGACTCTTTACTTCAACCGCTCTCACTCTACTGGTTCTACCTGCGTTGTATGCTCGATTTGGCAAGTATCTGATGCCTAAACGAATTATGGAAACAACCGAGTTAAAAAACTACGGCATTGAGCAGACAGCAACGAAAGAAGTAGGTACTGTTAACTCAGTTAACTATTTAAACAATACCGATGCAACCGGAAACAATATGATATCAAATCCGGTAGCATCGTCCTGTATTCATCTCCCTATTCTCTCTGTGTCCTCTGCGCCCTCTGCGGTAAAAACATTCCGATCCAAAATGTTGGATAAATTTCGAGAATTCGTATATGTTTGTTAGTAAAAAAGTATTGGACGAGATAGCGATAGAATGAGAATTCTGCTGGCAGAAGACGAACCCGATTTAGGTGCGATCGTGCAACGCACCTTGAGCCGCGAAAAATACCTGGTAGATTGGGTGCAGGATGGTACGACTGCTTGGAACTATCTAGAAGACCAATGGACAGAGTACACGATCGCCATTTTTGACTGGTTGCTACCGGGAATTTCTGGCGTCGAACTGTGCCAACGTTTGCGCCGGCAGAATAATCCTTTACCAGTTTTGATGTTGACGGCAAAAGATCGCACGGAGGATATGGTGGCTGGGCTAGATGCTGGGGCTGATGACTATCTGATGAAACCGTTCGTTAAAGCGGAGTTGTTAGCCCGGTTGCGGGCACTCCAGCGACGGGGACGGAGTTTGTCGCCGGAACAGTCGCCCCATTTTAATTCTGACCAACTTGAGGCGGAACAACAAACGGTGATTCCTCTGACGGCTAATGAGTTTCGGTTACTGGAATATTTCATGCAGCACCCGAATCAAATCCTCACGCGCGATCGACTTTTGACTCGTTTGTGGGATGTGGATACCGACCCGATGAGCAATGTAGTTGCTGCCAGAATTCGTCTGTTGCGCCGCAAGCTGGCAGATTATGGCTGTGAGGGCATAATTGAAACGGTTCATGGATTCGGGTATCGCTTGAATAAGTAATATTATCAATTCCGGGTTGACAACCCCCCTTTATCTTCTGACTCTTCTTTCTTCTTTCTTCTTTCTTCGCGTTCTTCGCGTCTTCGCGGTTCAATCATAAAGGGGGTATGTTACCCGCAATTGATATAATATGCACTCGAACAAGCTATTTAACCGCACGCGCTGGCAACTCGCAGGCTGGTATGCGATCGTCCTGGGGTTGTTGTTAGGTATATGGGGTGTTGCAGTCTATCAGGTTGTGCTTCACACCCAGCGATACATCCTCCAGCAAAAACTACAGGACTTAGCCGGAACGCTGCATGACACGATCGAACCTCAATTACAACAACCGGGAGAGATTTCATCTAGCTTGAAAACTATCTTGCCTGGTTCGACATACTGCTAGAGTGTTTCAGCAGGAGGGCTATTATCTCCGCTTTTTAAACGAATCTGGACGTGTTTTAGCGACGAGTGGAGAGCAGCCGAATGTATTAAAACGTTTTGCGCCAAAGGAGTTTTGGCAGGTTCTGAATTGTTCTAAGGGCGATCGCTTTTATCAAATTTCTCTATTACTGAGAACCAACAGCGGTTTGCCTTGGGGTTATCTGCAAATTGGGCGATCGCTCAAAGAATGGGATGCTTATCTTAACACTTTGCGACTGTTCCTGTTTTTAGGCTTACCTTTTGCGATGCTGTTAGTGGGAGGAGCGAGTTGGTGGTTAGCGGGAGTAGCGATGCAACCAATTTATCAGTCCTATCGCCAGATGCAACAATTCACCTCGGATGCGGCTCATGAATTGCGAACGCCTCTCGCTGTGATCCAGAGTACAGTTGAGGATACTCGTCTTGCTGAAGACTTACCAGAGGTTAATCAAAACCTGGATATTATCGAACGACAAAACATCCGTCTCTCCAGGTTAGTCAAAGATTTACTGTTCATTTGTCGCATTGAACAACAACAGATTTCGACTCTGGCTCACAAGCCACTATGATTCTTGGGGATGAAGTCCAACTTTACCGTATGGTAACGAACTTAATTACCAACGCCATTCACTACACTCCCCCAGGAGGGCTAATCCTTGCCATCCTCGATTGCACGGACAAGGAAGCCGTGATTCAAGTTCAAGATACGGGTGTTGGTATCGCCCCAGCCGAACAAACGCGAATTTTCGATCGTTTCTATCGAGTCCAGAGCGATCGATCTAGAGCCACAGGAGGGGCTGGATTAGGGCTATCGATTGTGAGTGCGATCGCCCACGCTCATCAAGGTAGCATCCAAGTCCAGAGTGAGTTAGGCAAAGGCAGTACATTTACAATCCGTCTACCGCTTAAATAGAAACGAAGTCTCTACAGAATCTTAGCCACTTTAGCCCCATCGAGTGTCAACGGGCGGGCGATCGAGCTAAACTGAGATTTGAGATTAACTGCGATCGAACTCAAAGCCCGCACCTTGTTGCCAACAGGCAAGATGCCTGTTCTACAAAAAGTAAATTTGCTTGGGTCGTGGGCCGGAGAGCTCACCCCTGAAAAACTTTTTGACAATGGTACAAAATGTGACATCAGAGGGAATTCTCAAACTTCTTGGAAAAAATTGTTTTACCTTGGAGTGGGTCAAGCCCACTTTTTTTGTGGCATTAGTCGCAGGAAAAGAACTCAGGGCATCAGACTTGCGAGTTTAGGACTGATCCAGGCCCGTGTCCGAGTTCAGGAGTTTTAACTTAAATATTCAACATGACTCATCCCCTAATTCCACAAATCATTGACTTAGCTACCCCCGTTGCGGAAACACTGGGATTGGAAGTAGTGGGAACACTGTTTCACACCAACCAAAATCCACCCGTCTTGCGGGTAGACATCCGCAACCTCCAGCAAGACACCGGTTTAGCCGACTGTGAACGGATGAGTACAGCCCTCGAAGCAGAGTTAGAAGTAGCCGACATCATACCCTTCGCCTATGTGCTAGAGATTTCTAGTCCCGGTATATCCCGATCGCTACTGAGCGATCGAGAATTCATTACCTTTAAAGGTTTCCCCGTGACAGTCAAAGCTGCTGAACCGGATTCGCGAATCAAAGAGTGGAAAGGACTACTGGTCTCCCGTGATGAAACAACTGTTTATCTCAATCAAAAAGGGCGACAGATTAAAATTCCACGTCTTCAGATTGCCAAAGTTGAACTAGACGAAGGAAAAGAGATGTAAAGGAATGTTTTGAGTTTTGAGTTCTATATAATTTCTCATTACTCATAATTTCCCCTCGGCAATGCCCGATGCCCGATGCCCTCTTTGGCCGATGCCCGATGCCCAATGTCCAGCTACTTATTACCCAATCAAAAAAAGGAGTGTTTTATATGTCAATGGTTCCTCTGCCCGGACTCAAAGAAATGGTCGAAGGTATTAGCAAAGAAAGAAACTTGCCGAAGCACGCCGTCCAAGCCGCCTTGCGAGAAGCACTGCTCAAAGGATATGAACGCTACCGTCGCACCCAAAAATTAGACCACTTCAGTGAA
This sequence comes from Oscillatoriales cyanobacterium, assembly GCA_004294385.1. GTDB lineage: Bacteria > Cyanobacteriota > Cyanobacteriia > Cyanobacteriales > Microcoleaceae > Microcoleus. The sequence goes on along the minus strand of REAP01000137.1, from coordinate 28,436 downwards.
GAATATTTTGATAACTTTGATGTGGAACTAGACGCGGAACAAGAAGGTTTTCGCGTTTTAGCCAACAAAACAATTGTCGAAGAAGTCGTCTATCCCGATCATGAAATAGCACTTGCGGAAGTGCAGGAAGTAGCCACCGAAGCTCAACCGGGTAGTATTGTTCTGGTAGATGTAACGCCAAATCAAAAAGAATTTGGTCGCATGGCGGCGATCCAAACCAAACAAGTGCTGGCTCAAAAATTGCGCGACCAACAGCGCAAAATGATTCAAGAAGAGTTTAAGGATTTAGAAGAAACTGTTCTTCTAGCAAGGGTGCTGAGGTTTGAGAGACAGTCGGTAATTTTAGCAGTCACCAGCAGTTTTGGTCAGCCAGAAGTAGATGCTGAACTGCCCAAACGGGAACAGTTGCCCAATGACAATTACCGCGCTAATGCTACATTTAAGGTCTACCTCAAAAAAGTAGGCGAAGGCTCTACTAGGGGCCCACAGTTAGTTGTCTCCAGAGCTGACGCAGGTTTGGTAGTTTACCTGTTTGCCAACGAAGTACCAGAAATTGAAGATGGAGTGGTGAGAATTGTTGCCGTGGCTAGAGAGGCAAATCCTCCTTCCCGCCACGTCGGCCCGCGGACTAAAATAGCTGTTGATACGCTCGATCGCGACGTAGACCCCGTAGGAGCCTGCATCGGAGCACGGGGATCGCGGATTCAGGTAGTTGTTAACGAATTGCGGGGTGAAAAAATCGACGTAATCCGCTGGTCTCCAGACCCAGCAACCTATATTGCCAACGCTCTAAGTCCAGCTAGGGTAGATGAAGTGCGTTTAGTTGCCCCAGAAGGCAGACGAGCACACATTTTGGTCGCTGAAGACCAACTGAGTCTGGCTATTGGCAAAGAAGGTCAGAATGTCCGCCTCGCAGCCCGCTTGACCGGTTGGAAAATTGATATCAAAGATATTGCTAAGTACGATCGCGAGGCTGAAGATACTAAATTGGCAGCAGAAGAGACCAGACTTGATGAACTGGCAGCACAGGAAGAAGCTGAATTCGACCGTGACAGCGAAGATTTAGAATCTGAGGAAGAAGAGCCTGCCACAATGGACGAAACAGAAGCCAACGTCTGATCATACAATGATGAAACCGAACTACCGATGCTGTGCAAGTTGTCGAAAAATAGCTCCAAAAGAAGCTTTTTGGAGAGTAGTCAGGCTCTATCCTTCTCATCAGGTACAATTAGATCTTGGCATGGGTCGTTCAGCTTACCTTTGTCCGCAAGCAGAATGCCTCAAAGCAGCTCAGAAAAAAAATCGACTTGGGCGATCGCTCAAAGCGCCTGTATCTGATGAACTGTACCAAACACTTTGGCAGCGTTTAGCAACATCTGACAGTGCCGACCTTTAGGTGACCGCCGACAAAAGCTCGACTTCCTCCGTACAAACCCTCTGGGCAGCTCTACCTGTTTAATTACCGATAGTGCTATCACTGAGACCCCAATCCGATCTGCCCACCAGTCTGGAAAGATTTGTGTCAGATTAGATAAGGGTGGGGTTTAAAACAGTAGCCGAAAAATCTAGACAAGTCTAGATTTTTCAGACTTTGACGAAAGCAAGCAATAATCGTTATAAACTAGAGAAACGCTTGATTAGTGCGGGTTGCTAAAGCTGACTGGGTTTGAAAACCACAGAAACACACTTGGCACAAGGCCAACCTGAGCAATCAGGAAGCTTATAGCACTTAATCTAGGCTAAACATAGACCGCTAAGTTTGATTTACAGATTTCTGTAGGTTTTTAGAAGCGGTACTAGCAGAGGTATCCTCAAGGTGGAAAGACAAATTTTGAAGTTTGAAAAAATGGCTGTTGCCAAAATTCAGACTTTTGAGTTCCAAGTTCCGAAAAAAACTTGAGAATTCTCCAACCACAAACTTCAGCTAGTTACATCTTTTTAGATAAAATTGCTGAGCGAGTACCAAAACCCCGATTCCTGACACTGAATCAATCACAGCGAATGATGTCGTCATTAGAACAAAAAATCAAAATGTAAAAACTGGTTGGCATAACAGAGGGCAGAGTGGATGAACAACGGCAAAGTAAGAATTTACGAGTTATCACGGGAACTAAATTTGGATAATAAAGACATCTTGGCAGTGTGCGAGCGGCTCAATATTTCAGTCAAGAGCCACAGCAGCACAATTACAGAATCAGAAGCAGAACGCATCCGCAAAACGGCGGAAAAATACGTCGCCAGCCACTCTTCCCCCGGCAAGCCAGCTCCCCCCGAAAGAGCAGCAGCGCCATCTAGAGAATCTGGCCCTCATCCCAACGATCAACAAAAAAAACAGCAAATTTTAGAAATACGCAGTCCAAAAGTACGACCCGCTGGTGCAAACTCCCAGCAGTCCGGGAACGAGGAGAGAAAAAAACCGCAGGCAACCGTTGCCACTCCTCCGAAATCACCCGCAGCTCAACTACAACAGTCTCCGGCCAAACCAAATATCAATCGACCGGTGCTGTCGAAGCCTACTGTTCCATCAGCAACGGCTTCGTCAGAAACTGTGTTGGAAACAGTTTCCGACTCAGTAGGTGCGATCGCATCTTTAGAAACAAACACCCAGGCCACAGCATCGATCGCACCCCAAGTGCCATCGGAAAGAGCTGAACGAAGAGAGCGAGTTGCCCCTCCTAGTCCATCGGCAAAGCTCACTTCGCCACCAGTCAGACCCGCCGGAGAGTCTGCTAACCCCACTCAACTGACTCAGGGGAACAAGCCGGTACTGAAACTTGCCAAAACTGAGCAAGAGCAATCAGAACAGGCACAAAATCTGGAAGCGCCTGTTAAGCCCAGTCCCCCCAGCAGACGCGCCCCCGGTACCGAATCTCGCGAGGCAAGACCACGCCGGGAAGGTACTGGTGGTCCAGTCAAAACTCAACTTGCCGATCGACCCCAACCAGGTGGTGGCTCGCGTCGAAGCCTTGCCCCCGTAACATCAGCCACCGGGCTGCGTAGTCGCGGTGGTGACACCGGAGTCCCAGGGGAAGACACTGATGATAATGAAGAAGATAATACGCCAGACTCTGGGATTCTTCTCCTCGAAAGACCATCCCTCCCTCGTCCTGCCAAAAAGACTTCGGTCATTTGGGAAGAAGACGACGAAGAAAACTCAGATGCTGCCAAGGCTGCTAAGGCTGCCAAACTCAAGCAGCGTAATCGTCTCAAACCCATAGACGAGGACGACGACGACTTAGAAAACGGCTTGGATATGCCAGCACCAGTCATGGTCAGCCTGTCCCTAGCCCGCCCTGCTAAAGCGAAGTCACCAGCAGCACCAAAATCAACACCAACTCCGGGCGCACCCGGAAGCAGTGGCAAAAATAAGAGACCAGGCCCTTCTCACGATAAAAGCTCGTCTAGTTCGGGTGGCGGACGCGGTAGTCGTGGTGGCGGCAAAGCAGCGGAAGCTAAGGTCGAACGTCCTGAAATACTGATGCTTAGCAGGCCGATGACCGTTCAGGAACTCGCAGCTACTCTGGCTGTTCCCGAAACGGAAATTATCAAGCGGCTGTTCTCTAAAGGGATTGCGGTTAACATTACTCAAACCCTGGATATTGCAGCGGTGAGAATGGTAGCTGAAGAAATGGGCATAGAGGTAGAAACCCCTGAAATAAAAGAGCCCGCCGAGAAATTAATCGATATGCTGGACGCAACGGATTTGGAATACCTCCAACGCCGTCCGCCAGTAGTAACGATTATGGGTCACGTCGATCACGGTAAAACTACCTTGCTAGACTCGATCCGCAAAACCAAGGTGGCTCAAGGAGAAGCTGGGGGTATTACCCAGCACATCGGTGCTTACCATGTGGATGTTGTACACGAAGGTAAGAGCCAGCAGGTAGTATTTTTGGATACTCCAGGTCACGAAGCCTTTACAGCAATGCGGGCTCGTGGAACGCGGGTGACAGACATCGCTATCTTGGTGGTGGCGGCCGATGACGGTGTGCGTCCACAAACAATTGAAGCTATCAGTCACGCGAAAGCAGCTAAAGTGCCAATTGTTGTGGCGATCAATAAAATTGACAAGGAGGGCGCTCAGCCGGAACGGGTGAAGCAAGAGCTTACTGAGTACGGCTTGGTTGCAGATGACTGGGGTGGCGATATCACCATGGTTCCTGTCAGCGCTATCCGAGGCGAAAACCTCGATATGCTGTTGGAAATGATCCTGACCGTCGCGGAAATGGAAGACCTCAACGCTAACCCTAACCGCGCGGCTAAGGGTACGGTGATTGAAGCTCACCTCGATAAGGCAAGGGGTCCTGTGGCAACTCTGCTGGTGCAAAATGGCACGCTGCGAGTGGGCGATATTGTGGTCGCTGGTTCGGCGATGGGTAAGGTGCGGGCGATGATCGACGATCGCGGCGATCACGTAAAACAAGCAACTCCATCCTTCGCAGTGGAAGTCCTCGGACTTCGGAAAGTACCGCAGGCCGGAGACGAGTTTGATGTCTTCCAGAACGAAAAAGAAGCTACGGCGATCGCCGAGGCCAGAGCGGTCCAGGATCGAGGTACACGTATATTGCAAGGTGGTCGGATCAGCCTCAGTGGCTTCTCTCAACAAGCTAAGGAAGGCGTTCTCAAGGAACTCAACTTGATCTTGAAAGCAGATGTCCAAGGTTCCCTTGAAGCAATTGTCGGCGCTCTGACTCAACTTCCTCAAAAAGAAGTTCAACTCCGACTTCTGCTATCTGCTCCTGGGGAAGTCACAGAAACGGATATTGACCTCGCCGCAGCCAGTAATGCTGTGATTATCGGGTTCAATACTACTCTCGCCACCGGCGCTCGCCAAGCAGCCGACGAAGCGGGCGTAGACGTGCGGGAATACAGCATCATCTACAAGCTTTTGGATGACATTCAAGGAGCGATGGAAGGTCTGCTGGAACCTGAACTGGTTGAAGAACCTCTGGGTCAGGTGGAAGTGCGTGCTGTCTTCGCGATCGGTCGTGGGGCTGTCGCTGGATGTATGGTACTCTCTGGCAAAGTCATCCGTAACTGTAAAGTGCGGGTGCGCCGAGGCAACAATATCGTCTACGAAGGTGTCCTAGACTCCCTCAAACGGATGAAGGAAGATGCCAAGGAAGTCAATACTGGCTTTGAATGCGGTATTTCTTTGAGCGGATTTAGTGACTGGGCGGATGGCGATATGATTGAATCGTACCGGATGGTGACTAAACGCCGCACTCTCTCGGCATAATTTTGGATTCTGAATTGTGGATCTTGGACTCAAGACAGGTTAATTACCTGTCTTGAGTTTTAAGCATTCTTCTTCCTTCTTCCTTCTTCCTTCTTCCTTCTTCCTTCTTCCTTCTTCCTTCTTCCTTCTTCCTTCTTCCTTCACTTATGCGTTCTTTTTGGTCTGAACCTTTTTTGTGGATTCACCTAGCTGGGGTGGCTGCATTGCCGATTTTCCTGGGACTGTGTTTGCTGGGACTGGCTGTGGGTGCTCCGCTGCTACCTGTGTGGCTGGAAGTATTTTTAGTTGGGGCCGCTGGTATTGCCCCTGTGCTGTGGATGCAGTGGTTTCGCCCTTTTTACATTTTTAGTATTTTAGTGGTGGCGGTGAAACCCCAGAAGTTAACTGATGGACAGCAGCGGCTTCTCACCGGGTTTAAATCTCCCTTAAATCAGGGATTAGCTTTGTTTGTGGCGGTTGTGCTGGCAGTAATTTTGTGGCAATTATATCGATTTGCTCCTCTGGCTGCTGCGGTGACTCCGTTTCCTCCTCAATGGCGATTAGCTGGATTGCTCTTGGCTGCTTTCGCTTTTTTAGCGAGCAATTTGTTCTTGCAGGTTCCCGCTAGTGTGATGGCCCTTTTGCTGACACCGGAATCAGAATTTGCAGCGATACAGCCTCATGTTTTGGAGAAGGTTGGGCAGGATTTTACGATCGCAGGCTGGCAAGTCGATCGCATTTTGCCGGCTTTTGCCACAGAGCGGGACAGGATTTGACCATGCCGATTTGGGATTTTGGATGAAAAGAATAAATAGTTAATAAACAATTAAATGGCAATCTAAATCAGAAAAATTGTATTTAAAGATACTGCGGCTTTGAGGCTAGTGTGCTAAAAAAACAATACTTCTTAAGACAGATTTATTAACATTATTAAGATTTAATATCAAATTTTCAATTCGAGGTTATTTGTATTTTTTATTTGCTATTTGGAGAGGAGAATATATAATGGGAATTGTCAAGGTAAGCTTTAAGTCCTCACTGGGGATTGAAATAGGGGTATAAAAATATGGCGAATTTACGAACGATCGCACCAGAACCTCAAGCCACAGAGCTGATCGAGCTTAAGGAAGATTCTCAAATCTGGGAGAGCCTAAAATGTGCGATCGGCTCAAGTTCTGGATTTCAACGCTGGCAGCTAGAACTCAATTTTGAAAATCAGCAGGCAAACGTCAGCATCGACCAGCAGGTTAGCTCCTATTTACGGGAAACTTTAGAAACTTTGGCTTACTGAGTGCGGCCAATCCAAATTTTGTAACCGATAGTAACCTTCCATCGCCCCATGTTTAAAACCAAATTGAAACACGGCATTAATTTGATGATTTTTTAGAACAAAGGGCGTTTTAGAATTAAAGTAAATATCCTAGCTCCTGAATAAAGGGAGCTAGGACATCATCGATCCCTAGTCACAAAAACATCACCGGATTGAATCTTCAAAAAATTAGCTGAGTTGCTCCAAGGATTCAAGTAATATCTGAGCACTACGCCGATGATGGAATTTCGCAGCAACCTTTTGTCTTGATTTTTGAGTCAAACTCAAAGTCAACTCTTTGTCTTGTAGCAACTTTGCGATAACATCTGCCATTATTTCGGGATTTTCTGCCGGCACTAACATACCGTCAACACCGTTATCTATCAATTCTGCCATTCCACCAACCTGCGTCACCACTACAGGAGTTTCCATCGCCATTGCTTCCATAACAGCTACAGAAATTCCCTCTTTCAAGCTGGGTAAAGCAAAAATATCAGCATCTTTATAACCTTGACGATTTCGTTCTTCAGAGACAGAACCAAGCAGCTCAACATAATCAGACATTGATTTATCTGCAATGAATTTCTCTAGTTCTTTGCGGTAGCCATTGCCAGCTTCTGAATCTTCGCCAGCAATCTGCAAGCGCACATCAAACCCTCGTTCTCGAAGCAACTTCACTGACTCAATCAGGTACTTTTGTCCTTTCGCTACATTCAGGCGACCACAAGTATAAATTAGGCATTGATTGCCTTCCTGCCAAGGAGTATAGGGAGTTTCACGCTTAATTTGATCCAGATTGACACCCACTGGTGAAACTCTCACATCCTGTGGCAAGAAACCTGCGAGCTCATCTTTGATAGAATTGAGAATTTGTTCAGACATCACAGAAGCAAAAGCAGAATGTTGCCATTTTTGCTCTTGATTGGCCCCAAAATCTTCTAGCTGACCCAGAAGAGCCACACTATAAGTGATGTCCGAAAGTATTGAGGCAAATAGGGCAATATTAGCAGCATTCCCACAGGAATGAACGTGGACGTGAGACCAGCCCTGGGTTTTGGCAAGGGAAACTAGCTTTGCTCCCATAACAACCAATACCAAGTAGTAAAGCCTTTGAGAAAAGGATATATTTTTAGTATTGGCAATTACACTTAGACAGCGCCACCAGGCGATCGGGCCAGCTTTGATGAGTTCTATGGGAACGTTAACAAAATCTTTGATTTCAAAGGGTACCAAATAATCAGTCATGCTTTGGGCTTTCTGAGCCCAAGTGTGTACAACTTTAGTGGGCGGACGGCGGGTTGATATCATATGAGGTTTCATACCAATATCTAGCATTGCTTGATATTCACGCCAGATCCAAGTATGAGTTTGCCCTGGAAATTCAGGGATAAAGTAGCCAATCTCTTTATTCATTATTGATTTTTCCCTCTAATTAATATCGCTTGTTCTCGATTTTAAACCTCTCAAAGTCTGCCTTGATCAGGGAGACTTTGAGAGGAATATTTTCTTGCCCTGATCAAGGGGTCGAATGTGAGCAATCATTCAATAAATACTGACTAACCAGATAGGAATCAGGCTTTTTTGTGACTAATATTCTAGGCGGTTTTGCCTGCGGTCATCTCTAATTGAGTCCGAGCCTTGCCGTTCGCCAAACACTTTTTAACACCAGCAATCACATCATCAACATCTGCATCTGTTAATTTTGCTGAAATCGGCAAGCTGATGGTACGCATTCCGACATAACTTGCATTCGGATAGTCCTCTGGCTGCCATCCAAACATTTCTTGGTATACAGGATGTTCTGCCATGCTCATGTAGTGTACGCCGACACCGATATTTTCGGCATTAATAGCGTTAAGAAACTCGTCGCGGCTAATTCCTGCTGTGGCTTCATCTACCAAAATTGTGTACAGGTGATAGGCATGAATTGTGTCGGGTTCTGAGGCTGATGGCAGAGTAATTGGCAAATCAGCAAATGCTTCATTATAGCGTTGCCAAATCTGTTCTCGGCGTTTCCAATAAGGAGTAATTCGTTCCATTTGATGAATGCCGATCGCAGCTTGCAGATCCATCATGTTATATTTAAAACCAACTTCCACCACTTGGTAGTGCTTGTATCCTGAATCACCGAAGCGCTTCCAAGCATCTTTGCTCATCCCGTGGAGCGCCAAAATTTTGAGCCTGTCAGCGTCTTCTTGCTTGCGACTTAGAATCATGCCACCTTCGCCCGTCGTAATGTTTTTGGTGACATAGAAACTGAAGCATCCGAAATCACCAAAAGTACCTGCTTTGCGTCCCTTGTACTCTGTTTCGATCGCGTGAGCACAGTCTTCGATTAACTTCAAGTTGTGGCGATCGGCAATGTCACAAAGCGCATCCATATCGCAAGGACGACCTGCAAAGTGAACTGGCAAAATAGCCTTAGTTTTTGAAGTTATTTTAGCTTCGACTTTCGCCGGGTCAATATTCATGGTCAACGGGTCTATGTCCGCCAGTACCGGTGTTGCCCCTGCGTGAATAATCGCATTGACTGTCGCACAAAAAGTCATAGGAGTAGTAATGACTTCATCGCCTGGTTTTAACGAAGCAGCGAGGATACTTAAGTGCAGTCCCGCCGTACAGGAATTGACGGCAATTGCGTACTCAGAACCTTTGTAAGCTTTGAATTCATTTTCAAAGCGCATGACTTTCGGCCCAGTACCCAACCAGCCAGTTTTCATGGTCGATACCACTTCCTGAATTTCAGCATCTTCGATCGCAGGAGAACCAAATACAAGGAAGCGGTCTTTAGGGCGAATAGGATTGTTCATTTTGCTAGTTCTTATCCAGTAAATAAAGTCGATGGAATGACAATGTACCGCTTTAGGGGGTACGCTCTTACTCTGATATTAGATGCTTCTCTGTATTTTAAGATATATTTTCGATAATGTCTATACTATAATTTTTCATTAAATGAAAGTTACAGAAAAATTTTATTTTGTTATATAAAAGTATTAATAAGTAAAAATACGGAATCTTGAGAAGCATTCCGTTTAAGAGTTCAGTAATCAAATGTAGTTGACAATTTCCTAAAGTCTAGGTAGTCGAATTTTATTCAAAACATCTTGGAGTCGTTCAGAAACACCCCCCAATTGCTCTGACAAGGCTACAAGTTTGCCATAAGCTTCAACCAACCGATCGCCCTCAACGTAAACCTCGGAAGTCGGATAATTCTTGATGGTTTCCAGCAGCGTAATTTGATTGTCACCGATCGCCGATAACACTAAAGCCTTGCGTAAAGCCTCTTGATTCGCAGTCCCAGAGGGAGTCTGAATTACCTGACCGACTTCATCTAGAAGTATTTCTCCCAGTTTGCTGTTGAGTGTCCGATCCAAAAGCTTTTGGCTGACTTTCGCCGGTCTTGTCAGACTGCGACGAACTACTTCCGGGTCTTTTTTGGCTTGTCCCAGTAGCATTTCTAACGCTGGGGACATTTTGCCAGTTTCGGCGAAAACTTCTAATTCGCTGACTGGTAAAGTCATCCGAATCACGCTGTATTTGAGGATTACCTTTTCAGAAGCCACCGCAGTAGTGCTGTAAAACAACATTCCCGCGCCTGCGACTAAACATAATGTACACTTCTGCTTGAAAAATGACCATTCCATAGTTAAATTCCCAAATATGCTTGTCCACTTAGACTATAGCCACATTCAATTGGTCAAAATGAGGAGACGGCAGTGCCGTGTCCCTACCGTAATTAATTGTAGGGACACGGCACTGCCAAGGAGTGTCAACTTGCTATTAGACAGGGGTTGAGACTTCTGTCGGACTCGTGGGCTCACTAACGGACACGGGGCGGGCTGACAGCTTAAGTTGACACTCCTTGGCACTGCCGTCTCCCTACCGTAATTGTAGGGACACGGCACTGCCGTCTCCCTACCGTAATTAATTGTAGGGACACGGCACTGCCAAGGAGTGTCAACTTAACGTCAAGCCCAGTCACAGACTGTTGTTTGACTATTAAATCTAGATCCCCCCTAGCCCCCCTTAAGAAGGGGGGGACAGGAATCTTTTCAAAGTCCCCCTTCTTAAGGGGGATTTAGGGGGATCTAGACTTAGGTAAAAACGAGATTTATCAAAGCTCTCAGGCTTAAGTTGACACTAATGGGCACTGCCGTCTCCTCTATATCATTCCGGTGCTCAAAGGCCCACCAAAAACCAAGCGCCAGGTCTTCTATAAGTGAAGTCTGGCGCTTGGTTTAAAGTTGTTTTTTATATTTAGGGTCTTTATGGAAGCTGACCCCATTTGAAGAAACTCAAAAGGATATATGATTAGGATCTTTAAATTGGCTGACCCCAATTGAGTCCATGTACTTATAATCACAGGGATCGATCGCAAACCAGGCTTTCATAATGATTTCTTTATATTTACAACTTTTAGTTGTCTTAAATATACTTATGTATATATATGTAAATTTTCGTTACTTCTGCTTTGGGGATCGCTCTTCGGCGCGCTGCTCCCAGCGAAACAGAAACACCATCAGAGCCACGACTCCGACTTGGAGGGCAAAATTGGGCAAAGTAGAGCTAACTTGGTTCCCGGAGGCAATTTTAGCGAGGAAAACTAAGCCACCGATGAAGCCAGATGCTCCGCAAGCTACATAGACCACTTGTCGCAGAGGTCGATAGGGAGCGGCTATCTCTGCGGTTAAACGCTTGTATTGTTCGGGACTGAGGTTGCGAGGGTTTTTTGGTCGGTAAGGGCGATCGTCTGAATTTGGAGTTGGCATAGATTTAAGGAAGAAGGAAGAAGGAAGAAGGAAGAAGGAAGAAGGAAGAAGGAAGAAGGAAGAAGGAAAATGTAGGCAGTGTAATAGTTTTAGTAATTCAGAATGTCTTAAATATCTTGTTGAGTGCTACATTTAACAGGTGAACATTATTCTACAACAAATATCTAATTTCTGCCAAAATAAGTCATCGCTGCATCAGAAGCACAACAGTCTGCAAACAGCCGACCAAAACACCCAAGAATCCACCTAAATTGACGATTCCTTGCAACTCGCTTTTGACAATTCCCTGAATTGCTAACTCCAAGTCTTCAGGAGAAGTACCTTTAACGCGATCGATAATCACCTGATCGATATTTAAAATAGGGATAGCCTGAGCTACAATATTTTCTAAATCTCGCTCCAGATATCGCTCTAAAACTAAAGCGAGTTCTTTACTAACGATTTCTAGGGAAGCACTCATCACGGCTGAAGTCTGTAATCGATTCAGAATTAACTTAGAAATATTTTCCCAGTCAATAGACTTGCTCAATCCATCAAGTACCTCCGTACCCCGTTCTTGAACATAGCTGCGAACACTATCCCGCATGGTTTTTCGTAATTGTCTGACTGTCGAAACTGGTAGATTTTGCATCGACAAATTTTGCAGCCATTCCTGAAGTCGCCCGCGAATTCCCAAGGAAACAGTTAATTCTGCTAACCGCTGATTTGTGGCTTGTCTGTCATCAAGACAGAAAGTCCGTAGGCGAGTTAAAGTGTTCCGCAAACCAAATAAATTGGCGACTACCCAATAAGTACCGCTGGTTTTTTCCCGAAATCCTTCATCAATGATCGAAATATTGCGATCGGTCAAAAAGTCAATCAAAGCCTGTCGCAACACTTCCGGCGGTATGACTATCTGCAATAGCCAATCGGCCAATTGACCCGCCTGAGCTTCTGTTAGCTGAATTTCCAGCAAAATTTGGTCAAAGATTTGATTTAGCTGAGCTTCTAAAAAATCTTCCCGGCGCGCCAAAACTTTGAGAATTCGCGGCACTGATTCGCCCAACAAATCTCGCAAAATGTTAGCAAGAATTTTGGCGGTTTTTTGCTCTGCGTCTGCTTTAACTTGATCTAAGGCTAACTGCAATAACCACAGAATAACAGACTGCATTCTCTCTGTTTGTAGGAGGCGGCGCGCTAATTTTTGCAACTCCTCTGGTGTTAGCAGCGAGCCCATAATTGTGTCAGAAATTCGCTTGGCTAAACGCTCTTGGTTGCGAGGAATCAAGCCGGGAGTGAATGGTAATTGCCGGCCTTTGACATAAATAGCTCGGTAGGGGCGAAATAACATTTGAATGGCTATATCATTGGTGAAATAGCCAATAATTCCTCCCACTATAGGTGGGGCAAAAAACAGCCAAATATCAGATTGGGAATTGGGAATTGGGAATTGGGAATTGGGAATTGGGAATTGGGAATTGGGAATTGGGAATTGGGAATTGGGAATTGGGAATTGGGAATTGGTTATTTGTTATTTGTTATTTGTTATTTGTTATTTGTTAGCGGTGATCTGCCCTTCGACTACGCTCAGGGTGCGGATCGCGGTGCCCTGAGCCCTTCGGCTACGCTCAGGATGAACGCAGTCGTTGGGTCGAAGGGTCAACTGTCAACTGTCAACAGTTAACTGTCAACTGTCAACTGACTAATACCAATACTCCCATCATAGCTCCAGCGATAGGATAGTGTGTGGCGGTGGTAAATCCGGCTTGGAGGGCGATCGCAACTTGTTCCGAGCCGATCGGGAATTTTTCTAAACTAGGATTGATATAGGCATATTCTTGAGTCATGCCAAATTGCTGAGCGATCGGCACTACGAGACTTTCGAGATAAAACTGCTGAAAACGGAGCATCAGGGAGTTGTTGGGGCGGTGGAGGTCGAGAATAGCTGCTTTGGCACCGGGTTTGAGTACGCGATGCAATTCCTGAAGACTGCGGGGGATGTCAGTCACGTTGCGGAGGCCGTAGCCCATTGTGGCGCAGTCGAAATAGTTGTCGGGAAAAGGCAAGTCTAGGGCGTCAGCTTCTATCCAGGAAATGGGACTAGAAGGGGTGAGAAAAGGTCGATCGCGACGGTCAGCAACAGCTAATTGTTCTTGCGAAAAATCCACTCCAAATACAGAACCGCTAGGGCCTGCTTGCTGTGCTAAAAGTAGAGCTAGATCCCCGCTACCGCAGCACAAGTCTAAACAAGTATTACCTGGACTGGCTTTGCTCCATTTCACCGCCATTTGCTTCCAAATTCGGTGCTGCCCCAAGCTCAACCAATCGTTCATTTGATTGTAAACTGGTGCAATTCGATTAAATATGGTTTTAATTTTTTCTGAGTTATTGGTCATTAGTTAGTTGTTATTGGTTAGTTGCGTCGCCCTGAGCGGAGTCGAAGGGTTATTGATTAATTGTTGGTTGTGGGTTCGTAGTTGGTAGGTTTTTATAGTTAGTTGTTGATTGTTACGAATAACCAATAACCAATCACTAATCACCAATGACTACTGACTAATGACTAATGACTAATGACTAATAACTACTGACCCTGAAAACTCGTCATTACCAAAGCCACTTGTTGAGCTGAGAGGTGAATTGTTGTGATTTCGTCCGGGCGAAGGGTACAAGGCTGCTTCCACTGGAGGGAAATCAGGGCGAGCGATCGACCTCCGTGAACCACCGGGATAGTCAGATGGGATTTAATGCCCGATTTCTGATAGTGTGGGAGGCTACTGAGGCTGGCATCAGTTACAATGTTCAGAGCAGCTTGAATATTTTGAGAAGCGATCGCCTCTTGAACTAGAGGGTCATCTGCTAGCCAATTTTCCAGCTCTCCACCGCTGGTGTGACAACCTTGAACTGGGGTTAAAACATTGCCTTCCACCAGTTGCAAAATGCAAGTGTCCGCCAAAAAGTTATCACTGATAGCAGTAGCGATTGGCTCTAAAGTTGCTGCCAAATTTGGATAATCCAAAGCCGTTTGCATGATAGTGGCTAACAGTTGTATTTGATTTTGGGCCTGGCGCAATTCCTCAGTCCGCTGCTTAAGAACTTCATAAGTTTCAGCAGCCTTTTGGACTACCATTTTCAATTCGTTCGGGTCCCAAGGCTTGGTGATATACTTGTAAACCTGTCCAGAGTTAATCGCATCTACCAAGTCTTCAATATCTGTAAAACCAGTCAAGATAATCCTGACTGTATTCGGAAACTGAAACACGGTTTTGCTGAGAAACTCAGTTCCCTTCATTTCTGGCATCCGTTGATCGGAAATGATGACGGCGACCTCGCCCTCGCTTTCCAATACTTCTAAAGCACGAATTCCGCTTTCAGCTTTGAGTACGTTAAAATCTCGTCTAAAAGTGCGGTAGAGTAAATCCAGATTGTCTGGTTCGTCGTCTACTACCAGCATTTTCGGCTTTTTCGGTCGGTTTAAGGTCATGAGCTGGCGTTTAATTTGGTCTAGCTCGGTAATGGCATTATCCATAACAATACGATAGACTCCCGTCTGTAAATTTAGGCGATCAACTATTCTCTAGAAATAGTCTCATATCTCACTTACCATAGAGTCTAACCTCTGCCGCAACACTAACTTTGCTGGTACTCAATCAAACTTAAACTTAGCGCTGGTTTTGATCTAAATTATGACTGATACACCACAAGATTCCTCCGGGCCTGCATCTCTTCCCTCTACTGATGCTGTGGAACTGGAAAACTTAGTCCGATCGCTCCGCCGCAAAGAAGGTGGCTGGGTATACTGGGGACAGGCCTGCACAGCACTGCAAAAAGCCGGCTACAGCACTCAAAGGATTTTTGAAGAAACTGGTTTTGAGCCAATTCAGCAAAATCAGGTCAGCGTTGCAGCCCAAGTCTACACCAGTATGGTAACTGCTGGAGCTTCCGAAGAAGTCCGATCGCACTTTCTAGCCAAAGGTAGTGACATTTTATACGAATTTCGAGTTCTTTCGCAACCACAAAGAGCGGCGGCGGCGGCTTTAATTCTAGCCCACAATTTGGACGTTGATGATGCCCGCGATGTGGCGAAAGCGATGAAGGAGTTTTCGCGCTTTGGAAGTCTCCCTCAAGGTTTCACAGACACTGCTGGCGATGCTATGGCTTACCAGTGTTGGCAATCAGCCAGACAAAACAGTGACTTGCAAGAGCGATCGCGCTTAATTGCTCGTGGTTTAAAATTAGGTAGTAGCTCAAGTGCTAGGGAACAAATCGAACACTTACTTGTCGATTTTACCGTAGTTACAAGACGTTCTGCGCCCCGCTTGCCGGTTTATCGGCTAGACTCCGAGGAACAATTACCTCGGATTGTCCCGGTTGTGGGTCAATTGCCACTTTCTACGGCTGATTTGCAGGCAGTGCCTTTGCTGGAGGAAGTTGAGCCTTTCCGCATGGTAAAATTTTCGGGATCGGGAGCTTGGGTGGCGATTCCTGGATGGCAGGTGATTTTGAAGGCTGAAGATCCGGTGGCGGTTCTGGAAATGAGCGATCGACTGCCGGTGCCACTGCAAGGTAAAGTTGAAGAAGTTTTGATTATTGCCGATCGAGCGCAAAGGGAATGGGATGCTGATAGTTATTTCCTAGCAGATAACGGTGGCAATTTAGAATTGTATTGGTTTGAAGAATCGCCGGATATTCCTATTTTGGGACGAGTGGTGCTAGTGATGCGTCCGAAAAAGATTTTGGATGAAGATTACACCAAAGATGGATGGCAAATAGATGATTAGTTAGTTGTTAGTTGTTATTTGTTATTTGTAACTGGGCTGTTGCACTATTGTCAAGAACGGGCAAGATGCCCATTCCACAAAAGATAAATTTTCTTGTGGAACAGGCATCTTGCCTGTTCTTAAGGATCTTTTTTCTTGTGGAACAGGCATCTTGCCTGTTCTTAAAATTAATCACAAATAACCAATGACTACTGAGGCGGTTTCAGTTCCTCTATTTTTGTCACAGACTGCGATTTCTTGAACCTCTTAAAACCATAAATCCCAGCCCCAATCACCAAAAAATAAGGAGTGTAAGCCAACAACCAAATACCTAAATCAAACAAACTAAAAGTTAATTCCCCTACAGAATGAGTCGCTTTACCCCAAGTTTCCTGCACCCGCAAACCAAGAGAAGGTTCTGGACTTTGTGCAGATGATACTGCTGCTTCTAAAGTTAGACTAATAGTTGAATAAGCGACTTGATTTCGCAAACTTTTTAACTGAGCGTCAATTTGTTCTATCGACTGACGAATATTGCTCAATTCTTTAGCAGCTTTCAGTACATCCCCCACAGAACCAGATTTATCCATAATTTTTAATACCATTTCCTCCGATTTGCGAAGGTTTCGGAGTCTAGCTTCACTATCCACCAATTGCGTGGTTACATCCTCCGCAGTCAAACCCCGATTTTCTACACTTCCCAGTTTTGCTAAAGAATCTAAAGTCGTTTCTAAGCGTTCTTGAGGTACGCGGATCTGCATAGTTGCTGTTTGTCGGATACTGGAATCTGGTGGCTTTTGGTTTTGGAAACCCAAGATATCGCCTTGCTGTTTTTCGACGATATTAGTAACAGATTTAGTGCTGGCATCAATAGATTTGACAACTACACTGAGTTCTGCTTTTTTAATCAGTTGGGGACGAGTTGCGGTCGTTTCTGCTTTGGCTTGTTTTGGTGTAGCAGCCATTTTTGAGTCTGCGGCTTCTCCTCTGGTTGTTGCGGGTGCAGAGGCTTGTGGAGCACCCGCAGCAACTTGGTTTTGCTGGCTGCTAGGTGGAGCTCCGCAACTTGGCAAAGCAATGGTAGAGGATAAGGTTAAGAATGCTACGATCGCAAAGCGAGTTGCGCTTTTGTTCGCTGAAATTGGGTTAAACTGAGATCTTACACCATTCTCAATTGGCCTTTTATGAACAGGCAAGATGCCTGTTCCACAAGAAAGTAGAGTCTTTGTGGAACAAGCATCTTGCCTGTTGCTGACAATGGTGCAACATCTCAGGTTACACTTAATTTGTGACAGAGAATTGGTTTTGATGTGGGTTTTCATGGCGGCTTGTTCTATAAAAACGTTTGGGTATTGAATTTTGTGCTTGTTTTGATTTAAACTCAGATATATAGTCCGAGTCTAGCCGATACAGAAATTGAAACGGAGACAAATATTTTTCTAATCTAAAATCTAAAATGGAATGACAGACGAATTTGATCCTAATTTTAGCACCCACAGCAATTCTACCCAGTCAGAGCTAGGTGCAGTTTTGCGGGAACAAGCTTGTCAGAAGATTCGCGACAGCTTGCGTGAGGCCCAGAAAGACATGGCTAATTGGCAAGGCGGGCCCCTTGCGGTTTCGGCGGTTCCAGGGGCTGGGAAGTCTACGGGAATGGCTGCTGCGGCGGCAATTGCGATCGCCACCAACCGACTTCACAGCCGCCGTCAGTTAGTTGTAGTGACTTTTACGCGATCGGCTGCTGCTAATATTAAAATTAAAATCCGCGACAGATTAAGAGAATTGTCTTTACCCCAAGGTGGCTTTGTTGTCAACACTTTACACGGTTTGGCATTGAATATTGCTAGGCGACATCCAAGTTTATCCGGTTTAAATTTAGAAAATTCAACTTTAGTTAACACCACTCAAAGTCACCGATTAATTCGCGCTTGCGTAGAACTTTGGATAGCTGAAAATCCCCGCAGATATCAAACTTTGTTGGAAGGACAACAATTTGATGGAGAGGAAACAGAGAGAATGCGGCGACAGTCTGTTTTGCGGACAGAGATTTTACCACAGTTAGCTAAAACGGTAATTCACGAAGCGAAATCTTCTGGTTTACAGCCGGCAGAATTGTTAGAAATTGGCGATAGTTCCTCTGGAGATGGTTATGAAATATTAGCTGTAGCTGGCGGTTTATATCAGAAATATCAGGCTTTGTTGCGGAGTCGTGAATTCATCGACTACGACGAAATGATTTTAGCAGCTTTGCGGGTGCTGGACGATCCGAGGGCAAGGGCGATCGAGCAAAAACAAGTATTTGCCGTTTTTGAAGACGAAGCCCAAGATTCGACACCTTTACAGACTAAGCTTTTGGCAACATTAGCTGAAGATCCAGACAATCCTGAATTACCACCAAACTTTATCAGAGTTGGCGACCCAAATCAAGCGATTAATTCTACTTTTACACCAGCAGATCCAATTTATTTCAATGAATTTTGTGATGACTGCAAAGAGCAAAATAAATTGTCAGAAATGGATGTAGCAGGCCGCAGCAGCCAGATAATTATTGATGCAGCTAACTTTATTTTGGAATGGGTAAATCGGTCTGAGTTGGCGGGAACAGAACCACCTTTTCGCCATCAAATTATTGAACCAGTTCCCAGAGATGACCAGCAAATAAATGCGAATCCAGACCCGATTGGTCGTGGATTGGAATTGTATACTCCCCGCGATATTTACCATACAATTGAACTGATTGGCAAACGAGTTGTTCAGCTAGTTGAAGAATTTCTACCTGCTGGTTTTGAATGGGGAAAATCCGAAAAATATCTCGAATCCGACGGGGAAGTTAGCGATGGAGAAAATCAAGCAAAATTGCCATTAGAGTATCTGAAATCGATGGCAGTTTTGGTGCGAGAAAATAAACAAGGTAAATTGATCAAACAGGTGCTAGAAAATCCGCAGAAATATGGATTAACCGTTGATTTAAGCAAATATGGGATTAAGATTGAAGATGTCGGAGAACGCGATCGGCATTCTCAAGTACCTTGGGAAATCTTAACACTACTGCAATTTCTCGATCGCCCCCATTCACCAGACTACCTGAAAGCAGCACTGAAGATTTTGAGCGATCGGCAACTCATCCCCAAGCAAGACTATAATGCCTTTACCACAAGCCCAGAGCAATTTCTGTACCCAGGCCCCCTCGACCCGAACCAATCAGACCCCGTTAAGAAATGTCGCTACTTTTGCTGTGGTTTATTACAAGCCCGCTTAGAACTTCCACCATACCAAATCATCTCATTTCTAGCCCTAGCCCTGCAATACGACCAAACAGAATTAGCCACAGCAGACAAATTAGCAGAACGAGTCGCTATTCAAACTATTGGCAACAATTCAATGAGCAATATATTGAGTGTACTCAGCGAAATAGTCACTTCCGAAAGATTTGAACCAGTGGAAGCAGAAGAGAAAATAGAAGAACGTTATACCAGCAAAGGTCAACTAACAATTATTACGATGCACAAAGCCAAAGGATTAGATTGGGATTGCGTATTTTTGCCATTTTTACACGACCAAATCATCCCCGGAAGCTTACGAGTTTTACCACAAGCTAAATTTTTAGGAGACTTCACCTTAGCAGAAGTCGCGAGAGCACAAATTCGAGCAAGTTTGCACAAAAAAGATGCTTTCCCAAATCTGGGTGAAGCCTGGGAACAAGCTGGATATTTGAAAACAGCAGAAGAGTTTAGATTGCTATATGTAGCGATGACACGCGCCAAAAGCTTGCTGTGGATGTCCGCCGAGAAAAAAGGGCCTTTCACTTGGAATAAACCCGATAACTTGCAGGAACTTAAACCTTGTCCAGTCATGCCAGTTTTAAAACAAAAATTTCCTGATAATGTGATGTTATAAAATTAACGAACCGCGAAGACGCAAAGGACGCGAAGAGAAGAAAAGCTTTAGCCCAAAATCTTGGTATAATACGAACAATCTGCATAAAAAACTTCTCTTTCTTCCTTCGCGTTCTTTGCGCCTTCGCGGTTCATTAAAAAAAATCTAATGCACAAATGACAAACTCAGAAATTCTCACCAAAAACATCACAATTCCCAACGGAGATTTGCAAATCGCCGCCTACCTAGCCCAACCCGCAGCAGCAGGGCAATTTCCCGCAGTTATCGTGATTCAAGAAATCTTTGGTGTCAACTCGCACATCCGCGAAGTTACCGAAAGAATAGCAAAAGAGGGATATGTCGCGATCGCCCCAGCCATCTACCAACGCCAAGCCCCCGGCTTTGAAACCGGCTACACCCCCGAAGACATCACAATCGGCAGAAAATACAAAGAACAAACTAGCGCATCCGAACTTCTGGGTGACATCCAAGCTGCGATCGACTATCTCAAAACCTTACCATTTGTCAAACAATCAGGCTTTGGCTGCATTGGCTTCTGCTTTGGCGGACACGTCGCCTACCTCGCCGCCACCTTGCCCGAAATCAAGGCTACAGCGTCCTTCTACGGTGCTGGTATCGCCACGTATACCCCCGGAGGTGGTGCCCCCACGATCGATCGCACAGCAGAGATTAAAGGCACTCTCTACGGCTTTTACGGCATTCAAGATGCCAGTATTCCCTCAGAACAAGTTGACCAAATTGCCACAGAACTGAAAAAACACAGTATTTCTCACCAACTTTTCCGCTACAATGCCGATCACGGCTTTTTCTGCGACCACCGTGGTAGTTACAACGCTACCGCAGCAGCCGAGTCATGGGAACAGGTGAAGGAACTATTTCGACTGGAACTTCAACCTGTTTAGAGATGGGAGAGTGGGAGATGGGGAAATGAGGAGAATTTTATACTAACAACTAACCCTTCGACTACGCTCAGGGTACGGCAACTGACAATTGACCCTTCGACTACGCTCAGGGTACGGCAACTGACAATTGACAACTAAATTACTGACAACTGACAACTAATTACTGACATGAATTCCAAATCTACCGGTTCTCAAAGCGCAAAAGCATCCTTTTCAATGGACGATTTTGCTAAAGCCCTCGAACAGCACAATTACGAGTTTCAGAAGGGACAAGTAGTGCGTGGAAAAGTGATCGAGCACGACTCAAATGGTGCGTATGTTGATATCGGCGGCAAGTCTTCGGCTTTTTTGCCGATCGAAGAGGCTGCTTTGAGAACGATCGCGAATTTGTCCGAAGTCGTTCCTTTGGAAGAGGAACGGGAATTTTTAATTATCCGCGAACAAGATGCCAATGGCCAAGTTACTCTTTCTCTAAGACAGCTAGAACTTCAGCAAGCTTGGGAAGAGTTAACCCAAATGCGGGAAAGTGGCAAAGTTCTTCAGGTGCGGGTTTCCGGGGCGAATAAGGGTGGCGTGACAGTAGATGTCCAGGGAATGCGTGGCTTTATTCCGCGATCGCACTTAATCAATCGCGATGACATAGAAGGGCTGATCGGTCAAGCTTTGACTGTAAGCTTCTTGGAAGTCGATCAAGAGCGCGAAAAACTGGTACTTTCCCAGCGACTAGCAACTCAATCTTCTGCCTTCAGTCAGTTACAAATCGGTCAATTAGTAGAAGGTAAAGTCAGCAGCATTAAGCCTTTTGGCGTGTTTATCGACATGGAAGGAATCAGCGGTTTGCTACACATCAAGCAAGTCAGCCAAAAATATATTGAAAACCTTTCCCAGGTGTTTTCTCCAGGTCAAATCTTGAAAGCAATGGTGATTGACCTCGATGAAAGTCGGGGCAGAATTTCGCTTTCTACCCGGATTTTGGAAAATTATCCAGGGGAAATAGTGGAGAAGATGGCAGATGTGATGGATACCGCAGAAGAGCGATCGGAACGTGCTCGTAAAACTCTTTCTTAAGTCTTGACCAATTAGACATCTCCCATAATTATTGTGGAACAGGCATCCTGCCTGTTTTTGGCTATCTTTTTAGGGGAAGTCTATTTTACTCGTTTACTCGTTTTTAGGCTCAACCTGGAAACGAGTAAACGATGGTAAAATTGGGGAAATGGGATAAATGTGCGATCGGGCTTCATCTGTCTATCCAGATTGGAAGCAAGCACAAATGGAGGACGAATATTGACGCTCTCAGGTCTAAAGACACCCTCGATTCTGCTGACGTGTGTAAAACTCTCGCTACGACCGTCAAACGCCGTCTACTTAGTCACCAATCGTCAAGCGATAGTTACTAGCTACTTTTGTTTTCAATGCCTTTCCTGTCATACTGACACTCTTGACTTAAACCTAACCGTTGTTTCATAGGAGCCGGGATTTCTCCGATACTAGGATGTTTCAACACGTAGATGTTTTTTGTTCTTACTCACAATCTAATTCTAGCATAAATACCACGGCGGTTAAAACCGCACGAGCCGCTTCCCTCTCAGGAATAAAGTCTCTGAGTTTCCCACATCCCGTATTCTTTTATGAAAGAATATATTGTAATTTTTGAATCCGCTGGGACTAACTATTCAGCTTATGTTCCTGATTTGCCTGGTTGTATTTCTACAGGTAAGACACTTGAAGAAACAGAAAACAATATTAAAGAAGCAATTGAGCTTTATATTGACACCCTGCGAGAAGATGGTCAACTCATCCCAGAACCATCGCTTAAGGCTAAGGCAATTTCTGTTGCAGCTTAGCATAAATTTAGAAATTAGTCCAAGGCAATGCCGTGTCCCTACGATATTATTTTTTGTAGGGGAGAAGCATTCGCGCCCATATCCTATAGATATATCAGAGATTTTAAACGCGAATGCTTCGCCCCTCTAGGCGTGTTTCCCAAATCGGGATGCTCCGAGGAGCAATTAACAAACCAATTTATTAAATGTTGAAGATTCATTAAGTGTGCTGTAATACAGCGGGAACCGCTGTAACTACAAAACATGACTCGAAATTGTTTCAGTCTCCACCTTTGCTTCCACCGGCCAAGAATTTTCCATTTCTAATATTTTTTTCGGCTGATAAACCGCCAAATCAAACCAGAAAGTCGTACCCACATTCACCTCACTAACTAAATTGATTTTAGTGTGATGTTTGTCAATAATGTTTCTGACAATAGAAAGGCCTAATCCCGTTCCTTCCAAAGTGTGAACTCGGTTTTCTACCCGGAAAAAACGCTCGAAAATTGCCTGTTGATCTTCGGGATCTATCCCAATTCCAGTATCAGAAATTTCGATCCGCACCGTAGGAAAATGCTTTGATTCAGATGATAACTGGTGGTTCCCGGAAACACTATCTTTGTGGTTTTCAGTCTCACCGTCTAGCAAATAAGCTCGAATGCCGACCTTACCACCGGCAGAAGTAAATTTCAAGGCATTGCCCACTAAATTTGCAAATACTTGCAACAGCAAATCATAATGACCTAAAGCAGACGGCAAATCGGGGTCAATATCTTGCTCCAATTCAATGCCTTTATCCTTAGCATTCAACTTATAAGTTCGCAGCGTTTGTTCCACAGCTTGATGGAGGTCAACCGCATCTAAATGATAAACTCGGCAGGATTCCAGCCGCGACAAATCTAACACATCGTTAACTAACCGAGTTAGTCGATCGGTTTCTCGGTTAGCAATTTCCAGAAACTCCCGGCGTTCACTTTCTTGAAGGTCTTCTCCATATTCGTAGAGAGTTTCAATGAAAGATTTGATATTAAACAAAGGCGTTCTCAATTCGTGAGAAATATTGCTGATAAAATTGCTTTTAGCTTCATTGAGTTCCACTTCCCGTGTAATGTCTTGTACTGTCATCGCAATACCTTTGAGACTGTCGCGGTATTGTCCAGAATCTTGATGTTTCGAGGTTTGCTCGTAGAAAGTGCACTCTAAAGCCTCTGGTCGTTCGGATTCATTACAGGTATTTTCTTCGTCGCGGATACAGCTTTTGCATAGTGATTCAGAGCCTGGAGCTTTATGAAGAATCACAGTAGTTAAAACAATCCGAATTGTGCGGTTGACTGGTTCCCTCATGGAAATCCTAAATTCGCCACCTTCGCGATCGCCCGCAGCTATTTGGTGCAGGGGCATTGCCAAGTCCTGCTGCACTTCCGCAGGTAAAATGTGCAGGAGATTAACTCCGATCGCATTTTTGCCTTCCCATCCAAAAATCCGCCTACCCGTCGGATTAACTAAAATCACCTGCAAATTCGCATCTAATAAAAGCGCCCCATCCGCAATCGTTGAAACCAAAGTTTCTAACTTAGCTTTTTCCGCTGTCAACTCTTCAATATTTTGTTCTTCATAACTTTCGAGTTTCTGGGCCATCTCATTAAAACTACCAATCAACTCGCCCAATTCTCCACCCAAAGGCAAGTCAACTCGCTGTTTGAAATTCCCACTCGCAATATTTTTTACCCCTAAAACTAATTGTTTAATCGGTTTAGTAATTGTCAGGGCATTAAACACAGCTCCCAAAATTACCATTACCCAAATAGTTACAAATACTGCTAAAGTGACATCTCTAGTCAAATTTGAAGAGACGACAGCAGCGGGATTTGGATTAATGCCGATCGCCAAAACACCCAAATATTTATCTTCATGTATCAGAGGCACAAATACATCTGTCACCTCTCCATCAGGAGTCAAATGTTGTCGCACCAAAGGCACAGAAGTTAAATTTCTCGCCTCAATGTCAGCGATAAAACTATCAGGAAGCTTAATCTGACGACGCAGCGTCAGGGAAGTTTGCACCTCCGACTCCGAAAAAGGTATTCCCAGGAAAATATCACCCGCCTCGTCTGCGTAGAGCATATAACGGACGCTAGAGGTGCTGCTGTAAAATTGATGGGAAAAACGGGCTACCTCTGAGCGATCGTTTTTCGCAATCAGTGGCGCCACATTTGCCGATAACAGCAGCCCCAGGTCGCGACCGTAGCGAGTATCATTAAGTCTGGCATCTAGCTGGATGGTATTGACAGCCCAGAATGTCAGCCCACTCATAATTAACGAAACTACAAGGGTAGCACCGGCCATCAGGCGAGTCTGGAGAGTAAACTCCGACCACCAGCGAGCAATAATTTCTTGGATTTTGTTTAGTATGGCCAACATTTTACGAGTTAAAAATTTAAAGTAGAATTAAATAAAGTGGCTTTTCCTCAGATTTTGTACAGTGAATGAGTACACTGCCGTCACCGCAGAGATGCCAGATTTATTGTGACACTTCTACTTTGAGATTGCTTGGCTTTCCTCAAGTGGTAGATGTTGCAACTCCTAACTTTTGTCGGCCAAAGCTCGACGGCCAATGTCGCGGCGGCAGTAAACCCCTTCAAATTCAATACAATCTACTGCCTCGTAAGCTTTAGCAATAGCTTGTTCAAAAGTTTCTCCCACAGCAGTCACCCCCAAAACCCGGCCACCATCGGTCACTAACTGTTGCTGCTTCAACTGAGTTCCAGCATGAAAGACTTCTGCACCTTTGGCTTCGGCGGCCTCGATGCCTGTAATAGTTTTGCCTTTTTCGTAACTTCCAGGATAACCCCCAGAGGCCAAAACTACGCAAACTGCGGCGCCGGACTTCCAGCGAATTTCCGCAAAATCTCCTAAACGCTGTTTGCAGCAGGCTAGTAGCAAATCTTCGAGAGGAGTTTCCAGCAGGGACAATACGGCTTGGGTTTCGGGATCTCCGAAGCGGCAGTTGAATTCTAAGACTTGGAGTTCTCCTTCGTCGGTAATCATTAAACCTGCATATAGTACGCCCCGATAGTCGATTTTGCGTTTTTGCAGTGCCGCTAGGGTGGGTTCCAGAATTTCGGTTTGAATTCTTTCCATCAGCTCTGGAGTAACAATTGGTGCTGGTGCGTAGGCTCCCATACCACCTGTGTTGGCTCCCTTGTCGCCTTCACCGATCGCTTTGTGGTCTTGGGCTGGCAGCAGAGGTTCTACTGTAATGCCGTCTGTGAGGGCGAGAATCGAGACTTCTTGCCCTGTGACATATTCTTCCACTACGACTCGGATATTGTCGGTGCCGAATTCACCACGGAAAATGGTGTTGATGGCGCTGTGAGCTATTTTGACGGTGGTGGCAACGGTGACTCCTTTGCCTGATGCGAGTCCGTCTGCTTTGATGACGATAGGAGTTCCCTGTTCAACAACGTATGCTTTGGCTGCTTCTGGGTTGGTGAATACAGCAGCTTTGGGTGTTGGGATGCCTGCTTCGAGCATCAATTGTTTTGCCCAGGATTTGCTCGACTCAATTTGGGCTCCGGCTTGGGTGGGGCCGAAAGCCATGAGTTTTTTCTGTTGGAAGTAGTCAACGATGCCTAATGATAGGGGCAATTCGGGGCCAACGATCACAAGTCCGATGTTATTGACCATCACAAAGCGCTCCATTCCCTGGAAGTCGTCGATGTTGAGCGACAAATTCTGGCAGCCTTTGGTGGTAGCTGTGCCGCCGTTCCCCGGCACGCAGAAGACTTGTTTGATCCGCGTTGACTCTAGCAGTTTTTTGGCGATCGCGTGTTCGCGACCTCCGTTACCGACAAGCAAAACTTTCACAGCATCCTCACCTATAATTTTTTTGCCTAAATGGCCACTTTACAGTGTTTGTACTTATTTATCTGCTTTTTGCAGTGGTGTCAATTATGCCATGGTTGAGGCTAGGGAATTGCTAGATGTGGCACTTTTATCGACTGGGGCGGATCTGCTGCTGTTTGGCAATGGCTCAGTCCGTGCCATGATTAAAGGCTTTCCTAGAGCCAGGATGCTGCGGTTATTTTTTGATTCAATACTTTTACTTAAGAGGTACATTTGAATTTACCGTTGGGGGGGGGGCGGGTTTATTGAGATTGTTGGTACTTGTTATATATTGTTGGTGAACCCGCCCCTTGTATCTTGAAAGAGGTACATTTGAATTTACCGTTGGGGGGGGGCGGGTTTATTGAGATTGTTGGTACTTGTTATATATTGTTGGTGAACCCGCCCCTTGTATCTTGAAAGAGGTACATTTGAATTTACTGTTGGGGGGGGGCGGGTTTATTGAGATTGTTGGTACTTGTTATATATTGTTGGTGAACCCGCCCCTACAGGATATTCATTGTGGTGCTTTTTGTTATAAAATAGTCAGGCTAACATAATCAAATTTACTTAAATGAAATTCACTCAAGCCACTGCTATTACATCTACCACAATTCAGCGAGTTGGTGTTGTAGGTGGCGGCCAACTAGCTTGGATGATGGGAGCTGCTGCTAGTAGGCTGGGTATTGAATTGGTGGTGCAAACTCCCCATGCTACTGATCCGGCAATTTCTGTTGCTGCTGATTCTATTTTGGCGGCAATTGATGATGTGAATGCTACTGCTGAATTGGCCACTCGCTGTGATGTGATTACTTTTGAAAATGAGTTTGTTGATTTGGATGGTTTGCGGACACTAGAAAAGCAAGGTGTTTTATTTCAGCCGAGTTTATCATCACTTGATCCTTTGTTGGACAAGTACGTCCAGCGTTGTTATTTGCGAGATTTGGGTTTGCCAACTCCGAGGTTTTGGCAATGGGATTGTAGTCAGGATTTGCCTTTGGATTTTCCTTTGGTTATCAAAGTTCGCCGCCACGGTTATGATGGTCAAGGTACTTTTGTAGTGAAAGATCGGGCGAGTTTTGACTCAATTTGTGTTAAGCTTAAGGGTCTGGCTTTGTTAGTGGAAGAATTTGTGCCGTTCGATCGCGAGTTAGCCGTGATTGCAGCTCGATCGGCAAATGGTGAAATGGCAATTTACCCGATCGTCGAAACTCAACAGGAACATCAGGTTTGCCGTCTGGTGATTGCACCGGCCCAGATTAGTTTACAGGTGAAAGCCGAAGCTGAGGCGATCGCCCGCACTCTCCTCAATAGCTTACAAGCTGTCGGCGTATTCGGCATTGAACTATTTTTAACCAGCGACAATCAACTATTAGTCAATGAAATTGCACCCCGCACCCACAATTCGGGACACTTCACCATAGATGCTTGCAAAACTTCACAATTTGAACAACATTTGCGCGCAGTTTGTCAACTGCCTTTAGGCAATTGCGATTTAAACTCTGCTGGTGCTGTCATGGTAAATTTACTCGGCTATGAATCGGCTGAGTCCGACTATTTAGAAAAACGAAAACAACTGGCACAACTCAATAATACTTTTGTGCATTGGTATGGTAAGAAAGAATCACGTCCCGGTCGCAAACTGGGTCACGTTACTGTTTTGCTCGATCGCGAAGCCGTGGATCAGGGGCGAGTGCAAGTAGATGCGATCGCTCAAACCATTGAATCTATCTGGTATGCAAGTTAAATTGCCCAAAGCTTGCCAAAATCGAGTTAGTTGTTGTATATTAAATACAGGTTCTACTGCGACGTTGGTGACTGCCAATAATGTTTTTTTGATCTATAACTCTTAACTCTCGGGAATCAAGATGTTTGGACAGCAGTAAACTGGGCT
>REAP01000136.1 GCA_004294385.1 Oscillatoriales cyanobacterium | reverse complement strand
CATCAACTTAGGTTGGAAAGTTTCAATTAGCTGTGTAGCACCAAAGATCCGCGTTGAATTAGTCGCTCGTCCCACACCTCTACCAAGAGGTCTGTCAATAATAAAATTGTGGCTCTGCTCGAACTGATTAAAAATAAACTGTTGCGGCGGTGCAGCATTCCAGCGGTTAACAAAACTATCCCACCGCTGCTCGATTATTCCTGGATTAATCGCCGTACCAATAGACAACAGAATAGCTAGTCCGACACCAATCGGAATAAATCTTTTTAAATTAACTACTTGACCTGTGAAAATTAGTAGCACAAAAGTAGCAACAGGAACCATTACTAAAGCAGCTCTTTGACCGGAAATAACGGCATTAGCAAATACTAATGCCATGCCAAATAAACCGACGATTCGCCACCAAAATGAAGGGTCACAAAAAGCAGAAGCAAAGGTCAAGAAAGCATTGGCAATTAAAAACCAAGCCCATTGCCAAGGGGCGACAAAAGTCCCCGGTAAACGGATGAATTTAACTTCTGGACTAAAGACAAGGGAACCGCCGACTAAACATCTAGCTTCTAAGGTAGCTTTATATAATTCTGCTCCTGACATTCCTCTTGTACCTGCACATCTTCCGCTTTGTAGTAACAGGTACTGGATTAAACCTAGAATGCAGCAAACAATTGCCAAAATTATGTGCATTCGACTAAAAAATACTAAATCTTTCTTAGTACGAATTAGATAATAAGTACAAGCGATGAGCGGCATATAACCAATTAATACTTTTAAGCCGACAATTCCTTGCAACAAAGGTTTTTCTCCTTTCATTGGGTTAAGCTGCATATCCCCATTCACAAAAATTAAAGTCAGCATCGCCATCATTAATAGGATACTGAAGGTTGGCTTCAGTTGTTTGGGCAGGAAGATGGGTAATTGTTTCTTTTTACAGCTTTGAATGAGGGCGATGAGAGCTGGTATGTAGAAAGCATCTTTAGCGACTTGAAATGCTGCATTTCCGCCGCCAACTGCGTAGGTGATTGTGCCGCTAAAAGGTAGGTAAATTAGAAATGCCCACAAGGCTTGACGGGGATATTTGTAGGAAAATAGCAAAATTGCTATGGCTACGCCTGCTGCAATGGCAAGTTTGGCTCGGAGCAAGAATAATAGCGGGATGGTTACAGCAGCACTGATTAAGGTATTAATTGCGATCGCCTGAATGAGTTGATCAACCTGCTGTGAAGTTTTGCGTTTTTGTGTAGCCGCTTCTTTTTTATTGAGCGCGATGTTTTTTTCTTTCAGTAACTTTTGTTTGGATTTCTTGGATTTACGTTTGGTTTTAAACATGAATTGTCAAAGGTTGTATTGATAATTAATTCGGCAAATTGAATAAAATAAATATGTACTTGCTCAAGTCAATTATTCTAAAGATTGATGTTGAGAATAAATCTCGATCGAGATTGTATGTGTGGTTGTTGTACAAATTTCGGTCGCGAGCTTGTAGAATATAACTGCTGCATCTACAATAATCTAGAAAGCTCCAATTAGTTTTAATTTTGCACTCATTATGAAGTTAACAAAATTTGTATCGATCGCGATCGGCGTATTTTTAGCAGCAAGCGCTAGTATATTATCGGCGCAGACTAGAGCATTTGGGGCCGAAAAAGTTGTCCTCACTTTTGGCCCGCTGAGACAAAGCATTAATGTCAGCGATTTAGAAGACTTCGCTAAAGATGGCACAACTACCCCAACCATTCGACAAATCATCGCATTCTCAAAAATGGATCCGGGAACTCTACGCGGGTTTATGGGCCTAGAAATTGGCTTGAAGCCCGCGAATGTAGCCCGCATAGTTTACAGCACTCCGGGAGAAAAAATTATTGATGAAATCGGTCAAGCAATTCGGACTCAACGCAATACCGAAAATGGCAAAGCTTTGCGGGCTGCGGTAATTCTCGCAGCCAGCGATGATGGGAAAGTCTCGATACTGGAAATTCTGAAACGTTATCCTCTCCCGGAAATGTATGTAGATATTCCCAAAATTACGGCGACGGTGGGAAAACTTCAGGGTTTAGCGGGGAATATGCAAACCTTGCTTCAAGATAATATGCGATCGACTACGACAACTGAAACAACTACGACCGAAAATGCGATCGAACCCCGTCGCAACGTACAGCCAATCACGCGCCCTGTAGCCCGTCCCGTCATAGCACCAGTACCAGCCACACCGCAGCCCATGAGGCCTGTTAGAGGACTGTGGTAAAGCAGGAATCAAAAATTTTCAGCTTTGAGTGGGGAATTTTGAGTTTGGAGTTTGGAGTTTTGAATTGAGTCCTGTTTTTTGGCTTGATGTGAAGCAATTAACAAGCCAATGGTCAAAATTTTAAAGATTTTGTGAATTTTCCCACTTGAACACCTGACAAATATCCAATAAATATCGGGAAAATCTTAGAATGGAATCAATAGGGTGTGTAGTCGATCGACTCGTGGGCCCCAACAGCCGATGAAAACCGATCCCAGAGTCTGCTTTCCCTCCTGGGAACTTGACTAATCTGCCAATTAAAACTAAAATTACCCGCACCGACTACCTCGGTAACTGGCAAACTCAAGCCATTTGATTGTAAAATTTAGTGACGTCCTGATTCTCTTGAACCCCTGGCGAATCAACTAGGTGCATTCAAAAAAATTCGAGTCGTACAAAGTAGCGAGTGAAATTTTTTATGGGGGGTAGCCTGTATAGCAGGGTAGAAATTTTTTAGCGATAGCCTAGACCAAAGCAATTGGACCAAAGTCGAAGCATTTACTAAATCCCGCCGTCATTGTACTAACCACAAAGGATTTCAACCTCACACCATGCTTCAAGATACCCAAACAATCCGACATTACCAAAAACTCACCGACGCCCTCGTCGAAATGTGGAATAGAGGTTATCGTTTTGATGACCTACGGCTTTACTTAGACGGGTATTTGGCAGCCCTTCGTCATTCAAACAGTTTGGAACCCTACCTGATTCACAAATTAGAAGAAGAAGCCGCCCGTTACATTCGGGATACCTCCAATTTTGAAATGCCCATGCCTCAAGCAGAATCAGGCTATTATTAATAGTCAATTGGTTGCCAATTGTGGGTAAAAAAAGGATAATTTGTAGGGCCAGTCGTGTATGTCGGCCCTACTATCGTTAAAGTTCGGGATTTAGGAAAATTTCGAGTCCCTAATTTAAGAAATCAGTATTAAAAACTCAAAACTTTCTTTTTTCCCCTAATTTAAGAAGCTAAAGCAACTTCTACTGCTTCTTGCAATTCGCCTTTCTGATACATTTCGATCAGAATATCCGACCCGCCAAGAAATTCGCCGTTGATATAAACTTGGGGAATTGTCGGCCAGTTAGAATACTCTTTGACTCCCTGACGAATTTCCTGGTCTGCCAAAACATCAACTGTTTCGTAAGGCACTCCCAAGGTGTTGAGAATTTGCACTACGTTGTTAGAAAAACCACACTGGGGCATTAATTTATTGCCCTTCATGAAGACCATGATTTTGTTTTGTTTAACTAAGTCGTCAATTCTTTGATGTGCTGCTGTACTCATGGTTGCTCCTTATATTGCTTGAAAGATTTTAAACTGTGACTGTTTTATGTCAAGAAACTATTGACATAAATACAAACTTCTGATACCAATTGGCTGCTGAACAATTAAGCAACCGGACTTTGCGCTTCCCATTCTTGGGGAGTGAAAGTTTGCAAAGCTAAAGCATGGATGGCTTCACTAGCCATTGCTTCTTTGAGGGCACCGTAGACCAGTTGATGTTGCTGTACTCGGTTTTTCCCTTCAAAGGCTGCGGAAACTACTCTTGCTTGGTAGTGGTCGCCGCCACCGGTTAAATCATCAACTTTTACTTTAGCGTCTGGCAATCCAGTCTGAATCATTTCTGCTACTTGAGATGGTGTAACCATTGTTTTTTTCTGAATAAAGGGCGTAATTTAGATTTTAGGTGAATTATTTCTTAGGCGGAGTCGGCTGAGTGTTGGCGGCTGGTCGAGGATAGGGCATATCTACAAACCCCAACTCTACTAGCTGCTGGTAAGCTTTTTTGCCTAAATCGCGAGTTGGCTGCTGGGAACGAATAATTTGAATCAGCAGTGGGACGGCGAGTTCGGGCTTGTTTTGGGCGCGGTGTACTAATGCTAGGCGATAGGTGGCTTCGTCACGCATTTGGGCTGTTTCCACGGCTTTCGTGCGGTTGCTGTCGGCTAGGCGGATGTCTATCCCGGCAAAACTGCTGGACAGTTGTTGGTAGAAATTGGATAATTGGTTGAAAATTTGGCGGGATTCTTGAAGTTTTTGGGAGGCTACTGTGTAGTTTTGGTTAGAAATAGCGCTGCTGGCTTCTGTCATCAATCGCTGGCCTCCTGGAATGCTCAAGATGCTGTTGCTTTGGGAGACGGGGCGGAGATTATTTGGATCGGTGGGGTCATCGGCCGGTTCGACTTGCGGTTGGTTTCCTTGCCCAGAGGGTTGTTGTGCTTGGGCTTGGGGTGGTTGCAATAGGGTTAAGGTGGCGATCGCAACTAGGGCAATCCGGGCGGTGGAGCGAAGCCAGTAAACAGTTCCAGAGTATACCATGAAATTACTTTGCGCCTCGGCGCTTTAAAAAAGATATTTAGCTAGAGCAGATCTTACCATTGGCGATCGCAACCGGTTGAGTGTAAACCAAATTTGCGGAAATGTCAAACTATGACTGTCTTCGAGAAATCAAACTAGAGACTTGATATCAATTCCGGTAGCATCGGAATTATGAGGAGACGGCTTGGCCTTAGTCCCTACAATATTATTGTCGGTAGGGACTAAGGCCAAGCCGTCTCCTCATGAAGTCAAACAAAAACTAGGTTAAATTTTCACTTGAATGTATCAGGGAAATTCGCGCAGATTCCCTGATACATTCAAGAAATCTAAAACATTCATAATCCACAATCCAAACGAACTATGAATATTGCAATTGAAAAAATAGCTTACGGCCAACTGTTAGCAAAATCGCAGCCTAAGCCCATCCTAAACGAAGAAGACTATTCTGTGGCCATCACAGAAGTCGAAGCCCTCATGTCTCAGGAGAAATTAAGCCTCGAAGCAGAAACTTTACTTGATCTCTGGGCGCTGTTGATCGCAGAATATGAAGGGAAGTATTACCCAATTCCTCAAGCGACTCCCCAGGATGTTTTACTACACCTCATCGAAGTTCGCGAACTCAAACAAGCTGATCTAGTGGGAGTGATTGGTTCCAAAGGTGTAGTTTCTGAGGTGGTTAATGGCAAACGGGCGATTAGTAAGGCGCAAGCTAAGGCGCTGGGGGAATTTTTCAAGGTTAATGCTAGCGTATTTATTTAATCTGAGATCTTGCACCATTCTCAACAAACTTTTTATGGACGGGCAGGATGCCCATCCTTATGGACGGGCAGGATGCCCATCCCACAAGAAATTCACTCTTTGTGGAACAGGCCGGAGAGCCTGTTGCTGACATTGGTGCAAGATCTCAGTTTAATGGGACTTGTGCCGATCGCACAAAAAAACCAACTCAGTCGTTTCAACCGTCAATTATTGAGGGAAAATCAAATGGTTAAACTGGATTAAAATTAAACAGGACAATTTCTGATGGTACAACCAAAGCAACCCGACACCAGCACTCTCCTCAATTATCAAGGTATAGGAGTCCCTGATGAAAGTCTGGCACTGATTTTACAACGAGGCGGCGATGAATTGCTACTGTCAAAAGCTCTCGATCGCTTTACAGTCCGCCCTTCCTCGACAGCATCAGCCTCAAACCCTTGGCTAGCCAACACTGAGGCAAAATTCAACCGCCGTATTGGCAACAGCAATCTCGAAGAATATCTAGTTGCGCCCGCGCTTCTGAATACAGCGATGCAAGCAGCTAGGGCTAGCGATGCCGTTGTTTTTGCTAGCCATGTCTATTCCCCTGCGAAACAGAAAGAGACATTCTTTTATTTAACTGATCGCATTACTATACAATTTGACGAACAAGTAGATGAAGAATCGCGAAATGCGATCGTCAATGCAGCAGTTGTAAAAATAGTCCGACAAGTAGAAGGAATTCCGAACACATTTATCTGTGAAGTCACCAAACAAGCAACAGAAAATCCGATTAAAATTGCCAATCGCCTCACTAGATATGCAGAAGTTCTGGTCGCTGAACCGAATATTATAGTACAAACTCAACAACATTATATTCCCCGCGATCCGCTTTATTCCAGACAGTGGTATCTCAACAACAAAAGTGGTAGCCAAATGGTTGCGGGTTCTCACATTTTTGCTGAGAAAGCTTGGGACATTACTCGTGGAGTACGATCGATTGTAATTGCGATCGCGGATGATTCCGTAGACATGACACACCCAGATTTTCAAGGCCAAGGCAAAATCGTTTTTCCCCTCGATTTAAAAGACAACGACTTGTCCCCAATGCCTGTTCTAGATTCAGACAATCATGGCACTTCCTGCGCTGGTGTCGCCGTTGCGGAAGAAAACGGCAAAGGGATTGTCGGTGTCGCCCCTGGATGCGCCTTGATGCCAATCCGTACTACAGGCTACCTCGACGATGATTCTGTTGAACAAATATTCAATTGGGCGATCGAAAAAGGGGCCGCCGTGATTTCTTGCAGTTGGGGGCCATCAGCCGTTTATTTTCCCCTTTCCCTCAGACAAAGTGCCGTCATCACCAAAGCAGCCACCCAAGGGCGCGGCGGCAGAGGTTGCGTGATTGTGTTCGCTGCGGGCAATGCCAACCGCCCCGTCAACGGTACGATTAATGAAAAAGGCTGGCCCGATGACATAATTAGCGGTCAAACTCAATGGCTGAGTGGCTATGCTGTTCACCCAGATGCGATTGCCGTTTCAGCTTCCACTTCCTTGAATAAAAAATCAGCTTACAGCAATTGGGGTAGTAGTATTTCGGTTTGCGCCCCCAGCAATAACGCCCCGCCGGGAACCTGGATGCAGCAAACCGGATATATCAGCACTCCGCCAGAGGTAACACAGAATTTGCCCGGTTTGGGAGTGTTTACTGCCGATCGCATCGGTGTTGCCGGCTACGATTCAGGGGACTACACAGACTCCTTTGGTGGTACTTCTAGCGCCACTCCAGTAGTGGCTGGGGTTGCAGCTTTGATACTTTCGGCAAACCCCCGTTTGACGGCGCGGGAAGTGCGGGGAATTCTCGAACAAACTGCGGACAAAATTGTTGATCTCGATCCCGATCCCCAGTTGGGTATTCGCATGGGTAGTTATGATATTAAAAACCGTCGTAGCGATTGGTTTGGTTATGGAAAAGTGAATGCTTTTCAAGCTGTGCAAGCTGCGGTGAGAAAGGCTGGTGGTAATCCGAATATTGGTGAAGCTAGGTTTAATGATATTTCTGGACATTGGGCTCAGAAATTTATTGAGGCCTTGGCGGCGGCGAATATGATTAGTGGTATGCCGGATGGTTCTTTTCGGCCGGATGAGAGTTTAAATCGTGCTCAATATGCTTCGCTGTTGGTGAGTGCGTTTAGTCCGATTCCGAAGGTGGCGGCTACGAATTTTATTGATGTTTCTGCTAGTTTTTGGGCCAGAAGTGCGATCGAACGGGCGAATCGGGCTGGGTTTTTGTCGGGGTTTCCGGGGTTGAAGTTTGGCCCGAATTTGAATTTGACTAAGACTGAGGCGATCGTGTCTTTGGTTAATGGTTTGGAACTGAAGGGCGGAAATGCTGACACTCTGAAAGTATACACCGATCGCGCTCAAATTCCTAATTTTGCTTTAAGTGCGATCAGTACAGCAACTAGCTTAAAGATTGTGGTTAATTATCCTTCCCGCGATTGGCTTTCACCGCAGCGAGACATTACCCGCGCTGAGATTTCGGCTTTGATTTACCAGACATTGGTGGCGATTAAACGGGCTAAGGCGATCGATTCTCCTTATATTGTTTAACCTGTAGGGGCGGGTAAACCTGCCAATATCTAACAAGTACCAAAAATCCGAATAAACCCGCCCTCTAATATCAAATACGGAGTAAGATTAAATGAACCGCGAAGGCGCTAAGAACGCGAAGGAGGAGAAAGAAGAAGATGGAGTTCTTCCTTCGCGCTTTTGAAAGAATTAATTCACCCTCGCAAATTGCCCAATGCTTTGAATGCAAATTGTGGCAAAGCCAACATCCTGCGCCAGCGCCAAGGTTCTTGATAAAGTCGATACAACCATTCTAAATGATTGTCGCAAAACCAAGCCGGAGCACGAGTTTTTGTTCCCGCCCAAATGTCGAAACTGCCACCTACTCCCACCCAGATAGATTGAGGACAAAGATGTCGGTGTTTGGCAATCCAAAATTCTTGACGTGGCACTCCCAATCCGACTAGAATCATTTTGGGTTGGATTTTTTTTAGGGTTTCCAGAAATTCTGGTTCTTCTTCTGGTGAGAGATAGCCATGTTGAGATAGAATAGATATTCCGTTGATCTGCTGTTGCCAAGTTTCTGCTGATGCGATCGCAACTTCGGGCGAACCTCCAAAAAACAAGATTGATTCCCCGTCGGGCAATTTTCCGGCTTGTTGTAGCAACGACTCGGCTAATTCAATCCCTGGAAATCGCTTGGCATTTTTGCCTTGGATTCGTAAGTACAGCACAACTCCTGCACCGTCGGGAATCACAAGTTCCGCAGAATGGATTATATCAGCTAAAGCTGGATTTTGTTCGGCTTGCATCGCCATTTCTGCATTCAGCGTGACGACGTGACTTCCTAATCCTTGATGTAGGCGATCGATCAGCCAATCTGCATGATCGTCTAAGATGTGAACTGGTAGTCCCAGCACTGAAAATTGCGGGTGCGATCGATTCATGTTACTTTATCTAAACTTCCTACAGACATATAGCACTTCTTGGTATGATCTGGGAATTGGGAATTGGGAATTGGGAATTGGGAATTGGGAATTGGGAATTGGGAATTGGGAATTGGTGGTAATTGGGAATTGGTAATTAGTAGCTGACCTACCTCACTTGAGAAGCGCTATAGCAATCCTAAATGAATCATAAATATTTTTACCCCACCCCAACCCTCCCCTTAGTAAGGGGAGGGAGTAAGAAATTCACAATGATTTAGGATTGCTATATATACGATCGCAATCCAAAATCCAAAATCGATAGACTTACCGATCGCACTTTTTGACAGAACCATCTGCATACCATTCCATCGCCACTAACTCAATTTTACCATTGATCTTGATTTTAGAGTAGACTATTTTGACAAAAGGAACATTGTTGTGATTGTGATGACTCTGAGACATAATCGTTACCTCGGTAGTATTTGCTAAAGACAGTGATATAATTTCTGATATATTTAAAGGTCTATTCAGGGCAACTCAGTTAGTCTCAGGAAAAAGTACAAGGAAAACGAAATGGCGATCGCAACAGCTCAGCGGCAAACTAGGTTAGATTATTACTACCAGCAAATCAAAAGCATCATTCTCAAACGTCAAAACCCAATTACCGGTTTGCTACCCGCGAGTACCGCCGTTAACGCCCACGGCGATTACACCGATGCTTGGGTGCGCGACAACGTTTACAGCATCCTCGCAGTTTGGGGCTTGGGCCTAGCTTACCGCAAAATTGATAGCGATCGGGGTAGAACATTTGAACTCGAACACAGCACAGTTAAACTGATGCGAGGCTTGATGTTTGCCATGATGCAACAAGCCAATAAAGTAGAAAGCTTTAAAAATACTCAGTTACCCCTAGATGCCTTACACGCCAAATACAATACCCAAACTGCAAATATTGTAGTCGGTGATGATGAATGGGGACACTTGCAGTTAGATGCAACATCTATATTTTTGTTGATTCTCGCTCAAATGACTGCTTCTGGATTGCACATCATTTTCACAATTGATGAAGTGAATTTTGTGCAGAACTTAGTTTACTATATTGGTAGAGCTTACCGCACTCCCGATTATGGAATTTGGGAAAGAGGTAATAAAATTAATCGTGGTAATGCCGAATTGAATGCCAGTTCAGTGGGCATGGCAAAAGCAGCACTGGAAGCGATTAATGGATTAGATTTGTTTGGATTAGATGGCTCTCAGGCATCTGTGATTCACGTTTTGCCAGACGAGATTGCCAGAACTCGCATCACATTAGAATCACTTTTGCCTCGCGAATCTAGTTCAAAAGAAGTAGACGCGGCTCTTTTGAGCATCATTAGTTTTCCAGCTTTTGCTGTTGAAGACAGAGAATTAGTTGAACGTACAAGAAAGAAGATTATCGACAAATTGCAGGGAGAATATGGCTGCAAAAGGTTCCTGCGGGATGGACACCAAACAGTCTTAGAAGATGCCGATCGCCTACATTACGAACCCACAGAATTAAAGCAGTTCGAGCACATTGAATGCGAATGGCCACTGTTTTTCACTTACCTATTATTAGACGGCATATTTGAGGGTAATCAAGCCCAGGTTCAAGAGTATGAGCAGCGTCTGGCATCTCTCGCAGTTGAGCGATCGGGTTTATCTCTGCTACCAGAATTGTATTATATCCCTGCCGAAAATATCAATGCCGAAAAATCAAATCCCCGCAGTCAACAGCGTTTACCAAATGAAAATGTTCCCCTAGTTTGGGCGCAAAGTTTGTATTTTCTTGGTCAATTATTAAACGATGGATTAATCGCAATTGGTGATATAGATCCCCTGGGGAAACACTTGTCAGTCGGACGGCGCAGAGAAGCTTTAGTCCAAATCGCACTGTTAGCTGAAGACGAAGATTTGCAAGCAGAATTAGCCGCGAATGGAATTGCAGCCCAAACTCCCAAACAGGTAGAACCAATTCAAGTCCGCCAAACAAAAGAATTATCAGCTATTTACACGCAAATTGGACGCAATGACCAACTAGGTTTAACAGGCCGTCCCGTCCGCCGATTAAGGAGTTTGACCACTTCACGGGTGTTTCAAGTTCGCGGCGAGGCGATCGTCTTTCTGCCATCTTTTCTCGACAGACAAGAGTTTTATCTAACTCTAGATTACCATTTCTTGGTATCTCAAATCAATAGTGAATTAGCTTATATTCACCGTCACTGGTCTCAGTTGGGACGGCCTACCGTAACGCTGATGCTAACTCACGCGATGCTGGAAACCGGCCGGGAAGCTTTGTTAAACTTGATGAAAGAACTCCGCGACGGACATTGCAAAAGTACGCCTGTCAAGTTAGGGAATCTCAATCAATTAATCCTGACTGCTGGTACGGAAAAAATAGACTTTCTCCACGATTTTGATTTTACAGAATCTCCAGTCACAGGTGTAGTAGAAATTCGCAGCTATCTGGGTTACAATCCTGAAAAAACTTGGCCTTTGGGTCATACTCAAGAATTCCAATTAGAGTGTGAAACTAACATTAATTTATTGCTCAGCAGCCTTCAGCAATCGGAAAATTTGTATGAACAAACTGAGTTATTGCACACCCTAATTCGTCTTAAAGGAATGGACTTTGATACGGGATTTGGAACGAGTGGAGAAAGTGTTAAAGTTGTAGATTTGCTCAACGAAGTTTATACTAAAGCTGGCAACAGTTCGCAATCAAAAATTCAATGGGCTGTCATCCGTTATGCTGCGGGTTTGTTGGACAAAATTGATATCAGCTTGTCGGATGCGGTGACGGATATTTTGGTGCGACAAAAGCAGATTGCTGTGGGTAAAGCGTACAGCGAAGATTCAGTGATTTCGCGGCCTGGCTCTTACATGGAGGTGATGGACAAGATTCGTCAATTCTGTGGTGAAGATGTTCGCGATCGCGTTTTAACCCAAGAAGTTCTAATATACCTTGGTTTGCTGATCAAAGCAGAACCGCAGTTATTTAAAGGGTTGTTGACGCTGAGAGTCAGCTATTTTATTCTGTTGTTGACTAGCGAATTAGCCCGCGAATCGGGAATTACGCAGAATGAAGCTTACGAACATTTGATGCAGTTAAGTCCCTTTGAAATCAAAAACCGTCTGCGTCAAGTTTTGTCAGAATATGAGGAAATGAATCAAGTCCTGAAACAGCAAGAATCTCTGCGGGTAAAACAATCGGAAAAAGAGATTGAATGGGTGGTCGCCCCTGTTTCGTCCGAGTCCCAAATGCCTGCGGGTGGATGGCGCAGAAAGCGACAAATGGAAGGTGCTGTCAATCGGGTTCCCAAGGATTTTTATCCGAATGTTTGGGGAATGTTGCGACACTGCAAGGGCTTGATTATTGGGGATAAGTTGGAACGCCGAAATCGGTTGGATAGTGAGGTGATTTTATCGGAAATGACTCCTGGTGAAAAGAATTTTGCTCTACAGGTGGAGCATTTGCTGAATAAAATTGTTGCGCCTGAGTACAGACAAGTTAATATTGAGGCATTGATGGAGTTGGCTGCGATCGCGCAACGCAACCCAGAGCTACAAATAGAAGAGTACATCGTCTTGGATGTATTGATCGGTCACGCTGTACGACTGAATTGGCTGGAAAAACACCTGGAAAGATCAGACAGATACGACGAAGATAAGGCGGCGGCTTGGCAAGCTTTTTATAATACTTCGCCTTATGTCTGTGCAACTCATGTTCTGAATGCTTTCCGATTCCTGACGCAGTTTGGCTAATACGGGAATTGGGAATGGGGAATTGGGAATGGGGAATGGGGCATGGGGCATTGGGAATGGGGAATGGGGCATGGGGCATCGGGCATCGGACACTGAGCGCCGTCGAAGTGTCTAAAAACCTTATTCCTTGTTCCTGAAGCCGTTCCTCAACCCAACACATTATTTTAAAAGAGTTGGGTTTCGCTCTCGCGTCAACCCAACCTACACTATCTGATCTCGTTCCCTGAGCGGAGTCGAAGGGTCTAAATCCCTATCCCCTATCCCCAATTCCCAATTCCCAATTCCCAATGCCCAATGCCCAATTCCCTATCCCCAATTCCCAATGCCCAATGCCCCATGCCCTATGCCCCATGCCCTATGCCCAATTCCCAATTCCCAATTCCCAATTCCCAATGACTTTGGCCAATATCAGTCTACAATTTGTAACGTTGAGCCTTGTTGAAGTGCAGGAGCGGAGCTGGCTTGGATAACGCGAGTCTGTCTAGAAAACCCCCGCAAGCCTCAGAGCTTGCCATTGACGAAATTCCAGAAGCAGTACGAGACCATTCATACCTAGAAGTAAAGCCTAGTCAGTCCAAAAAAAAAGGGCTGATTTGGAAACTGCTAGCCTTGGGCGTACTCGCCTTTGGGGTCAGCATTTGGCTGCACCTCAACTTTAACTTTTTTCCAGACACCGGTATAGCAGAGCCAACTCAACAAAACCCAGTATCGGCTAGTTCGCCCTCAACTCAGAGTCCGGTTTCTAGCCCAAAAAGCAGTACGGCCACACCGGACAAATTACTGGGACATTTACCTTATCAAGAAGCACCAGCCTCTGACTTGGTAGCCGTCACCGGAGATGGCGGGATCAAACTTCGCAAAAGCGCGGCAGCTAAGTATCAGGAAATGGCAAATGCTGCGGCTGTCCAAGGTATATATTTTGCTCCTATATCGGGCTTTCGTTCCCTGGAAGACCAACAACACGTATTTTTTGATGTGAAAGCCGAACGTAAGCAAAATGTCAGCAAGCGGGCAGAAGTCAGCGCTCCTCCAGGATATAGCGAACATCATACCGGTTATGCGATCGACCTGGGAGACGGCGCAGTCCCTGAAGCACACCTCAGCACCAGTTTTGAAGAAACTCCAGCATTCAAGTGGCTAGAAGCCAACGCCAGTTCCTTCAGTTTTGAATTGTCCTTCCCCAAAAACAATCGCCAAAAAGTCAGTTACGAACCCTGGCACTGGCGGTTTGTGGGCGACAAGCAAAGCCTCGAAACTTTCTACAAAGCTCATTCGCTTCCTTGACAATTTCAGATGTTTCCGAAAGACTGGTATTTTCAATTAAGTTCTATTAATTACCGCGTCGAGCCCAATTTGTGATTGCAATTTATCCAGGCAGCTTTGACCCGATTACTTTCGGTCACGTAGATATCATAGAGCGGGGCTGTAAACTGTTCGATCGAGTAATCGTGACCATAGTCCGAAATCCCAGCAAAGTCCCTCTATTCACCGTAGAAGAACGGATAGAACAGATTCTCTGCTCTACTAAACACTTGTCAAATGTAGAAGTAGATAGTTTTGAGGGTTTGACAGTAAACTATGCTAAAATGCGGCAAGCCAAAGTGCTGCTGCGGGGGCTGCGAGTATTAACAGACTTTGAAATGGAACTCCAGATGGCCCACACCAATAAAACCCTATGGGGTGAAATTGAAACAGTATTTTTGGCTACTTCTAACGCCTACAGCTTTTTAAGTAGTAGTGTAGTGAAGGAAATAGCCAAGTTTGGTGGCTCCGTAGATCATCTTGTTCCGAAACACGTCGCCCTAGATATTTACCAATGTTACGCCAGCAGGAACCAACTCGCATCGAACCCAACAGCACCGGACGCAGCACTGAGAACGAACTACCTCAGCACCCAGCAGCCTTCGGAGACGACACCAGAACCGCAGGAGTAGACATCCAGCGGGAATTGAATCGGCTTGAGGAAATTGTTCTCGACAGTCCACGGATTCCCATGACCAGACGGACTCTGGTGGATGAAGAACAGTTACTCGATCAGTTAGACTTGGTGAGGATCAATTTGCCGATCGCCTTTCAGGAAGCCGAGCTGATTATCCGACACAAAGACGACTTGTTGCAAGAGGCAGAACTCTATGCTCAAGAAGTCATAGAAGCCGCAGAACAACGAGCGGCAGAGCTTTTAAACGATATGGGTCTGATCCAGCAGGCGAAGGTGGAAGCGGATCAGTTGCGACAACAGGTTTTGCTTGACTGTGAAGCAATTCAGCAAGCGACGCTGGCGGAAGTAGAACAAATTCGCTATCAAGCTCAAGAAGAATTAGCAGAAATGAGAGCGAGGGTGATAGCTGAATGCGAGGAAATTCAAAACGGAGCCGACGACTACGCCGACCAAGTTCTTGATAATATTGAGCATAAGCTGAGCGATTCGCTGCGTGTGGTTCGCAACGGCCGCCAGCAGTTGGATAATGTTTCTGGCTCTTGAATTTGTGATTCAAAGGAAGGCAGGCAGGATGCCTACCCCACAAGCAGAAAGCTAAGTCTTTGTGGAGCCTGTTCTTAATAATCAGTAAAGCTAAGTCTTTGTGGAACAGGCCGGAAAGCCTGTTCTTATCACACAAGCAGAAAGCTAAGTCTTTGTGGAACAGGCCGGAAAGCCTGTTCTTAATAATGAGTAATGGAAGTTTGTGTTTCAGCGAATATCTTCATAAAACTGTTTGAGATACCTCCCAGAAACCCCAAAACCCCACAAAAAACCAATAGCAAGATAGATAGAAATTGCTTTCAATTCGCCCCAAGAGGCAACTCGCCGATCGCTACTTTCCACCACGCGATTGACTAACTTAAGTCTCCCCAGTCTTACCAACTTCAAACACAAATCTGCTTCCTCCATAATTGGCAGTTCAGCATCAAAGCCATCGCATTCTAAAAAATCGGTACGGTGGCAAAAAATCACTTGATCCCCAAACAGCAACCGGAATCCTTTGAAAAATAAATGAGGTCGAAATAATAGGGGCGCGTAATAAGTTTTCAGGTAATTGTGCAGCGAAAAACCCCATCTTGTGTGCTGCGAACCAGCCATCAGCGAGATAAATCCGCCAGCGACAATTTGGCGATCGCACAATGTCTTCTGGATGACGGCTACAATGTCATCTGGGACTAAAGTATCGGCGTGGAGAAAGCACAGAATATCGCCCGTAGCAGCTTCTGCACCTAGGTTCATTTGTACAGAACGTTGGGCTGTAGTGCTGGAAATAACTGGGGTTTTCGAGGAAAGGGCGATCGCAACTGTCTCGTCTTGACTACCACCATCTACCACCAAAACCTCCCAAGCAGGAGGATTGAGAATGCTGAGTTGACGGAGAGTACGTCCGAGACAACCCGCTTCGTTGAGGGTGGGAATAATAATAGAAACACGATCCATCTGGTTAAAATTCATAACAAAAGTATTATATAGCAACCGCTAACATGGTGAGGATACCTCTGGTCACTGAGCG
This sequence comes from Oscillatoriales cyanobacterium, assembly GCA_004294385.1. Taxonomy (GTDB): domain Bacteria; phylum Cyanobacteriota; class Cyanobacteriia; order Cyanobacteriales; family Microcoleaceae; genus Microcoleus. The sequence continues at coordinate 3,613 of REAP01000136.1, read as the reverse complement.
TAGTCGAAGTGTCCATATAGTCTTGGCGACTGCTATAATAAATTCTGGCGATGTAAATCATTATAGGTAGGGAAAATCATGGCAAAAACTGAAGTAAAAAATGATTTAGAATTTTACGATGAAAATGCCGATAATTGGTGGGACGAAAAATCTAAAATCTACGCTCTTTACCATCTAAACAAACCCAGATTTGAATTTTTCGACAGACACGCGACAAATTGGCGAGGATTGAAAACCTTAGATGTCGGTTGTGGCGGCGGTTTTTCCTGTGAATTCATGGCTGAGAGAGGCGCGCTTGTTTCGGGAATAGACCAATCTGAAAAATGCGTTCAAGCAGCTAAAAATCATGCAGTGATCAGTGGTTTTGAAATTGACTATCGGCAAGGTTTGGCAGAAAATATGCCCTATGATGATAACACGTTTGATGTGGTAATTTGTGTTGATGTTCTAGAACACGTTGCCGATTATAAACAAGTTGTCTCCGAAGTTCACAGAATTCTCAAGCCTGGGGGATTGTTCTTTTTTGACACGATTAATCGCACTTTTTCGTCGCAAGTTGTGATGATTGGCCTGATGGAAAACATCTTGGGGGAAATTAGGAAGGGCGTTCACGATTGGGACAAGTTTATTACGCCGGAGGAACTGTCTGTGGTGATGGGCAACACTGGTTTTGGTAATATAAAAATTAAAGGTTTTGATATGTTTGGCGAAATTGGTGCCCTTTTAGCCCAGATGAATGGTTTTTGGGGAAATTTGATGGGCGGAAAGCAGCTATTTCCAGATTCTGGTGTGATGAAACAAGCATCTCAAACATTAATGTCTAATTTCGGTAATTATGTTGATTACAAAAAGTCTGGGTTGTTTAAAATCCAAATTAATGAGGATACTTCGATTATGTATGTTGGGGTGGGGATGAAGAATTAGTTAGTCATTAGTGGTTAGTTATTAGTCATTAGTCATTAGTCATTAGTCATTAGTCATTAGTCATTAGTCATTTGCGGTTCCCTGAGCCCTTCGGCTACGCTCAGGATAAACTGCGTCGAAGGGTTATTTGCGGTTCCCTGAGCCCTTCGGCTACGCTCAGGATAAACTGCGTCGAAGGGTTATTTGCGGTTCCCTGAGCCCTTCGACTACGCTCAGGGAACGATAACCAAAGCGTCTTGGCGACTGCTATAACTGAAAATTGTTAGCAAGTATTTTACGGTGGGTGCGATCGCCCATCGTAATTTTTTTGACCCAAAATTACCACCCACCAACACTATACACGGTCACTGAGCGTAGTCGAAGTGTCCAGATAGGCTTGGCTTGGCGACTACTTGTAAAACCAGATACTTAGCTTATTGTAACAAAACTTAATGTTATGCTTTTGACAATTTATCTAGATTATATGGTAGCTTATTGATTATAAATTGCAATAACTACCGGAAGTTAACAGTACCTGGAGGTCAATGATCGTGACAGCAACAGCAGCAATGGTGTCCTTGTTTGCCGATCGCACCTGCGACACACATCCGCCTTCGAGCCAAAAACTGATGAATTTGAGTGCAAATTCAGAAATACCCGACCTCGATAATTCTCAAGATGTGACTATAGCCGTCTTAGAAGGGCTGGGAAATCTCGCTGTGGGCGATCGGACAGTGACGTTACAACCGGGAGTATTTGTGTTTATTCCCGCTGGTATTCCGCGCACCCTAAAAGCAGAAACAACGCTGAATCTTTTACTCATTAACTCCGATGCAGACCCCGATCTGAGCGAGTCAGCTTGGTTAATGAATTTTCAATTTTAAGGAGATGAAAAAACAGTGCCCTTGCTGTCTTGATTCGTTGATTTCTCAGGTTCGCCACAATCGCATCTACTGTTTTTGCATGAATTGCAGACAAGAAATGCCAAATCTTGATTCAAAAAAAATCAATCTCAAACCCTGTAAACTTTCACCTTCGGAGTAACAATGTCTAAATCTATTGGTCTTTTTTACGGAACTACAACTGGCAAAACTGAGTCTGTCGCTGACATGATTCGGGATGAATTTGGCGGTAGTATCGTGACTTTGCACGACATCGGCAATACTGACAATGATGATTTTACTGAATATGAATGCTTGATTATCGCCTGTCCTACCTGGAATATCGGCGAACTACAAAGCGACTGGGAAGGCTTCTTCCCAGAAATCGAAAATATTGATTTTAGTGGCAAGAAAGTGGCTTATTTGGGAACGGGCGACCAAGAAGGCTACCCAGATAATTTTATGGATGCAATGGGGATTTTGGCAGAGAAAATCACGGAACAGGGCGGCGAAACTGTCGGCTATTGGCCGGTAGACGGCTATGATTTTAATGAATCTAAGGCGGTGGTTAATGGCAAATTCTTGGGTTTGGCGATCGATGAAGATAACCAATCTGACATGACGGAAGCGCGGGTCAAATCTTGGGTGTCTCAACTCAAGAAAGAATTTGGAATCTAGGATTACTTGTTCCCTTCGACTCCGCTCAGGAGCCGCAAGCGGTGCGCTGAGCGTAGTCGAAGTGTCCTTGTTCCTTCTTCCTCCATCCATCCGTTAAATCCGTTACACAATCCGTTGCCGAACTTCTTCCTCAACATCCATCCGTTAAATCCGTTACACAATCCGTTGCCGAACTTCTTCCTTCTTCCTTATTTAAATTAATGAGATTTACTTCAGATGATGTGCTATGGCTAAGTGCCAGTCCGAGTTTGCAATTATTCGATCGCTCTCTGCTTCACTACTTAAATCAGTCCGTACCAATCCAAATATGGGAATACGAACAAACGGAAGATGAAGGTTGTTCTTTGGATGTAGCCGTTGAGTTACTGCATCACTATTTGAAATTTCGCGATCGCCCAATTCATCTAATTGGTCACAGTACCAGCGGACTAATTGGTTTGATGTATGCCCGCCGCTATCCTCACAAAGTCAGCTCTTTGGGACTTTTAGCTGTCGGCTTGCCATCTAATGTTAATTGGCAAGCTCATTACTATACACATCTTTCGGCTTTTACCTGGAGCCGCGAACAAATCTTAACTCAAATGGTTAGTGATATGTTGGGAGAACAAAACCAGTATATCAATCAAAGATTTGTATCATATTTTGAAGAGGATTTAGCACTTTCGCCTTCTCCTCACTCGTTATTCACGATGAGCAATTTACAGGATGAAGGTGTCGAAGTACCTTTGTTGTTATGTAGTAGCAAGACAGACTTTGTGGTATCTCCTATTCTGATGCGCCGGTGGATGAAGTTGTTGAAAAAAGGCGATCGACTTTGGGAATGTAAAGACGGTAGGCATTTTTTCCATCACTTCTACCCAGAAACAGTCGGGGAAGAGATACTAAATTTTTGGCTATCTATACACAGCCGCCAACCGATTTTAGATTTGAAGTTCTAGATTTGCGATCGCAACTATCGTTTCCGGTTGCACTGGAATTAATATATTACCCACAGCCAGGACACGGCAGTGCCGTGTCCCTACAATTAATCGCCGTAGGGACACGGCACTGCCCATTGGTGTCAACTTAAGCCTGAAAGTCCGCCAAGTCCGTTTGTGAACCCGCGAGTCCGCCAGGGGTTGAAACCCCTGTCTCAAAGCAAAAGTCCTCTC
>REAP01000135.1 GCA_004294385.1 Oscillatoriales cyanobacterium | reverse complement strand
GCGGTCGCTAAAAATCTGATCAGATAGCGCGATCGCTTTTACTTTTGCCGATCGCACCCGAGAATGAAACAACCCTGGGTTTAAACCCCTGTCGGACTGTGGAATGAACCTTAAGTTGACACCAATGGGCATTGCCGTCTCCTAATTTCGGCTACTAATAATTTCGATTGTAATATCAAATCCGTTAGCATCGTCCTGTATTAATCTCTCTCTTCTCTTCCTTTGTGTCCTTTGCGCCTTCGCGGTTAAATCATTCCGATGCAACCGGAAACGATATAAGATCGAAACAATCATAAAAAACCGCCCCTACAAGCAAACAATATGCTGTAGGAGCGGTTTTTTCTAGAGAAACTTATCCTTAGTGAAGGGTAGAAATAAACCAACCCTCACTAACCGATAAGTCAACTCATATCAACTTAGAACAAGAACAATTCAGAATTGCCCGAAACTCCCAAATTGACATCCACAGTTGCAAACAAATTGCTACCACCAGGAGTAGAACCGTTGCTATCGTAATACAGTTTAGTAGATAAACCGTCGTAGATAGCCATGATCGAAGGCCCGGTTAAACTCAACTCAACTGTCGTTACAGAGACAGAAACTGTACTGCTGTACTTGTAGAAACTCGAACCCAACAGCCCAGCCCCGGTTGTCAAACCTGCGAAACCAGTTTTGTCGAGGTTAATTACATCATCAGCAATGCTGTAATTAGTCATTAAATCTCCGCCACCAGCAGAAGTTCCGGTGAACACAAACACATCCAAACCAGCACCGCCATTCAGAACATTGGTTCCCAAACCGCCGATTAAAGTGTCATTCCCGACACCGCCGTTGAGAGTATCGTTACCAGGGCCGCCGAAGAGACTATCGTTACCAGCGCCACCGTCGAAAATGTCAGCACCAGAACCGCCATTAATGATGTCTGCAAAGTCTGTACCGGTGACATTATTTGCAGTGGAATTTCCTGTGAATAAGACAGGAGTGGTGAAGTTGTAACCGCCAGCGCCAGAACCGAAGTTGTAAATGCCAGTCGTCGGAAAAGTACCCGGATTCGTAGCTAAATTGACAGTAGAACCAAGAGCACCAGTGAACACAAAGTCCGCCGTTCCCAAACTAACAGCAGCAGTCCCAAAGTTAGCAACGGTAGTAGAACCACCCGTTGTCGTACCGTTCGAGTCAAATACCAACACAGTCTCGTTCGCAGCATTCGTAAATACGAAGAAACCAGGAGTAGTAGAACTTCCAGTTGCCTTAGCTTGTGCAGCTTCTACACTGGTATAAGTACCTTGTGTGAAAATGACCAACTCTTTGCCAGCAATGTCAGGAGTTGAACCGCTAACACCATCAAAGTTCGTAGTAGTCAAATTGCCGAAAGCACCGCTAACGAACTGCAATTTGTCAACCCCAGAAGTAAAGTCGGTAATTGTATCACCGCCTTCAACTGGAGCTTTGTAAATAAACAGATCCGCACCGGAACCCGGAGTACCAATCACGGTGTTAGCACTACCATTGCCTATAAATAGGACAGGGGTGCTGAAGTTGTAGCCGCCTGCGCCGGAACCGAAGTTGTTAATGCCACTTGTCGGGTAAGTATTGTTAGGAGCATTTAAGTCAACAATACTGTTATTACCAAGAGGTGGGGGTGGAGGAGTGATAGTGCCGATCGCACCTGTGAACACAAAGTCAGCCGTTCCCAAACTAACAGGAGCAGTACCCAAATTAGCCACAATGCTAGAACCGCCCGGTAAAGTACCGTTCGAGTCAAATACCAACACCGTTTCATTTACAGCATTCGTAAATGCGAAGAAACCAGGAGTAGTAGAACTTCCAGTTGCCTTAGCTTGAGCAGCTTCTACACTGGCATAAGTACCTTGTGTGAAAATGACCAACTCTTTGCCAGTAATATCAGGAGCACTACCGCTAACGCCATCAAAGTTCGTAGTAGTCAAATTGCCGAAAGCGCTGGTGACAAATTGGAATTTATCAGTTCCCGACTTAAAGTCAGAAATTTTATCGCCGCCTTCTTTCGTTGTCCTGTAAGCAAAGATATCAGCACCGGAACCGCCATTTAGGACATCGACACCCAGACTGCCAGTAATGGTATCATCGCCATCACCGGCGTTGATGCGATCGCCAAAATTGCTACCGACGATGTTGTCATTACCTGCCAAACCATCGAATTTAATTCCCACCGGGGAAGTGCCGAAATTCACATTGTCAGGACCAGAAGTACCGACAGGAAGATTTAGCGGCGGGCCAGTGAACACAAAGTTACTGACTTTGAAGCTAAATTTTGCCGAGAAACTAGCGACAATATCAAAGCGAATCCCAACTGCAAATACCAGCACAGTACGGCCAGTAACTTCATCTGTAAACTGACAGAAAGTTGGTCTTTCGCTATCGCCGCCCAAAGCTGTAAACCGCGCTTGCAAAGTTGCAATGCTCCTGACGCTGACATCGGCGCTGAAGTCAAGCAAATTACCGCTGCCGATGCTTCCAACAGTAGAAGTAGCATTAATTTCAATTCGGGTCAAGCTAGCAACGCTGATACCAAAAGCAGAGTTAGAGAAGTCTAAAATATCGTCATCGACCTTAAAGTCAGTAATTAAGTCGGCGTCTTCAACTTTGATGCTACCTTCGCGGGATTTTTTGTAGATAAACCGATTCTTCCCAGCACCACCACTCAGGGTGTTTTTGCCTTCGCCACCTTCGATTTCGTCATCTCCCTCATTTCCGGTTAATGTGTCATTCCCACCACCGCCAATTAGCTTGTCGATGCCTATACCGCCTTCGATCTCGTCATCATCATCGCCACATTCGATGTCGTCATCGCCTTCACCGCCTTTGATTTTGTTCTTACCTTTGCCTCCTTTGATTTTGTCGTTGCCTATACCGCCTTCGATCTCGTCATCATCATCGCCACATTCGATGTCGTCATCGCCTTCACCGCCTTTAATTTTGTTCTTACCTTTGCCTCCTTTGATTTTGTCTTTACCACTGCCGCCTTCGATCTCGTCGTCATCATCGTCACATTCGATGTCGTCATCGCCATCATCGCCTTTAATTTTGTTCTTACCTTTGCCTCCTTTGATTTTGTCGTTACCACTGCCACCTTCGATGTCGTCATCATCATCGCCACCGTCGATGTTGTCATCGCCATCATCGCCTTTAATTGTGTCCTTGCCGATGCCCCCGGTGATTGTGTCTTTGTTTTTACCACCAGTAATGGTATCGTTGCCGGAGCCACCTTTGAGGTCGTTAGCTAGGGATGGATCGCCGACAATAAGTTCAGGCTGTGTACTGGCAGTTTTGTCAATAATCTTGCCAGTAACAGGTGTTGGAGTTGTAACAGGTGTTGGAGTTGTAACTTGCGGAAGGATTTTAACTGGTGTTGGAACAGTGACAGAAGTAGTGACAGAAGTAGTAATTCCCAAAAAGCTGCCAGCTTTCAAAATGCTCGCGTTGACATTCACCAATAGCGCCAGTACAAAGTTACTGCTGCCACGAATTTCGGTATTGACGCCAACTTGTACAAAGGACAAACTGCTAAAATTCAAGCTGCCAGACACCAGAAATTTGTCATTTTCTGTGAAGTCAGTAATGACTGAATTTGGTCCTGAGTTGCGATCGCCGATCACAAAAACGTCATCTCCAGCACCACCGGTACAGGTATGGTTGCCAGTACCGCCAACGATCGTATCGTTGCCTCCACTGCCCATCAGAGTATCGTCACCAGATCCGCCGCCGACAACGCTGTCGTCACCGTCACCGCCGTCTACCATGTCATTGCCGTCGCCAGCAACGAGGGTATCTTTGCCCGCGCCGCCGATCGCGGTGTCGTCACCACCGCCAGCCACAACGCTGTCGTCGCCGTCGTCACCCATACAAACATCGTTGCCAGCACCGCCCATGAGGGTATCGTCGTCAGCGCCACCAACAATGCTGTCGTCGCCGTCGTCGCCCATACAAGTGTCTTTGCCGGCACCGCCGATGACGGTATCCTTGCCTTCGCCACCGCTAACGCTGTCGTCGCCGTCGTCACCCATGCAGGTGTCGTTGCCTTTGCCACCGATGACGGTATCCTTGCCTTCGCCACCACTAACGCTGTCGTCGCCTTCGTCACCCATGCAGGTGTCGTTGCCTTCGTCACCGCTGATGTTGTCGTCGCCTTTACCGCCGCTTACTTCATCGTCATCTTTGCCGCCGTAGACTTTATCTTTGCCTTTGCCGCCGTAGACTTTATCTTTGCCCCGATCGCCTCTGACTTCATCGTCGTCATCATCACCGTCGCAAATGTCGTCATCTTTGCCGCCGTAGATTTTATCTTTGCCACGGCTGCCTTTGATGTTGTCTTTGCCTTTTTTGCCGAATATCGACTTGTTACCAGTGGTGGCGACAATCGAGTCATCACTATCAGTGCCTTTGATCGAATCGCCACTGTCATCGATGCCACCTTCTTCGGGTCTTCCGTCAAATAGACTCGCAGATTTGGCATCTTCGGCTAGGATCAGTTCTTTCATGTTTGATGTTTCCCACAAAGTGTTAATTTTCAGTAACTCAACCTAATTAAACGTCAAATCCTCTTACATTTGATCTCTAACTTCTTAAAAAAGTCGGAGTTCTGAGTGTTTGGTTTTTCTAGGTAGGTTGATTTATTGGAGTTGTTGTTTCCGAAAGCGTGAGGTAGAAGAAACAATTTCTTACTTCATGCTGACGGTATGTTGAGTTAGATATCTGCGTAATTTCCGCAGATCAACACCCTGATTTTCAATATTCTGCGTAGTTTCCACAATAGAACTCGCTGAATTTACACTTGTAACGTACAACCCACAACCCATAACTACCCCAGACACTCAGATCCCTAAATTTATCTTGTTTTTTTGAGATTTAGCAGGGGGGTGCATTCAGGTTTTGCAATAATCCCTCGATCGCAATCTCTTAACCATAACGCCAGATCTTAAAAATTCCGGCTGGGGCTGAACTCTATTGAAGTAGACTTTAGAGTTTGATTTTTGGTTCCCGACAATTATTTGCTCATTTTATTTAGTTTATTTATGCAAAAATTTATTTTTAATTGTATCGTACTAAAATCACTGACTGTCACTCTGCCCGATCGGATTGGAAAATATATTTTTTTCTACATAGCAAAAATCAGCCAAAAATATTCTTATCTCAAGACAGGATATGAAAAATGCAATGAAAAAGGAAGGAATAAAATTAGTTTTAGTAACAGCAAGAATGCCTTGTATCCGATAACAAGCCCCCGGATTGATCCGTGGGGCATTTTTTTTAAATTTTTCCCGTCCAAAATCTAAAATCCAAAATCCAAAATAGCTTGACCAATTAACTAATTGACACATTATTGAGAGACGAGATGGAGGGTAGATGGTAGAGGATAAGCGGTGACGGCTGAGCAAGCTGTCGCCACCTCAAAAAAAAAAAATCTCAACTTTGCCACCAGATTGCCCTGAAACAGGTGGTGGAGAATAGAAGTAATTTTAATAAGAACTAACAATCCGGCTGGTAAAGTGCTCTAAAGTTTACTTCACTGTGCAATGAGAAACTTGAGTTCTCCTCCAATGTAAAGGGGTCTGTGGTAGAGGTGCAAAATGTCAAAAACAGCAAAATTTAAGCTAAGTAAGGTTTCAACGAGCCGCCTGGTAAGAAAAACTAATAAACTGTTATTAAAGTACAACTTTTATATCTTCAAAGTGTTTGAACAAATATCTCGTAACCAAGCGGACGCCCAATGGGGGGACACGCATTCAGAAACTTTGATTGAAAGAGTAAACATAAGTTTGCCTATTGCTATTAGCAGCAAAAACCTAGGCAAATTCAAAATTGACAGGGGGAGGGGATGAAATCGGTGAGCCAAGAATTTAGATTGTCTGTCACTCCTGTTGGGGATGACGAATATTTAGTGCGGACAGAAAAGGTTGCACCCGGTGTGCCTTTAGCAGAACAACAAGTTCGCTGGCCGATCGACCAATGGCTGGATCAGTCTGCTAAATTGATGAATGATCCTTTGATGGGTGTGTTTGAGGGAAAGGCTAGTCGTGTGTTGTCGCGATCGAGCAAACATCAAGCCCCCAATTTAGTGGCCCTGGGCCAACAATTACACAGTGGGCTGTTTCAAGGGCGCTTGCGGGATAGCTGGAATTGCGCTCAAAGCATCGCCCAGCACCGCCGAGAAGTGCTGCAACTGCGTCTGGGACTCAAAGACCGACGGTTGCCACGGTTGCCGTGGGAGGTTCTACACGCGGACGATCGCCCTTTGGCAACGGGTACTGATGTCGTGTTCTCCCGCTATCACACGGGTACAAGCCTGTTAAAGCCCACTCGTATTATCCCCAGTAGCGGCTTATTAAGGATTTTAATGGTGATTGCATCTCCGAGCGATCGGGACAGCTTGCAACTCAAGCGAGAAGTGTTTCACCTGCAACAAGAACTCCAAAACCGTACCGCCAACCCGCTTAAGAACAACCCGCACGCGCCGGAAATTCAACTGACAATTCTCGAACAGCCCGATCGAGAACAGTTGACCCAAGCCCTAGAACAAGGCCACTACCAAGTGCTGCACTACGCAGGACACAGCAACTTGGGTTCTAGAGGTGGCGAACTTTATCTAGTCAGCAGTCGCACCGGCTTAACTGAAACTTTAAGTGGCGATGACTTAGCGGGCTTACTCGTCAACAACGGCATTCAAATGGCCGTATTCAATTCCTGTCGCGGGGCCTACGGCGATCCATCAGACCTCGCAGAAGACAGCCCGGAACGTAATTTAACCGAAGCTTTAGTCAAACGGGGGATTCCGGCGGTGCTAGCAATGGCAGAAAGTATCCCCGACGATGTGGCTTTGACTCTGACGCGACTGTTTTACCGCAATCTGAATCAAGGCTATGCAGTGGATCTGAGCCTGAGTCGCGCTAGAGCCGGACTGATTACTGCCTATGGTTCTCATCAGTTATACTGGGCTTTGCCGATTCTCTACCAACACCCGGAATTTGATGGCCATCTGACTGCTACTCCTACTCAAAATGCGACAGGAGACTTTCTGCTGACTAACAAACCTTTAGCGTCGGGAACGCATCCACTGGTGGCAGGTACAGAATTGAAGACGAGGAATTCCGCTACTCTTGAACAGGAAGCAGAGAGTGTTGATGAAGTCAAGAAGTATTGGCCAGCTCAATTAGAAGGGCAAAGGAATGGGGCTGGGCAAAATTCTTCACTATCGATTGCAAATTCGCTCTCCCAAGTTCCGACACCAACACCCCCTTTTTCTGCTTCTGGATCTGTAGTTGCGGCTACTCCCATAACTCGCAGCGCGGTAGTGATTCATAAACCAGTCAAAAAATCTGGATTGAAAAAAGCTCTGACTGTGGCGCTTTGTTTGTTACCTGTCGCTTTGAGTGCTGGTTTTTTGGGATGGCGACAGTTGCAAAGCAGCAATTCAAAACCGGAAGAGTTATTACCTGCGGTACGGACTCCTATTTCGCAAGGCTATCTACAAGTACAGCCGGTGAATTTTGAACAAGCCCAAACTGCTAAAGTAATGGCGATCGCCGTGAACAACTTTCAGGCTGGCGAGATTTGGGCTGGTCTTAAAGCCACAGAAGCATTGCTGGATCGAGTCGCACTACCAGAGGCAGAAGGTGCTCTGCAAGCAGTGCCAAAATCTGCGATCGACCACCCGGAAGTTAATTTTCTCAAAGGTCGTTTGGCTTGGCAATTTCAACAAACCGGCAACAAAAAATATAGTGTTAACGACGCGAGGCGTTCCTGGGAAATCGCTGTCAACGGGCGTCGAGATTCGCTTAAGTATCGGAATGCTTTAGGTTTTGCTTATTATGCTGAAGGTAATTTAGTTCGCGCCGATCAAGTGTGGGCAGAAGTGATTGCCTACATCGCACCGCTGTCGGGCCAACCAAATTCTTCGCGTTCTGTGCAAGCGGGTAAGCATATTTTAACTGCGACTGCTGGTTTGGCAATGGTGATGGCAAAACCTATTCCCAACATGACACCACAACAGCAAGCAGCTCGTTTGACTAAAGCTCACGAGTTTCGTGGGCAAGCTCTTGCCGGCGATCCGCTGAGTTTTGCGCCGGATGCCCTTGGGAAAAACTGGCTGTGGTCAGAGGTGGCAATTCGCGATTGGCAATCGCTGCAAAAGTTGCAAAAAGTGCGGTAATCGATCGTTTATCTTCGGTAATATTCGGCTTTTCAGGCGGACTCTATCCACTGTTGAAATGTACAATTTTTTTGACCCGATCGACAGGCCCGACCGCAAAAAGACGCTGGTGGGCCTAGTTGATCTGGCAAAAGTTAATGCCAGGAACGGCTGCTAATTTATGCTGTGGCCAATATTTTGCACTCTTCTGTGAGGCTGTTGCGCGATCGTTTTTCCACAGATTTACTGCTACCGGCTCTAGGTATTTCCAGCGATCGGGTTTACTTTTTAGATTATCCTTACTTTGAACCCCGACCTTGAGACCGCAGAAATTAATCCAGAATTTTATATATTTAGAATTCTTAGTATTGACAGTCAAACAAAGTTCATCTAATGTGTTGTAATTGATATAACAATAGTCCAAAAAGCGAGGTCCAGTCAATGGCAGAAACAGCTACAGCACCCTTAACAGGAAAAGGTCTGCTTCAGAAAATCAAAGGCAGTGATTTGCCACGAAGAGAACTGGCAAAGCTCTGCGGCTACTTCACAGTGAGCAAGAGTGGAGAAACTCGGATTAATTTGGCTGAGTTTTACGATGCAGTATTAGCTGCTAAGGGAATTGAGCTAGAGAAGTCCAAAGCTGACGGACGCGGACGAGAAGCCAGTTATCGAGCTAGCGTTCACAAGAATGGTTCGATCGTGATCGGCGCGAATTATACCCAAGAAATGGGATTAAAGCCTGGAGACGAGTTTGAAATTAAACTTGGATACAAGCACATTCGCTTGATTCAGATCGACATGGACAGATCTGATGTAGTAGCAGATACTGAAGAGGATTCAGAAGAATAGTAGCGAACGCGATGCAGTCGGCCGATGGCAAGGCGACTGGATTTAGCATTCACTGTATGAGTATTTGCGCGCAACCCTTCGATTTTAACTGATGAACTGTCTTGACTATTTCTATTTTCTCTTGTCTCGCAAAGACTACAGCGCCTCTGAACTTCGCAAAAAGGGGCAAGAGAAAGGTTTTGGCAATGAACAAATGTTGGAGGCGATCGCGCAAATTCAAGACCGGGGCTATCAGTCCGATACTCGCTTGGTGGCAAATTCGATCGCTTCTGCCGCAGGCAAATACGGGAAGTCTGCCATCAAGCGAAAGTGCTTGCAAAAAGGAATTTCCAGCGATTTATTCGAGGAAGTTTGGGAGTCAGAATCTGCTGAAAATGTGGACTCCGCAGCGGAAAAACTGGCCGGATTGAAAGCCAAAGTCATGCGGAAATACAAGATTGATGCTTGGGATAAGGTAGATCCAAAAACTAAGGGCAAAGTCTTGAATTACCTCCAATACAGGGGGTTTAATGGCTTTGAAATTTGGCGACAGTGGCAGATGGAAGATGATGATGAATTACTCTAACTCGTTTGATTTCAGTAGGTGCGCCGAAGTAAGCCGAAGTAATAGGGCTTTTACCCAAATTTCCGGTAAGTAAGAAATTAGGACACGGCAGTGCCGTATCCCTACGATATTATTTTTGGTAGAAATTAGGACACGGCAGTGCCGTATCCCTACGATATTATTTTTGCTAGGGACACGGCACTGCCGTGTCCTCTATATCGTTCCGGTGCTCGGAATTGATATAACTGCCCAGTCAGGCAGATGATGTTGGTCGATGCCGATCCACAAAATATGCCAAGTATCAAGATATATGGGTGTAGAATTGAGATAAATGCGATCGGCATCCGACAATCCTGAACCATCCTGCTTGCATAAAAGATTGTCTTGTCGGCAGGAACTTTCTTACCACCAAATTATTCAAAAAGATTGAGCCTCCAGCGCTGTATCATTTTTATCTCCACGCAAGCAATAACCAACGACCATGAACACCTTACTGAACACCTCTAAATTTAAATTTAACCAAATCCTGCGGCAATCCCTGGTTGCTAGCATTATTTCCGCAGCAGCTTTGGCTAGCGGATGGGCTCCTGGTTTGTATGCCAATTCTCCAATGCCGGTGTTTGGCGATACCGCCCAAGCTCAAGAGATTAACAGCCAGGAGATTAGTAATTACGCTCGTGCTGTATTGGCAATGGAGCCCAGACGTGAGGCAGCTTTTAGAGAAATTAAAGGCATGGCGGGCGGACAGGTTCCGAGAGTATTGTGTAACGAAGCTCAGGGAATCAATAAGCTGTCTGGAAACATTCGTGGCGTGGCGGTAAATTATTGTGACCAAGCTAAAAAGATTATAGAAAGTAATAAATTGACAATTGGTCGTTTCAACCAAATCACTCTGCTTCAGCAAGCGAATCCGGCTGTCAAAGCCCAAATTCAAGCGGAGTTGCTGCGGTTACAACAAGCTGGAAATCAATAGTTTTTGGGAAATTGGGAATGGGGAATGGGGAATTGGGAATTGGGAATGGGGAATGGGGAATTGGGAATTGGGAATTGGGAATTGGGAATTGGGAATTGGGAATTTGTTGGTTCCAACTCGCCATTCCCATTCGCCATTCGCCATTCCCCTATTAGCGAAGAAAGATGATAACTTTCACAAAACATTTGCTGGCAAATCCTGATGTTATTGTCAGTTTTACGTTACCGATGACTGCGGACGATCGCACTCGCAGTCGTCACCGATTTGAAACTGATACCGGGGAAGTGGTAAACTTACATCTGCCTAGAGGCACAGTTTTGCGCGATCGGGATTTATTGCAGTCAGAAGACGGTAGCTGTTTAGTATTGGTGACAGCAAAACCTGAATCGGTGCTGACGGTACGGGCTTCAACGAAGCTACTACTGATGCGGGCGGCTTATCATTTGGGGAACCGCCACGTAGCTTTAGAAGTTACTGATAATTATTTAAGATTTTCTCCCGATGCTGTTTTGCAGGGAATGCTGGAAAAGATGGGTTTGGAGGTAATATCAGAAATTGTGCCATTTCAGCCGGAAACAGGGGCTTACGGGCACAGTCATTAGTCATAGGACATTGGGCATGGGGCATTGGGCATTGGGCATTGGGCATTGAAACCAACAAATAACCCTTCGACTTCGCGGTTCCTGAGCGGAGTCGAATCGCGGTTCCTGAGCGGAGTCGAAGGGCAGGGCACCGCAAATAACCCTTCGACTTCGCGGTTCCTGAGCGGAGTCGAAGGGCAGGGCACCGCAAATAACAAATAACAACAGCCAACAGTGAACAGTCAACAGTCAACAGTCAACAGTCAACTCTTATGTTTATTGCAGCTAGCTTTTGCACCTGTGGGAGCTTATAGTTATTCTGAAGGGATAGAAAGTTTAGTAGAAACGGGTGCGATCGCCAATGAAGTCACTTTGAGAAATTGGTTGCAAGATTCGCTGCAATTCGGGGCGATTCGAGTAGAAGCTGCTGTGGCGGTACGGGCTTTTAGGGCTACGAAGATGGCGGATTTAAAAGCTTTGTGTTACTGGAATTCGTGGGCGACGGCGGCTAAGGAAACTGAAGAATTGCGATCGCAAAGTTGGCAAATGGGACGGACTTTGATGCGATTGCTGCTGGATTTGCGATCCTCTTCGAGGGCTTCGCTAACGCCCATACCGAATCCATCAATGACAATTGTACAGGAATTCGTGGAATCTGGCGGCAATCAGTGCAATTTTGCGATCGGCTTTGGCATTGCGGCCGCTTGTTGGCAGATTGAAGAGGAAGCCGCTATGTTAGGATATTTGTACAGTTGGGCGACAAACTTGGCGAGTGCGGGGGTGAAACTGATTCCGCTGGGCCAAACAGCCGGTCAACAATTACTGTTAGATTTGCGATCGCAAATTAGCTGTACAGCCCAAGAAGTTTTAACATTAGAAGATGATGAACTTGGTAGTTGTAGTTGGGGATTGGCCCTAGCTAGTATGGCCCACGAAACTCAGTATACTAGATTATTTCGCAGTTAAAAATCAGATGTTGAAGGAAGAAGGAAGAAGGAAGAAGGAAGAAGGAAGAATGCCCTTCGACCCTTCGACTACGCTCAGGGTACGAAGAAGGAAGAAACCATGCCCGATGCCCGATGCCCGATGCCCGATGCCCGATGCCCGATGCCCGATGCCCGATGCCCGATGCCCGATGCCCGATGCCCCATGCCCGATGCCCGATGCCCCATGCCCCATGCCCCCATGCCCCATGCCCAAAATTGATATGAGTGCTTTTCGTGTAGGAATTGCTGGCCCGGTTGGTTCGGGAAAAACTGCTTTACTGGATGCTTTGTGTAAGTCGCTACGTCAGCAGTACAAGATTGCCGTTGTGACGAATGACATCTATACTCAGGAAGATGCACAGTTTTTGGTGCGGAGTCAGGCTTTAGAGAGCGATCGCATTTTGGGCGTAGAAACAGGCGGATGTCCCCACACAGCCATCCGTGAAGATGCTTCGATCAATTTAGTAGCGATAGAACAATTAGAACACAAATTCACCGACTTAGATTTAATCTTCGTCGAAAGCGGCGGCGATAACTTAGCGGCAACTTTTAGCCCAGAGTTAGTAGATTTGACAATTTATGTAATCGATGTGGCAGCGGGTGACAAAATTCCCCGCAAAGGAGGGCCAGGAATTACTAAATCCGATTTGCTGGTAATTAATAAAACAGACCTCGCACCCTATGTGGGAGCAGATTTGGGTGTGATGGAAAGGGATACGAAAAAAATGCGTGGGGAAAAACCTTTTGTGTTTACTAATTTGAAAACGCAGGTAGGATTAGAATCGGTAGTTAATTTTGTAAAGTTGAATATTGGAGTTTAGTCATATCAGGTAGGGTGCGTCAGATAGTAAAACCCTGATTTTTAGTACAAACCTGAAGACTGACGCACCCTACAGCATCATTGTATCCGTTACATCCGTTACAGAATCCGTTGCCGAACTTCCTTCAACTCCCCTGATTAATCTCTCCGCATCATCAACAATTGAACTAATTGAAGTACCGAATACAAAGCTGTGGCGACATAAGTCAGCGCTGCTGCATCCAGAACTTTTTTAGCTGCTCGATTTTCTTCACCTTGCAAAATCCCAAATTCATTAATTAACTTTAATGCTCTATTAGAAGCATCAAATTCAACGGGTAGAGTCACAATGTGAAAGAGAATAACTGCCAAAAACAGGGCAATTCCGATATTGATGAAAATACCTCCTGCACTTCCCAAGACAACTCCTACTACAACTAGCATCGGCCCGATATTAGAACCCAAATTAGCTGCGGGGACTAGGGATGCTCTCAAGTTCATTGCTTTGTAGCCTTGCACATCTTGTAGTACGTGCCCGCACTCGTGGGCTGCTACAGCGGCTGCTGCTAAGGAGTCAGAACCATATACACCTTCAGATAACCGCACTTTCTTAGCGCTGGGGTCGTAGTGGTCGGTAAGTTGCCCCGCAACCTGTTCTATTTGCACATTATGTACGCCCATGCGATTCAAGATTTCTTGGGCTACTTGCGCTCCTGTCATCCCCATCGTAGAGCGAACTTGGGAGTATTTGTGATAGGTGCTTTGCACGCGATTTTGCGCCCAAAACATCAAAATCATGCCTGGAATTAACAACAAATAAGATGGATGAAATATCATAAGTTTTGCGCTTTTTTTAAATTGAGTACCAAGGCTGGCTTGACTGGCCTTCCTTTAGTTTCTATTTTATCGTAAATTACAGGGTGGTATCAAGGTAAAAAACTGGGTCCGATCGCAAATCAGCAGAATTTATACTACTGGCTACTGACTAATGACTAATGACTTCTTACTTAACAACTGTCGCACTAAATTTGCCAAACGTTCTGTACTGTCTGTCACTGCTAATTGATGGGCAGATTTAGACATTTTTGCTAAATATTCAGCATCGGTCAATAAGTGCAGAACTTTGCTTTGCAACATATCAGCAGTCAATTCATTTTGGGGAAATAGCAAGGCCGCCCCAGCTTTGGCAAATACTTCGGCATTAATATGTTGATGGTTGTCGGCGGCGAAAGGGAAAGGAATTAAAATAGAAGGCATTCCAGTTACTGCTAATTCTGTCATAGCACTGGCGCCCGATCGACTAATTGTTAAATTTGCCCGCTGCAACAAACCCGCCACATTATCATAAAATGGCATCGATATATATTGCGTGTGTTTCAAACTTTCAGCATCGGGGTCATTATTGCCGGTGAGATGAACTACCCAAGCGCCCGCCTCAAACCAAGAAGGAGCGCATTCTCGGACTAATTTATTGACTGCGACAGCGCCTTGAGAGCCGCCCATGACTAAAATTACGGGTACGTTGTCAGGAATTGGTAAGTTTAGAGGTTCGTGAGTCAGGAATTGCGATCGCACTGGAGTACCCGCAACCACCGTTTTCGCACGGGGTAAATAGTCAGCCGTGGCCTCAAATCCGATCGCAACTTTAGTGCAAAAAGGACTCAACCAACGAGTCACCTTACCCGGAAAAACATTAGATTCGTGGAGAATCACCGGCAAACCCAAAGAGCGAGCCGCCAGAATTGCCGGTGCTGCGATGTAACCACCGGTAGTAAATACTCCCTGAAAATTGCCCTGTTTGAGCAATCGGCGCACCCGAAGAATTGCGCCGAGGAGTCCGCCCAAAATTCGCACCGTACCGAGTCCTAATCGCTGCTGAAAGCCTTCAACGGCGATCGTGTGGAGGGGGTAAAGGGCAGAAACTAACTGAGTCTCCATGCGGTCTGGAACTCCCAGCCATTCGATATGACAGTCGTTCAATTGCTGTGCGGTGGCGATCGCCGGAAATAGATGTCCGCCAGTACCGCTAGCTGCAATCAATAACCGGAGGGGCGCTTTTGTCAAGGTATTTGTCTCTTTTACAAGTTCCACAGGTAGATCAATATTTATGTTTGAGGTTTTAGATTATTATGCTTATTGTTATGGCAGTTTCAGCCAATTTCCCATCAGCCCTCTAAAATTAGATAGTCCCGTATTCCTCCTTCCGTTGTCAGTCTTCGTTGCAAGGAAACAATTGTCCGCGCTCGTGAGCCCTGACAAATAACCAAAGTATCATCTAATGCGTAATTTTTTGAATTTAGTGCCAAGTGTATCTGAGTATTTGACCAGCCATCAGGACAAAAAAGCCGATCGCTGGCTACCTTTGCCGGCTCAGGGGAGCCCTTCGGCCCTTCGACTACGCTCAGGGTTCAGGATAAACTCCATCGAAGGGTCGATCGCACCTTTTTTGATATTTTTAACAGTTATAAGTGCTAGCGCGCTGCATCCGGCTGCTGTGCGGGCTCAAGAAGTGCGCCAAGCAAATCCCCAACTTCAAGCTCAAACTCCCGCAAATGCACCGGCAGAATTGACAAAGCTGCTAACCGAAATTGACGCAGCAGCAAATCGTCGCGATGTCAAAGCAGTTATGGCATTTTACGGTCAAAATTTCACACATTCTGACGGATTGAACAGTCAGAATATGGAAAAAGCACTAACTCAACTTTGGCAGCGCTATCCTAGTTTAAATTACCGCACAGAGATCAAATATTGGAAAGCCGAAGGAAGTGCTACGGTTGCTGAAACCGTGACTACAATCGCCGGTACTCAGAAGAAAGATGGTACAGACTTAAATCTGAAAGCTACGATTCGTTCTCAGCAGCGATTTGAAGGTCAAAAAATAGTCAAACAAGAGATTTTAGCCGAACAAACTCAAGTCACTTCCGGCATGAATCCTCCCACAATTCAAGTGAATTTGCCAGAGCAAGTTAAAGTGGGTGAACAGTACCATTTTGATGCAATTGTTAAAGAAGCGATCGGCGAAGACATTTTAATCGGAACTGCTTTAGAACAACCAGTCAGCGAAAAAACATTTTTCAAGCCTTCTGAAGTTGAGTTAGAATTACTCAATTCAGGGGGAATTTTTAAAGTAGGTAAAGCTCCAGCTACGCCGGAAAATCGTTGGATTTCAGCAGTTTTGATGCGGAAAGGTGGGATCACAACGGTGACAGTGCGCCTCCGAGTAGTCAAGTAATGTTATGGGAATTGGGAATTGGGAATTGGGAATTGGGAATTGGGCGAAAAGAGTGAACATACCCTTCGACTACGCTCAGGGAACATACCCTTCGACTACGCTCAGGGAACAAACCCTTCGACTACGCTCAGGGAACATACCCTTCGACTACGCTCAGGG
>REAP01000134.1 GCA_004294385.1 Oscillatoriales cyanobacterium | reverse complement strand
TTTGAGAGGACTTTCGCTTTGAGACGGGGGTTTCAACCCCCGGCGGACTATCGGTTGTACCTTAAGTTGACACCAATGGGCACGCTTGAGTGTCCCTACTACAACCGGACTCGTACCGGAGAGCGATTGGTGCGAACTTCAAAATCAGCCGATCGAATCATAGAACGTCCCGTCATCTCAGCAGGCTGAGGCAATCTCAAAAACTCCAAAATCGTCGGCGCAATATCAGCCAAACAGCCATCCTCCCTCAGAGGAACATCCGTTCCGTGACCCGGAATCTTCAGACCTTCGCCTTCTACTAGAATAAACGGCACTGGGTTAGTCGTGTGAGCCGTCCAAGGATTTCCCTTCTCGTCAAACATCTGTTCTGCATTACCGTGGTCGGCGATAATAATTGCCGTTCCCCCAGCTTTGGTAACGCCAGTCACCAGCCGCCCTAAACATTTGTCTACAGTTTCGATCGCAATTATAGTCGCATCCATCATCCCCGTATGGCCAACCATATCCGGGTTAGCATAGTTAATCGCCACAAACGAATAAATACCCTTCTCAATCGCCGCTAGCGCCCCATCCGTAACTAGGGCAGCGGACATCTCCGGTGCTTCATCGTAAGTCGCCACCATCGGACTCTGCACCATTTCCCGGTCTTCCCCTTCAAAAGGCTCTTCCAGTCCTCCATTGAAAAAATAAGTCACATGAGCATACTTTTCAGTTTCCGCCGTCCGCAACTGCCGCAAACCGTGTTTCGAGATCACTTCGCCCAGGATATTGTTCAAATTCTGCGGCTCAAAGGCCACCAACACCGACGACAACTTCGGGTCGTACTGAGTAAAAGTCGCAAAGACCAGCGGCTCAATTAACTGCCGTTCAAAGCCTTGAAAATTGCGATCGACAAAGGCCTGAGTCAGCTCTCTAGCCCTGTCTGGGCGAAAATTAAAGAAAATCATCCCATCGCCGGATGCCACTGCTCCAGGCGCAATCCGGGTCGGAATTGCAAATTCATCCGTCACCCCGATCGCATAAGATGCCTGTAATACTTCCACAGCCGATCGACCATCAGGCACACTCTCAGTCGTCATCACATCATAGGCGCGCTGCACCCGATCCCAACGCTTGTCACGATCCATCGCGTAGTAGCGACCGCTGAGAGTGACAATTTTGCCGATCGCCACCTTTTCGATATAACCTTCAATCTTGGCTAGAGCTTCGACACCCTCTTTCGGAGTAGTATCGCGGCCATCGGTAATGGCGTGAATGCAAACCTCAGTAATTCCTTGGGCTTTTGCCAATTGCAGCAAGCCCTGAATATGACTGAGATGGGAATGAACCCCGCCCTCGGAACAAAGGCCTGTGAGGTGCAACTTACCGCCGGTGGCGCGGACTTTCTCGCAAAGCCGAACCAGGGCCCGATTGCTCAGCAAAGAACCATCTTCCACTGCATCGGAGATCCGTACTAACTCTTGAGGCACAACCCGGCCCGCACCGATATTCAAGTGACCGACTTCGGAGTTGCCCATTTGCCCGTCGGGAAGACCTACGGCTCTACCGGAAGTACGAATCAGAGTTTTGGGATAGACTGCCCAGAGACTGTCCATCACTGGTGTTTTTGCGGCTGCGATCGCATTTCCGTCGGTTTCCTCGCGATAACCCCAGCCATCTAAAATGATCAGCACTACAGGAGATACAAACGCTTGTGCCATGCCAATACCTTATTTAGTATGATTTTTCAGTTATAGTTTCGTTTGACATAGATTTATAGAATATTTTATCTATGTTTTCTTTGATTTTTTACGCTTTTACCAACCGCTTGGTTAGCTTTAAGAGTAAGAAAATCAAGATTTTAGGATAGTAGATCTTAGTTGCGATCGGTGTGAAAGTTTAATCAACACTATTAGGACGGAACATTAGCATACATCCGGTTCTGATGTCAATAGTTCTCAGCTCTGAATTCAAAAATCCCAGTAATTTTTCTGGGACGATCGCATGAGTCGGATTGAATGATACTGGAATTCCCAAAAATCAGATAACTTGGCAATTGTGAAGCGATCGCATAACATCGAACACAGATCAACTTAAAGCGACAACGGGCTGTAGCAAAGTCGTGTTGGATATGTTGAAATCAAGCAGTTAGAGGCGATCGGCAATGCACAAACTTTTATATTTTGCAACTATAGGACTACTAGCTTTTGCGATCGGAGGCTGCGGTGACGGCGGGGGTGGCAACACAGCCAGCCCCAGTCCCACTCCTAGTGCAGCTTCTCCATCATCGGCAGCCGGGGCTGGCCCCACCCCAGGAGCTCAGGCTTTTCCGTCTCCAGTGGTAGCGGCTGGGCCAAGTGGATTAATTCGATCGACCAACCCCGACCAACGAGCAACACAAAGTCAAACAGGCATAGACGACAAAAAGAACCAGCCCAACACACCAGCGGGTCAGCCCATACCGCCAGGCCCCTTAACCGCAAATCCTGCTCAGATAGACCCCTTTGGCCCACTTCCCCCGATCGCAGTTCAAAACAACGTTCTAGGAGTCCCAGCAGGGCCGATGACAGCCAATCCATTGCCCAAGCTGCCACCGAGAGAGGTTGCCGCGCTACCCAAACTGCCAGAGCTAACTCGCCCTGTCCAAATTGGAGGAACCAAGCTCAAGGGCCCCGCCGCTCCCCCAATCAATCTCAGCCCGACAGCAAGAGGCATTGTCAGCGAATTCAGGACGCTTCAGGCTCTGCTAGACGACACCACACAAAATTCTGAGTACCGTACGGATCTGGGTCTATTAGTCGATACCATTTACGGCAAAGAAGGAAGCAAGAATTCAACCAGACGAGAGTTACTCCTAACTAACCGACCATTCTTCCGAAGAATACAAAAAACTCTTGATGAATATGTAATAGCCTCAAACTTGTGGAACATTTACGGAGATAAATCACCTCCTGATGCTCTCCGGTGTTCCATTGTGCCCCAAATTGCAGAAGCAATTGAGGTATATCGACCACCGACAGAAAGAAGGGGATCTCTTTCTTGCGTGACGCGAATCAATTTGCTGCAAGCAGTTTGGCGGCAGGGCAAGAATAGACTTGATGCAGCCGTCCGCGATCAAGACTATGACGCGCGAACCATAGCAAAAGCGCCTCTTCTGCCAGTTCTATCCGAAACCCCGACAAATCCTGAACCCGCAGGGGAAAAGGCCCTTGGTAGGGACTTAGCTGCGGTGCCACAAGTACCACGCCTTCGCTCTCCCCAAAATCCTACTTTGCCGGGAGGCGAGGGAGCACAACTTGGCCGCCCACGGCAAGTACCGGGAGTAGATGCTCCTCAATTGGCAAGTCGCCCCGCACAGGGTGGTTTGCCAGGAGGTGATGGCGCGCAAGTTGGCTCCCCGCGCCAAGTTCCCGGACTCAATGCGCCTCCCTTTGGTGGTCGCCCCGGACAGCCCGGTTTGCCAGGAGGTGATGGCTCGCAAGTTGGCTCCCCGCGCCAAGTTCCGGGACTCAATGCGCCTCCGTTTGGTGGTCGCCCCGGACAGCCCGGTTTGCCGGGAGGTGATGGCTCGCAAGTTGGCTCCCCGCGCCAAGTACCGGGGATCACTACGCCTCCCTTTGGCCGCCGTCCAAATCCAGCAACAACTGCCGATAGGAATCCGCTGACCGCTAGGAATCCACGCCCGCCCCAGCCAATTGCAGCTAAACCCCTAGGAGTGCCGAATCTACCACCACTGCCAGTAGACAAGCGTCCGCCCCAGTGGGTAGACCCCAATCCGCCTCCAGTCAAGCAAGTGCCGGCAATTCCTGGGCCTCCTCCACCACCTTCTACTGACCTCGCTACAGGCACTGAAGTCAGCGGTGTTGTGAAAGTGGGGAGCGAGACGCAAGTGATTGTCAGAGTACCGAATGAACCAACCAGTCGATATGTCAAAGTAGGGCAGCGGTTGTCTAACGGGCGAGTTTTGGTGAAGCGGGTTGATGTCAAGTCAGGAGCTGATCCGATCGTGATTCTGGAAGAAAACGGCGTTGAAGTTGCTAAAGGAGTTGGGGAAAAACCCCCAAGTCGTGAACCAAAACCCGCTAATGCAGTTATCAGCCGTCTGCCAAATGCTAATAGAGCGACGGGGCGCTAATAATTGACAGTAAAGCAGCAAAAATGCTAAGTCCGACAGGGGTTGAAACCCCTGTCTCAAAGCTAAAGTCCTCTAAAGAGGACTGAAGAACTCATTAGTCCTCTTAAGAGGACTTTCGCTATTAGACAGGGACTTCAGTCCCTGGCGGGCTTTAGGCTTAAGTTGACACCAATGGGCTTGGCCTTAGTCCCTACAGCTAAGAGGAGACGGCAGTGCCGTGTCCGTACAGCCAAGAGGAGACGGCAGTGCCCATTAGTGTCAACTTAACGTAAAACCGATAGTCCGACAGGGGTTGAAACCCCTGTCTCAAAGCTAAAGTCCTCTAAAGAGGACTGAAGAACTCATTAGTCCTCTTTAGAGGACTTTCGCTATTAGACAGGGACTTCAGTCCCTGGCGGGCTTTCGGCTTCAGTTGACACCAATGGGCTTGGCCTTAGTCCCTACAGCCAAGAGAGGGCAATTAGCGCTCCTGAAAAATCAACATTAGAATTGAAAAATACCAGACATTTCAGTAAGCTTCACTTCTCTAAAATCCCTATTACTAATATATTTTCAAGTCAAAGGAGATTTCTCATGCTCGGTTCAATTCAAAAATTAGGGATGGTGATATTAGTTGCTTCTTGTATCGGAAGCGCGACTAATCTCTTGAATCCTCAGCCGTCAATTGCTCAACCAAAAGATGAGGCAAAAAAAGAAGAAGGGAAACGTCCTCCTGTCTGTCAAGGCAATCCTCCTACTGGGAAAGTCAAATGTAATTATGAGGGGGCGGACAACTACGAGGGAGACTTTGTGAATGGTCTGCCAGACGGTACGGGCGTTTATGTGTATGCTAATGGCGATCGCTACCAAGGACAATTTCGCAATGGAGTGCCCAATGGCAGAGGGACATTCATTTTTAAGGATGATGGCCGCTATACAGGTATCTTCCAAGACGGCACAATGAGGTCTGGGACGGTGATTTTTCCCAATGGAGAACGCTACATCGGAGACTTTGGAGTCGTTAGAAATGTTCAGACTAATGTGATTAGTAGTCAACCTGCTGGGCGGGGTCAGTTTTTTTATTCCAATGGCGATCGCTATGAAGGACTATTCTTTGCAGGTTCACCCTTTGGGCCTGGGGTATTAGTGCGGGCAGACGGAACTCGCTGCTCAGGCAGTTTTTTTAATCTAGGACTTGATGCTTCCGTTACCTGCACTTTCCCTAATGGTACGCGCTATGAAGGAGAATTGCGAAAGGGATTGCCTCACGGTGTCGGGACGATGATCGACGCTAGTGGCAGACGCTTTCCGGGGGTATTCCGCAATGGCAAACCGGGACTTTCGTAAATCATAAATTGAGCCTTTAAGGCCAGTTTTGAGCGGAAATCGGACAAACGACAAATGACGAAGGAAAATAATATCCAGAATCGCATAGGAGAAACTTGCTTAATGATTTCCAGTTTTAAAACCAGTGGAATTGCTTTATTAGTTGCATCAGTGTTGGGAATTGGTAGTTATGCGACTTATCCATTGCCATCAATGGCGCAAGGAGGAGCTAGAACCGGTCGCTGTGTGCCAGCTATTGCTACAGCTAGAGTTCGGTGCGATTACGATAATAACGATAGCTACATCGGAGACTTAGTTAACGGTTTACCGGGCGGCACAGGGGTATATATCTACTCTAACGGCGATCGCTATGAGGGGCTGTTCAGCCTTGGCCAGCCAAATGGTCGAGGACAATTTATTTTTAAGGATGATGCTCGCGTCGAGGGCGTATTCCGAAATGGCAGAATTAGTTTTGGGACTGCTATTTTTGTGAATGGCGATCGTTATGTCGGGCCATTTTCTCTGGATTGGAAATTGGGTACGCCGACTGGACAGGGGCAATTCATTTTTGTGAATGGCGATCGCTTTGTCGGTCAATTTTTGGGGGGCAAGCCTTTAGGTGCGGGGGTGTTCACCCGTGCTGACGGTACTCGGTGTTCGGGACAATTCTTTAATGAAGAACTCGATGCTAGGGGTACTTGCGCGTTCTCTAATGGTATCCGCTATCAGGGAGAGTTTCGCAAGGGATTGCCTCACGGTAAAGGGATAATTATTGATACCAGTGGTAAGCGTTTTCCGGGAGTGTTCAAGGACGGCCAGCGGCTGACTCGATAAACTGGGAATAAGCAACGGAGGACACGGCAGCAACGGAGGACACGGCAGTGCCGTGTCCCTACCCGGAAATAATTGTAGCTTGGTTCTAAATGCGATCGGGATCAACTCCTAATTCTCGCAACTTCGTCGCCAATCTTTCAGCCCGTTGGTGCTCCACCGCAGCTTGCTGTTCAAGCTGCTGCGATCGGGCTTTTTCTGCTTTAATCAACCCTTCAACTAATGGCGGAAACAGTATTTCATTCACTTTGAAGTGGTTGCAGTTGCGATCGCAGTTACGATAGCTAATCTAATTAGTCTCGATGGGCGATCGAATTGGCTGGAAGGAGTTTTGCTTTTAGCAACTTATATTCTGTTAGGAGCGGCTTTTTACTTTCATCCCATTACTTGAGCAATCAAATTGCTATGGACACATTTAATTGTGTCAGGGCGAAGCATTCCGGCAGAGTATTGATTAGTGACAACCAAAGATTTACTGCCGGAATGCTTCGCCCCTACGAATATATTTGTAAAATCAGGATGCTGCCGGATTTGATATCATCTATTCGACGATTGCTTTACCAATTTACTTCCGCACCATTACAGACTCAATCACAGCATTCGGCTGATACTTATTAGTCTGAAAAAATCCCCCTTTACCAGCACCATAAACTCCGGCAAATTGCTTCCCTTCAGCTTTGGGGACAAACATAATTTTGTTAGTGGGTTGCTTGGCAAAAACTACATTTTCTCTCATTTCATTATCCACGTTATAAGATAAAGTAGCCTTGCCGTAAATTGCCTCTGCTTGTTTCAGAGTCATTCCTGGCCCGACACCCTGAACTGTTTTATAATTGGCGTTGTCAGTCCTTAAAAGTTCAATGACATCGCCATTTTTCAGCTTTGTACCCGCAGCGTAAATAATCCGATACTGTACTTTTCCCAACTGGCTGATCGCGATCGCATCAAAGTCTACCATAAAAGGAGACTGAACCTTAAACTGCGAGGTGGAACCCAGAGCCTTTTTCAATTGTCCGAAAGTCATCCCGACCTTGGCTGCTCCAATTGTGCGATCGGTAATTGCTACACTTGCAGAGGGTGTTTTTTGAGCAGCATTAGCCGCTTCTCCTAGTATATTTGTACCCACACGCGCCACAGCGGAACCGGGACTAGAAATTGCTCCCAGATAAGAGCCGATCGCCAACAAAGCAGCTATCATTGATCCAGACATAACTTTAATATTCAACATGACTAATTCTCCTAGATTTCAAATGCGACTATCTACCGGCATATTTTGGGCTATCCTGGGCATCACCTTGTTAGTTTGGATTCTCAGAGGTGTTGGCCTCTTGACATTCATTCCGGGTGCTGTTATCTGGATACTGGTTTTGCTTTCTTTTGTTGCGGGTATCCTCAGCACTATACTGCGTAGGTAATTTGGTATCCGGTAATAAAAGAAGGAAGTTCGGCAACGGATTTTGTAACGGATTTAACGGATGTTAGGAACAAGTTCGGCAACGGATTTTGTAATGGATTTAATGGATGTTAGGAAGAAGGAGCAATTATGAAATAATCAATTCCCTATGCCCTATGCCCTATGCCCTATGCCCTATGCCCCATTCCCAATTCCCATTATTTTAGTTTCATTGCTTTCCCAATAGTTACATTCAACTGAGCACCAATCAGCATTACCAAAGAACAAAGATAGAGCCACAATAGCAAAACAATAAAAGTGCCGATAGTCCCATAAGTCCAAGTATAATTGCCCAAATGCAAAACGTAGAAACGAAACAAAGCTGAAATCAGCGCCCACAAAATAGCGGCAAAAACAGCACCGGAAAAAATTGGAATATCTCGTTGGTGTCGGCTTGGCCCGTAACGGTAAACAAAGGCAAAGGTGACAGATATAATTCCCAAAGAACTAGGCCAGCGCCACAGCCGCCAAATAGCCAATAGTTGCGACTCCAAAGGACAATTGTCTGTGAGTGCTAAGCAATTTTTAATCTCTTTTAAATTGCAATTAGCGACAGATTCCAGCAGACAACTCTGACGGGCAATAGCTTGGACAATTAAATCGCTGAGAAATACTACGCCAGATGCTAGAATTAATAGTATGATTGTGCCGATACTCAGTCCTAAAGAAATCAGTTTTGCTCTGAAAAAAGGTCGAGTGCGATCGGGCGGAATTTCATGGATGCGATCGAGTGCAGCCATTGCGGCGCTCATTACTCCCGAAAATGCCCACAGTGATGCTACAAAACTGAGGGAAAATAGTTGTTGGTTGCGATATAAAAGGATTTCTGTGAGGGAACTACGAATCAAATTTCGCACGTCATCGGGTATAACTTTGCCCAAAAGACCGGCAATTTGATAAAGTGTTGATTGCAAAGGTTCAAAAAGGGCGATCGCGCATAACATCGCCAACAGCCCCGGAAATAGCGCTAGCATAGAATTGTAGGCCATTTCCGCAGACAGCCCCGGCAATCGCTGCTCTCCTGCCTTCACGGAGACTTCCCTGAGCGTGCGCCAGGTCAAACACCGGCAAAAAAGCCAAAAGCGACCAAATTTCTTTTTGATAGCTCTCAGTAACCTCAAAAATACCCTAAACAAAGCTAAAATCAGGTAGCGCAGCCAGTAATAAATGTTCATAATTAATTAAGCTATTACCAATTCCCAATTCCCAATTCCCAATTCCCCAATTCACAATTCCCAATTCCCCAATATATAATTAATATTATGGTTCAAGATGTCAGACAGTGGTTAGATGAAATCAAGCGACTGCAACAGCAGTTAACAGAGATGACGCGCGATCGCGATGAAGCCGGTGAAAGTGCGGCCCAGTGGCGTCAACTCTACAATACCGAAGCGGAACAGCGGCGGAATGATGCTAAATTAACTCAGCAAAGCATCGCTAATTTGGAAGCACAAATCGAGCAATCGCAAAATTTTTCTCCCATTGTGTCGGAAGGCGGGGAAGCTGGAATTGCCCGTCAGCAAGAAGTTGAAGGATTGCAAACTGTTGGCGAACTTAAGGCTAAGTTAGTTATGGTACTAGAAGAGCGCGATCGGGCTTTTGAACAAATCAAACAACTGACTCAAGCCCTCAAACAAGAAGAATCCCGCCACGCCGAAACTAGCAAAAATTTAACTAGCGCCCTCGGAGATGCCGTTGACTTGCTCACGAAAGCCAAAACCCCTGCTGCTGCGAGAAATGAGAGTGTATATTCTTTGGAGATAGTACCTGTGAGCACGGGAAATGCAGAAAGTGCGATCGAGATTCGCCATAATCCTGCTCAACTTCCGCCTTCTAAAAATCAGTTACTTCAACTACCGCCTTTTGGTCAATAGTTATTAGTCATTAATCGTTAACTTTTTGCGCGATCAAAAAATACCATCTTCAACTATCCCAGCCACGATGGGTTCATTGCCGTACTATCAAATTGGTTAGTGGTTTTATAATGAAGTAACGATTTTAATTGCTTGTCAAACTGGCTTAGGAGATGTGCAATTAGGGGAGGGAGTTTTTGGGCTGCGGCGTGCCTTTGCGGTGGCGGGATGTATTTTAAGTGATGTTGAGCTGGGTTTAGGTAAGCGAGAAGCTTTATTAAAGGCTCAATCTTATATTCGCACAATTACGATTCGGGAGTTACAACAATTTCCTTTAGGTCGCGATATTGTCGATGAGTTTATCAACGATAAAAAAGTTATTTCAGAGGATTTTATTAAGGCTAATCCCGATTATCAATTGTTATCTCATCCTTATTTTTGGGGTGCATGGATATCTCAGGGGGAAATGTAGAATGTCCAGTTTAGGGGCGGGCAAGATGCCCACCCCACAAGAGATTTTAACTAAGAGTGCAACAGACCAGAAAGCCTATTTATGGGAATGTTGCAAGATGTGAATTTAAAAAGAGGTAGATTGCGATTTACTGTTGGGTGGGGGCGGGTTTATTCAGATTGTTGGTACTTGTTAGATATTGTTGGTGAACCCTTCGACCCTTCGACTACGCTCAGGACGGCGCTCCGCTCAGGGCATCGCCCGCCCCTACAGGTTTTCGATCGCAGGTGCAATATCTTAGTTTAAACTGAGATCTTGCACCATTCTCAATTAGCTGTAGGGGCGGGTTCACCCACAGCCTCTCTGGTTGTAGATAGGTTAAATAACGGGTTCACCCACAGCCTCTCTGGTTGTAGATAGGTTAAATAAACCCGCCCTCCCCCACCAAAAATCCCCTTATTGACATTGGTGCAAGATATGAGTTTAAACGAACTACAGAGGACACAAAGAACACAACTGACAACTGACAACTGCCAACTAACTTCTTAAAACCCCATCGCCCCAGCTACCGCATCCAAATTCGGAGCAATCCCTTGTTTAAAGTTGTTCTTGCTATGATTAATTGCTGTATCCGGGTCTTTCAAACCGTTACCAGTTAGCACACAAACCACTGTTGCTCCCGTCGGAACTTGGTCTTTTACCTTCAGCAAACCGGCCACAGATGCCGCACTCGCTGGTTCGCAGAAAATCCCTTCTTCGGATGCTAACAAGCGGTAAGCGTCGAGAATTTCCTCATCCGTGACAGCACTAAAACTGCCGCGACTGGCTTCTGAAGCAGCAACAGCCTGTGTCCAGCTAGCCGGGTTCCCAATCCGAATCGCCGTCGCCAGAGTTTCTGGATTCGGCACCGGATGTCCCGTCACCAACGGTGCAGCCCCCGCCGCTTGAAATCCCATCATCCGTGGTAGCCGCGAACATTTTTTGGCTTGATGGTATTGACAAAAACCCATCCAGTATGCTGTGATATTTCCCGCATTTCCCACGGGAATACACAGCCAGTCAGGGGCATCGCCCAAAGCGTCAACGACTTCAAAAGCTCCCGTTTTTTGGCCTTCCAAGCGGTAAGGATTCACCGAATTTACCAACGTTACTGGGTAGTTGACGGCCATTTCCCGGACAATTTCTAAAGCCCGATCGAAGTTGCCGACAATCGAAATCACTTCCGCACCGTACAGTAAAGCTTGGGCCAACTTGCCCAAAGCCACGTAACCTTCGGGAATCAATACAAAGGCGCGCATCCCCCCACGTCGGGCGTAGGCTGCTGCTGCTGCGGAAGTATTGCCCGTACTGGCGCAGATTACCGCCTCGGCACCAGCCTCCTTTGCCTTGGAAATCGCCATTGTCATCCCCCGGTCTTTGAAACTACCAGTGGGGTTGAGGCCGTCGTATTTGACCAGGACTCGCACGTCTCTACCGATGAGAGCGGCGATCGCAGGTGCTGGAATCAGGGGAGTGTTGCCTTCTTGGAGTGTCACTACCGGCGTGGTTGCAGTCACCGGCAGGTAGGGGCGATAAGCTTCGATCAAGCCCGGCCAGCCGTAGTGTTTCGGCAAGACTGCGCGGGCAGTAGAGTTATGAGCAGAGTCAGTTACAGGTAGAATCAGGGTCACGATGTCAATGGTTTTAGGCAATGGCCGAGGAATTTAAACCAATTTTAGCTCGATCGGTTAATTTGATGTTTAATACGATCGGTTCAGGTTAAAGTAACTCAATGGTGTGAATGTGTAGATATGTCTACTCAATTACTAATGTCAAATAATTCTTCCACTCTTTCTCGGCCTCAAATCACGGCTAGCAATCCCGAAATGGCTAGTTCTTCTACCGTTGCGATCGGTTTTACCCGCAAAGTAGAGTCTGTGAAGTCCCCGTACAAAGCCGATCATCAAGTTAAATTTCTGCATCTGCAAGCAGAAATCGAATCTTTGCTGCTGCAAGTGCAAACCGTCAAACAACGACGCTCTATAGCCTACTCTCAAGTTGCGATCGGGCAAAATTCTGTTGATAGCAACAAAAATTAGTTGAAACTCGTGCTAATTGTGCCGCCCCTGTGGTATAAAAAGTAAAGTTTTGTTAACCTTGTTTTTTTAACCAAAACCGCTAGCCATCTAATTTGGGATTTAAAACAGTAGCTGAAAAATCTAGACAAGTCTAGATTTTTCAGACTTTGACGAAAGTGAGCAATAATCGTTATAAACTGGATAAACGCTTGATTAGTGCGGGTTGCTAAAGCTGACTGGGCGTGAAAACCACAGAAACACACTTGGCACAAATTAATCATCAAAAAACCAAATATGCAAGTCCTCTGCTAATAAAGGCAGTCTCTAACTGGGAAGATTAGGCCAACCTGAGCAATCAGGAAGCTTATAGCACTTAATCTAGGCTAAACATAGACCGCTAAGTTTGATTTACAGATTTCTGTAGGTTTT